>DASXFM010000335.1:0-17259 GCA_036489615.1 Verrucomicrobiia bacterium | reverse complement strand
ACGTCGAACGCATCGCATGTGCTCACACCCGGGAAACCGCACAGCTTGCGTATCGAATATCAACAACTCGAGGGCAACGCCATCCTCCAATTCAGGGAGGACACCCAGGGAAACGCCAGCATGGCGCGCGAATTGTGGATTCCCCCCGGCAATTGGATCAACGCCTGGAACGGCGAAACCGTCACCGGTCCGTTCATGGCCACCAACATGACGCCGCTCGATCAGGAACCCATCTACATCCGATCCGGCGCTGTCCTGCTGCTCGCGCCGGAAATGCAATATACGGGCGAAAAACCATGGAACCCCATTACGCTGGACGTATATCCGTCCGCAGAAACCGCATCGGCCACGCTGTATGAAGATGACAGACTGACCACCGCTTACAAAAACGGGCAGTTCCGAAACACGGTGATAACGGCCTCAGCCGACGACGCCACAAAAACCATAACAGTGCAAATTGCAGCGGCGGAAGGGCATTACAAAGGCGCCTTAACGAAACGGGTTTGGAAATTGCGCATTCATCCCTGGGTTTTCTGGCCGGGTGATTTGACTCCGGCGGGCGTTGTGATCAATGGCAGGAAATCTGAATTGTCAGTCCGCAAACTCGCTCAAGCGGAGACGGCAATGCCTTTTGGCGACGGTATTGGCGCGCCTGATGGAGACGTGTACGAACTCACCCTCCCGGCGGTGAGAGTTTCCAAACCAATCCAGGTCAGCGTTACATTTCAATGAGGAATCTTCGAATTTAAAATCCCGCTCTTTCAGAGAAAGAGCGGGATTTTGGGCGCAACTATCGCGATGTATACCGGAGACGCGCGAGAAATCGAATGGCGGAAAAAGCTTGAAACCGTCTTTTCATAACCGCCCAAATCCGCCCGCAGTGGGTAAAATCTTGCTTCCCGTTCGCCCTGCGCGACTTACATACATCAATATTGATTAATAAAACAAAAGTACAAGTTACAGCCCATGCAATCCTGGGACCTCCAAATGCATATTCGAGACGTAGAACTGAAATTGCATGCACAATCCTATGAAATTCCAGCGCCTTCCATTTGTATATTTCGTTTATTCATAAATAGTTATGAAATTTCGAGCCGGATTTGTCACTAATTCTGGTGACAAGAGGTTCCGCGCGCTTTTTGTTATTGTTGTGGCCGACGACCCCGAAAAACTCTATGAAATCTTTAATTAATCAACATCGAAGGTTTGCCAGCATTGCTTTTACTGCCGTAGCCGTGTGCCTTGGCCTCGCAGCGATCCAGGCGCAAGGCCAGTCGCTTACGTATACTTTCTCCGATGGCACAAGTGACGGTTGGGCCAATGCAGGATTTAGTGGCACTCCGCCCGCTTCGATCTCAAACATCGGCGGCCAGAACTACGTTTACCTTCCATTCGTGGGTTTTCAGTCAGGAAATGACGCCTCCGACTCCTCGGGCAATCTTGCCGGTTTCAACGCTGCGATGGCTGCCGCCATTGGCAACCCGTCCGGCTACGCCATCAGTTACAATTATTACATCAATACTGCGGCCATTTCAGGCGCGACTTTCTTGCAGCTTGGCGTGTTTGTTAATACCGGCAGCGGCTATTACGAACAGGATTATAGCACGCCTAACCAGGTCCAATTCAATGGCACACAGTTGACCAGCGGCCAGGTTTTCACCGGAACCGTTACCGAAAACCTGGGAACAATTACAGGGGGCGTAAACGATACCGCTACAGAGACTTATTACCGATTGGGACTCATTGAGAATACCACTAGCGGCGCCACCGGCGGTGTCTATTTTACCGATATCAACATCACTCCCGTACCTGAACCGGCGACTCTGTCGCTGTGCGGACTCGGTTTGGCAAGCGGCCTGATGTTCCTCCGTCGCCGCAAAGCTTAAGACCCGAGGAGAAAAAATTGTCAGGCCCCGCAATCTTGCGGGGCTTTTTTGTGTCTTGGGTGCCCTCGTCACTGGCCAGTCGCATTCTGACGATATTCGACTATCTCAATTCATCAGGTGAACAATTCCACGCTGGATCGCCAGCGTGCTCGCCTGGGTCCGGTCGCGGGCGCCCAATTTTGTGAGAATGCTGCTGACGTGCAGCTTGACTGTTACTTCGGTAATTTGGAGGGAAACCGCGATTTGTTTATTCGTCTGGCCTTCAACCACCAGGCGCAAAACCTCATGCTCGCGTTCCGTTAACTCGCGCCGTTGCATTCGCTGCGCGAGGCGGCCTGCTATCGAGGCCGGCAAGGTATGTTTTCCGTTATGGGCGTTGCGGATGATTTCGAGCAGGTCGTCCCGTGAGATGTCCTTCGGAACATAAGAACGAGCGCCTGCCTGCAATGAGCGGAAAATGTCTTCTTCGCCGTCGAACGTGGACAGCATGATGACGGTTGCGCTTGGAAATTCGGAACGCAATTTCGAAGTGGCGTCAATGCCGTTCATGTCGGGCAGCCGCAAATCCATCAACACGATGTCCGGTGTGTGCTTGCGGTAGAGTTCAATGGCTTCGGCGCCGGTCCTGGCTTCGGCAATGCATACAATGTCGCTTTCGACATTCAACGAATTGGCCAATCCAATTCTCAGGAGATAATGGTCGTCAACAATTAATACCTGGATCTTTTTCTTCATCTTATGAGTTTCCCGCATCGTTTTCAAATTGCGGAACAAAAACATCGACGCTCGTGCCCACGCCGGGAACGCTGGTCACTTCCAGAGTTCCCGCGATTTTATCCACACGCTCTCTCATCCCCAGGAGCCCGAAATGCCCGGTTTTGCCATCAGGCGCGCTTTCCGGGCGGAATCCGCAGCCGTCATCGGATATTTTCAAGCGCGTTCCATTCGTCTCATAAGCGAGTTGAACGGTGATATGACGGGCTTTCGCGTGTTTGACGGCGTTGGCGATCGCTTCCTGGGCAATCCGCAACAAATTGCTCTCGATACGCATCGGCAAAGCGTGCGCGTGGCCGGACACTTTGACTTCAATAGGCGCGCCATTTTCAACGAAGCCGGCGGTGGCCGACAGAGCCGCGGGGAACGTCCGGTTTTCCAGCACCTGCGACCGCAATTCCCAGACGGAACGCCTGGCCTCGGCCTGGCTGTGACTGACCATCGTTTTAGCCATTTGCAGGCTGGTGATGGCGGACTCGGGAGAATGGACTACCGTTGCCGCCGTCAATTCCAATTGCATGCGGACACCGGCAAGTTCCTGTTCCAAATTATCGTGAAGTTCGCGGGCAATTCTCATGCGTTCCTGCAACACCGCTTCGCGCTCGATCTTTTCGCGGATTGTCCTGGTTTGCAGCCGGATTTGCCGCCTCAAAGTCCAAACCCAAATTCCCGCCGCCAGCAACACAACGATCAACGCGCATAGTGTCCAGCGCAGCCGTTCCAGCGTCCACCAGGACGGCTGCCGCAGCACAACCAAATCTGCCGGTGACCGCAATATCATTTGGAATGTCTGTTGCGGGAGACGATAATTTTGTCCTTCGGTCAGGCAGACGCCGGTAATACGCAATAGCGCGCCGTTGCGAAGGCTGACGTGAGCGGCCAGCGAGCGGGCAAGCTGGGCGCGAAAGAGGATATCACCCTCCTGGAAAACAAAAATAAACTGGTCCGGCGTTTGGTATTGATCCAGCAATTGCGCATTGAGGCAAATCAGGTCCGCGCCATGATTCGGCCAGCGCACTTCTTTCGCCGGCGGCGTGGCCGGCTGCGGCGGCGGCCCCGTGCCTGTCTTTTGAAAGACAGCATCCTCCATGACCGGCGTATAGTCGTAAACGGCCGGGAAGCCAATGGCTTCCACGCGGTCTCCGGGCATCACCCGGTCATATTGTTTTGTCTCTACGCGGATGTTTCCCGTGTCGTCCCGGATAAAAATGCAATCTCCCGGCTGCTGCAAAGTAACCGTTCCTTCCACTTTAACCCGGTGCTCCGACGGTTTATCGGGCGAAAACTGACGCAGGCTGTCAATCGGACGAGGCGGCGCGAGCCAAATATCCTGCGGCGCGGCGCGGGTTAATCCGATAAATTCAGCACTGGGAGTGAGAAGCCGGACGCTGATTAATTGCCGTTTGCCGTTGTAAATGGATTCCACGACCCCCGTCGCAACCACTTCAGCGTCAACGAGAGATTGAATCGGTTTTCCATGATAATCGTTGACAAGTACTCTCAGGCGTCCGCCGTCGTCCGTGGCCAGGTTCAATTCGGGGCAAGTGAGTTTCCCACTTTTACCAACGAGAGTCCGCATCGTAACGGAACGAACGATGCCCGCGACTCTGACCCACTGGCTGTCTTGGGCCCCGCCCGCGATTCTTTGAAATGACACGTCGCGCGGCGGAGGCAAATCGCTTTCGCCGACGACGCGCAATGATGACGGAACGATCACCGGCGAGAACCTTCCCGCGTCACTGACTCCGTCGATATCAAGAAGCTGCCCCTGGGAAAAGAACTGGTTAGTGGCGATCCTGATAAAAATGCCATTCGTTCCGTCGGATACAAACAATGTCGGCAGAGTCGAATAATCCAGGACAACCCCGCGGAATTTAACGGGATAATGCTCCTGGGCATCGGACAAAGAGAGGCGGCGAATTTGCTCCACCTGTGTTAGTGTGGGCAAATTCGTCTGAAAATCCGAAGCAGCCACGCGCGATGACAGCGGCGGCGACTGGCCCAGAGCTGCAACCAAAAATACAAAGGCAAAAAGCGCAATCGCGGGCGCGGGAATTTTTGCCCAGTCATCTCTCATACGGTATTGGTCGATTTTATGGTAGGACAAAATCTGCAGCGCGTCCAGCCAAACATGGGACTATACGAAAGTATTAGGCCCACCTACGTCCAAATAAGCGATGAATCCGTCATGAAAGAATGGTAAATTTTTCCGATTAAGCCACATGAACCAACCGAACATTTGAGTCGTGGTGTCCCGCTTTGAAGTGCGTCTGCGATAGCAAACCGAAACTCCATATGAGAAGCCCAAAGTCTATAAACGTGAAATCCCTCAGCATTTTGGCCGCGGCATTTGTGGTATCAGCGCCGGCCACCGCAGGCCTCGCGCAGTCCGCCTATTTCCATGCCGTGACCAATCTCAGTCCCGTTGCTTATTGGCCGATGCACGAGATGGAATCCCCGGCTCCCGGGGATACAGAGACGAATTACGGATCCCTCGGCGTCCTGGGGACTGGTTATTACCCGGATTGGACCGGAGGTGGCAGCGCGATTCAGCATCAGGTTCCGGGCGCTATAGCCGGCGACACTGACACGGCCGTGTATTTTGGAACCTATAATGGAAACACGTTTACAAATGAATTGTTCATCCCGCACACGGCGCCTGCGTGCACCTTAAATCCGCCATTTTCAGTCGAGTGCTGGTTTAATACGACGAACGCGAGCGCCAACGGCAACGACATTTGGAGTCAAATGGGAAATGTGGGTCTAAATGGCGGTTCGTATAATGCCGGAGGAAATACGGCGGGCATCCGGTTCTTCGTTGGTTCAGGAGGCTACACGCTGTACACCTATGACCCGGGCAAAAATAATCTGCTCAGCAGCACGATGTCGGCGGCCAGCCCGGTTTGGTGTCATATCGTGGTGACTTGCGATATGAACACTAACTTTTCGGTTTATATTGACGGCGTTTTATCAAAGAGCGGTTCGGGCCTCGGAAAATATACGCCTGATTTCTGGACGCCATTCGAAGTCGGCAACGGCCTGGGCAACACCCGCACCATGGATGGGAACGTGGACGAATTGGCAATTTATCCAACGAACCTGTCTGCGGACGCAATCATGGCCGACTATGAGGCCGGCACGAACCCAATCCCGATTACGCCTTACTATCAGTTGGTTGAAAATAACGACCCCGCCATTTACCTGCGCATGGATGCGCCCGCTTATACGCCGCCGGCCGTGGCGACCTGGCCGGTTTTGACCAATTATGGCAGCGCCTTTATTGACGGGGTCTATGCTCCCGGCACGATGCCCGGGACTGTCCCCGGCCCGGAAAATCCGGCGGGGGTTCCCTTTGGTGGGTTCTCGGTCGCGGCGGCCACGAACGTGGCCCTTTTCAGCGGAGTCAGCAGCTATGCCGATGCGGGTTATGCCACGGCCTATAATCCAACGGGCAGGACACCGTTTACGGTGACTGCCATCTTCCGGGGCAATCCGTGCGACGGCCGTTTTCAGGACATCGTCGGTCACTCGGACAATTCGTGGCGCATCGCAATGAATACGGATGGCGCGCTTCAATGTTCTTTCGGCCAGGATTCCGCAAACATCGTCAACTCGGCGGGAATCTACAACGATGGCAAGTGGCATCAGGTCGTTGACGTTTACCAACCCGCTTCCAATCCAAACATTACCGGCACAAACATTCTCTACGTTGACGGCGTCGTGGACGCCATCGTGACCGGCACGAGCACCAACGGCATTTACCCGGGCACGAACACGGACGTGTTCATTGCCGCCGCGCCGGATTATATAAGCAATCCAGCGGGCGTGGGGCGGCAATTCGCCGGACAGATTTGCGACGTCGCGTTGTTTACCAACGCACTCGCCCAGGGGCAAGTTCGGACGCTTTACGACGCCGAGGCGGAGGTGGTGACGCCATATATCGTCCAACAGCCCCAAGCGACCGTCTCCGGCAACAAGACTGTGATTACTGTGACGGCAAACGGCACGGACCCGTTGGTTTATCAATGGTACTTCAATACCAGCCCCGCGTATGCCGGGGCAACGGCTGAAACAGACGGCAACGGAGTTTCGGGTTCGACCAATGCCGTTCTGACGATCACCAACCTCAATAACTACTATTTCGCAGTGGTGACAAACGTTTACGGAGCAGTCACCAGCGCTGTAGTGACACCGAGTTTTGCGCCCGTCATTGTGGGCCAAATTCCGGCGACCTACACAAATTTATATACGCTCTATCCCGGATTTAATCACAGCTTCTCGCTCGCGGTCGTGGGCGCCGCTCTCTCGTATCAGTGGTACGTGAACGGTGTGGCCGTGGCAGGCGCCACCAACGCCAGTTTTTCCGCGAGTGACGTTGTTTCTTCGTTCACCAATTACTGCATCGTCACGAATGCTTTTGGAGCGGCAACAGGTTATTGGGCTGCGGCAGTCATTTCACTTCCCACCGCAGCCTACCCGCAGTCAGTTCTGGCGCTCAGTCCCGTCGGCTACTGGAGATTCAATGAGCCGGACCAAAACGGCGGAAATGGCCCGGATAACGGTGTCGTTTCCCTGGATTATATCGGTGGCAACGACGGGCTTTATACAAATGTGAATCTAAGCAACCCGGGATACAATCAAGGCTCGGACCCATCGGACACGTCTGTGTTGTTTGGCAACAATCTGACTCCCAGCGACGTTTATTCGATCGGTAGCAATGTCGACTTTTCGACACCATCGGGCAATAACGCCGAGTTTTCCATCGAAGCCTGGGTAAACCCGCAATTTGACAGCAGCGGCGGCATCGTTACCAAAGGCTACGGCGGCGGAGAAGAGGCCAGCCTCGATATGGGCGCCCAGGGCGACGCCTTTCGGTTTCTGGTTCGCAATGCCGCAGGAGTCACGAACGCCGCCATTAGCACCGTCGTTCCGATCCCTGGGTCCTGGTATCACGTTGTCGGCGTATGCGATCAGGCCAACGGGGTGGTTTCTTTGTACGTGAACGGCGCTTTGGCCGGCAGCACCAATGTCGCGTCGGGGGGCGGGATATTCAACAATGTGACGGGGCCCCTGACCTTCGGCGCGCGTTCCGCGACTCAAACCAGCGGCTTTAACCTGCAAACGTTTGGGTACATGAATGATGTTGCCATCTTCAACTATGCCCTGACGCCCGGACAGATCGCCGGTGAATATGACGCCGGCGGTGGCGCAATTGCGCCCTATTTTGTTCCGACCCCGACCAATACCTTCGCCGTGAGCAATGCGACGCTCACAATTCCAGCGGCTGTTATCGGCACGCCGCCGCTGGGTTATCATTGGATTAACTTGACCACCAGCACGACGATCGCAGCTGGAACTACCAATGGCGCGACGCTCAATGCGACCTTGAATTATCCCAGCCTGCCGGCGAGTTGGAACGGTGATCAATTGGAGCTGATCGCGACCAATGCCAATGGTTCGACAAACGTCATCATCACACTGACCATTGGCGGTTTTCCCCAATCGAATGTAGAAATGTGGGATGCCGCTTCCGGCGGATACACCAATACCCTGGATTGGCTCCCGAGGATTATGACCCCGGGTAACGCCACCAATTGGCCCGATAATGCCAATGGAAACGGATTTGATTATGTCGCCGCGCTGACCAACAACATCGGCAGCATTTCCTGTTTATACACCAACACCGACACAAATGGCACCAATCTCATCGGCCAACTGGCCATCGGTGGATATGGAGCCGGGTTGGGCGGCGGCGACATCAGCAACGCGTTTATCATGAACGGCGGTGGGCTTACGGTCACTGACTTTACCGCCAGCGCCAGCGCCGGCTACGGATTTACTGTAGGCGGGACAGCGCCGAACGCCGTTTTAAGCACCAACTATTTCATAATGAACGGCGGCACATTCAATGCGACCAATTCGAGCGGCGGAAATAACTGGATTGGTTACGCATCAAACACTGTCAATACAGTGAGTATCCATGGCGGCACAATGAACCTGGACGGCCTGTTCCTGGGCGGATGCGGCCAAAATAACTTTACTGTCAATGGCGGCACCGTGAATTTTGTCCCACAAACGAGCGGCGGTGGGTCTCCTGGCGTCCTCAACATGGGCTGGACTACCAACGGCGACTCCACGTTAAACCTGGTTTCCGGGGTGTTGAACGTGAATTGCACAAACAATGCTCCCAGCATCAATCTGGGCGCAAATAGGAACGGCCCGTCAGGCTTTTTCACTTTCAATGTGAGTGGCGGAACGCTCAACGCCTTTCAAATTGGCGTGGGGGCCTCCGGAGGCACGGGCGCTTCGCAGGCGCAATCAACGGGCCCCGAAACGAACATCGTGAACGTCAGCGGCGGCCTGATCAATCTCGGTGCGGGCGGCATCACCAATACGCCCGCCGACCAACACGATACGAATCTATTCATCATGTCCGGCGGCACATTCTCGACTTTTTCGCCAGCGAACTACACGCCAGGAACGAGCACCGGTAATTGGACCATGTGGCGGGGCGTCAATGCAGTTTATATCCTCACCAATCAACCAGGCCCGGGCACCGTCAATTTTGCACCGCTCTCAGGCGCAACAATTACACTATCCGCTCAACTCACCGGAAACGGCAACCTGAACGCCGCCGGGCCGGGAATGGTAGTCATGACCAATGCCAACATCTACACCGGCAATACAACTATCAGCGGCGGCATACTGGCTTTGAGCGGCCAGGGTTCCCTGGTCAGCACAAACATTATTGTTTCGGGCGGCGCGACCCTGGATGTATCGAAACTTTCTACCGCATTTGCGCTGGGCTCCAGCCAGACCCTGAGCAATAGCTCATCAACCGCGACAATAGACGGCAACGCCAACAGCGGGCCAGGAACCATTTCCCTGAACTACGCGTCCGGCACACCGTCATTCGATGTGACAAACGGCACGCTCACGCTCTCCGTGTCGACGATTCTGAAAATCAACAACACCGGCGCCGCATTGGGCATGGGCACCTACACCTTGATTGGTGTGAACACCGCCGGAACTGTGGCCGGGACGGCGCCATCGTCTTATATGGTCACCGGCGGCGGTGTGCAGGGAGCGTATCACCCGACTTTGACTATCAGCAGCAGCAACACCCTCGATTTGGTCGTAGGGGCGGCGGTCAATTCCAGTCCGACGAACATTGTGTACGGCATAACAAACAACCAACTCTATTTAACCTGGCCTTCAGACCACATCGGCTGGACCTTGCAGGCCCAGACGAACAGTGTCTCCGTCGGCATCAGCACAAACTGGGTCAATGTGACCGGTTCAACCACAACCAACCAGATTGTCGTCCCAATCAACCTTGCGAACGGCAGTGTGTTCTATCGGTTGGTTTATCCATGAATTTACAGGGAACAAACGAAATGAAGATGCAGAGAAAGTTTCAAAAGCGCGTAAACGATTTGACGGCTCACCGCTTCAACGCGTTCACCCTTATCGAACTCCTGGTAGTGATTGCCATCATCGCGATCCTGGCTGCGATATTGATGCCGGTGTTACAGAGCGCACAGGAGCGCGCACGCGTGGCTCAATGTTTGAATAACAAGAAACAATTGGGGATGGGCTGGGTGATGTACTCAGGCGACAATAATGATTGGATCATGCCCAACGCGGATGAAACGGTGAATACAAACTACAACGCATGGGTGAGAGGCCAAATGACCTGGAACATGGGTGGCGCACACGGCCCTGATGACACAAATGTCGAGTATCTCCAGGACTCCATCCTTGGCAATTATTACGCCAGCAAAGTCGTGGGTCTTTACAAATGTCCTGACGACCTTCTGAAATGCAATGAGGGAGGAGCGCTCATGGATCGGGTCCGCAGTGTCTCGATGAATGGCTTTTTGGAAGGCGGCGTCCATCTGCCGGACAAAATGAAGGCGGGTATTCCCGAGGACGAAAGCTGGTTCACTGAACAAAATGGCGGCGCCTACCCAAGCGGAGAATGTTATTCTTATGACAAATTTACACAGATTGGCCGACACGGGCCGGGTCCGTCGGACATGATCGTTTTCACGGACGAAAATGCCGACACCATAGACGATGGGTTTTTCATCCAATATGTGGGCGCCTCCGCGGGCAAATGGGAAAATTTGGCCGGCAGTTACCATACCCGAAACGACGCCCTTAGCTTTGCCGACGGCCATGCAGACCTTCACCGGTGGTCGTCGGGAAGCATCTGCTGGCGGCCCCAGGGCAGCTCACAAATAGGCGCGATTTCCATTGGAACGGCCGGCATACCTGACTTGAATTGGCTGTATGCTCACACAACGGCTCCGCACCCGTGAATCGAACAATATCTATTGGGAATAGATATGGGGCAAATGATGAAAATCCTGCTCGGCTTGTTTGGCGCAAATATTGTCTTGTCCAGCACGGCATTGGCTCAGTCGCCTATTGCACTGACCATTACGAATTCTCCCGGCTATGCCGTCTCTACGAATTTCAGCGGATTGAGCTTCGGAACCATCAGCCTTAAACCCGGTTCAAAGGGCTATTTCTTCGATTCATCAGACACCCAGATGGTTGCTCTTTTTCAACAACTCGGAATAAGGTCCCTGCGGATTGGCGGCACATCGGTAGATACAAATAATTCCGATTACACTCCGGCGACCGCGGATGTGGATGCTTTATTCCGCTTCGCCAATGCCGCCGGAGTGAAAGTGATTTATTCCGTGCAACTGGAAAACGGTGATCCAACCCGGGACGCAGCCATGGCCGCCTATATCCAGGCCAACCACCCGCAATACCTGGACTGTTTTGCCGTTGGTAATGAACCTAACAACTACGGCGCCGCTGACCCGGCCATAAAAAACTTTCCATCGTATTTGTCAGAGTGGAACACTTTCGCAGAGGTCATCACGAATTCGGCGCGCAGCGGGCAGTTCGGCGGACCTGACGGAGACAGCAGCAGCACGGGAAATTCCTGGGATACGCAATTTGCCTCGGCTGAAGCGGGTTCCGGAATCGTCACAGCCATACAGTTCCATGAATATGTGGGCGGGAGTTCCGCCAACCTGACGATTCCGCAAATAATAAACGACGTTTTGTCCACAACCTGGGATTCTGCCACTTATCCCGCGGAATACGCCGCGTGCGGCACTCCGGTGCTGTCGCTGGGGCTGCCTTATCGATTCACTGAAGCAAACAGCTTTTATACCGGTGGAAGCGCCGGCGTCTTCGGCGGAAATGACTGCTTTGCCACGGCCCTGTTTTCCCTGGATTTTATGCATTGGTGGGCTTTGCATGACTGTCAAATGGCTTGCTTCCATACCTCGATGTGGAAGTACAACGGCGTTTTTTACCCGGATTCAAAAGGAAATTATCAGGTCTATCCGGTCGGGTATGGGATGAAGGCGTTTGACCTGGGAGGGCACGGCAACGTTCTGCCGCTTGGTATCGTCAATACCAACGGGCTGAACCTGACGGGCTATGCCGTCGCCGACCCCACGAATCTTTATGTGACGATCATCAATCGGGAAAACGGGACAAACGCCCGCAACGCCGTTGCCACCATTCAGACATCCGGCTTCAACCCGCAAAATGCAGTCGAAATCTACCTGACTGCCCCCAATAACGATCCATCGGCAACCAACGGAATCACATTGGGGGGATCCCCCATTTCCGACAATGGTCCGTGGCAAGGGCAATGGACGACATTGGGTATTACTAATGGCCAATGCACGGTAACGGTGGCAGCCTGTTCGGCTGTGGTCGTTAAAATCGCGATTCAGTCAGATGTGCCAATCATCGGTTTAGCGACGGCGAACGCTACGCCGACAATCACTTATACCGGCACGCTGCTTAGTTCCACGAATTTGGCCGGCCCGTATCTGCCCGTTGCAGGCGCGGCGCCGCCGTTGTATAACGTCCCCATTGTCGGCTCGCAAATGTTTTACCGAGTAAGGGCAAGTCATTAATTTATGAGAGTTCTTTTTAACCTGCTTTTTGCAACCTGTCTTCTGCCGATCGCCGCGCTGGCGCAAACACCCGTTAGTCTGACCATTGATGCCCGTTCTCCCGGTTACGCAATTTCCGATGATTTTTGCGGGGTCAGTTTCGGCGCCGTCGCGGAAATGCCGCAGCACCATGGCGCTTTCCTTTTTTCTCCCACGAACTCACAACTCATCACGCTCTTTAGAAACAGCGGCATAGGGAACCTTCGCCTGGGCGGCAGCACGGTGGAAGGATTGAAAGCCGCGCGCCCTCCTCGCGCGGCCATCGACAACGTATTCGGTTTTGCCAAAGCCGCCGGCGTTAAAGTGATCTATTCCCTGCCCCTCCTGAATGGCGATCCTTCAGAGGATGCTGAAACGGCGCAATACATCTGGACCAACTACCGTCCGTGGCTGGATTGTTTCGCGCTTGGCAACGAACCGGATATCAAGCGCTACCATTACCCGCCATTTGGCAGCGGTTCAGATCCGGCCATTACCAACTACACGAGCTATTTGGGCGAATGGAGAAAATTCGCCGCCGCCATCACCAGGTCGGTTCCCCAGGCGAAATTCGCCGGGCCGGATGCGGCAAATGCCGGCGATTGGGCCGGACGCTTTGCCAAAGATGAAAAAAATTCGGGGCTCGTGGTCATGGTCACACAGCATTATTACGTGGGCGGAAGTCCTTTCATCAGCACCAACGACAACCATCCAAAGCTTATTTCGGTTGGAGACGCCATTGATAAAATGTTGTCACCGAATTATTTGAACCGAAAATATCCTTCTCTCTTCAAGGACGCCATCTCCCCGGTACTGGCCAAAGGCATGCCTTACCGAATGACCGAAGCCGACGATTGCCTCAAAGGGATTCCCAATGCCAGCGACTCGTTTGCGTCCGCCTTGTGGGCGCTGGATTACCTGCATTGGTGGGCGGCGCACGGCGCCAGCGGAGTGAATTTTCACAACACCGAATGGTTTAAAACCGACACCGTTTATTTTGACCAGGCCTCCGGCGATTATCGCATCAATCCAAAAGCGTACGCCATCAAAGCGTTCGATCTCGGAAGCCATGGTTGCGAAGAGCCCGTCACGATCGCTTCCAAAAAGAAGCTCAACCTGACCGCTTACGCCGTGGGCGATAAAGCAAATCTTTATGTCACAATCATCAATAAGGAACACGGCCCCACCGCCCATTCGGCGTCGGTGGCAATCGCTCCGGAAGGTTTTTCAGCAGGCGACGCCCAGGTGATGTTTCTTGGCGCGCCCAACTGCGACGTTGGCGCAAAGAACGGAATTACGCTGGGAAACTCGTCCATTCTCAATCATGGATCGTGGCAGGGACAATGGGAATCGCTGGACCCCGACAAAAATGTCTGTACGGTGATCGTTCCCGTTGCAACCGCAGTCGTCATAAGAATGTCAGCGAATTAGCCTAAGCCCCATCACTCGCCGCTGATTGCTGTCATTGACGGCGGCGCATCCGCCGGAGCGCTGCCCCATTGCATGTTTGGTTTCGAGCCCATTACAAGTTCCAGGCGCCCGCCGTTGGCGATGTCCGAGTGGCTAAACCAAGGCTTATTCCATGAACGGCCGTTCAACGTCGCCGATTGGATATAGCAATTTTGAGGTGAGTTGTGGCGCGCGATGATGACCAGGTCGTGTCCGTCGCCCAGATGGATCGTGGCACGGTCAAACAGCGGGCTGCCGATCAGATATTCCGGGCGCGCGGGATTGGTGGCAAAGAATCCCAAAGCGCTCAGCACATACCACGATGAGGTTGAACCCTGGTCATCCATGCCGGGATAAGCGAGACCCGCTTTGTCACTGCCATAAAGTTCCGTCAGGATTTCGCGGATCAGCTTTTGAGTTTTCCACGGCTGTCCCGCATAATCGTAAAAATACGGCGTTTGCCGGTCGGGTTGGTTGCCCTGACAATATTGGCCGAGCATTCCCGTCACGTCGCGCGCAATGCCTTTGGGATGATACGGCGTCGAGAAAAACTCATCCAACTTCGCGCAGAATTTTTCGCGTCCGCCCATGAGACCAATCAATCCCTGCACGTCATGCGGCACGAGCCAGAGGGTTTGCCAGCCGTTGGCTTCTTTCATCATGAAATTGTAATAGGGTTCCCGGGGATCAAACGGCGAAATCCATGAACCATCCTCACGGCGGCCACGCATAAAGTCGCTGCTCGAATCAAACACGTTTGTATAATTGTGAGCACGAGCCAAAAACATCCGATAGTCGTCGTCCTTGCCCAGTTTTTTGGCGTAGAGCGCCATCGCATAATCATCCCAACTGTACTCGAGCGTGGTGGCCACGCCGGCATTGCCGTCGGCATAGGGCGGACTGGGGTCATCCACGACAACGTCATGTATCCAGCCATTAGTGATATATTCCGCCAGGCAATTTCGCGGGCCGGCCGGGTCCATCGCATTTTTACGCAGGAACGGATAAACTGCAGCCCAATCGAATGTGTAGCCGCGTTCCCAGCAACCGAGATACAGAAAAACGGCGTTGTCGCCGTGAAAAGAAGTGTCCATCCAGCCTGATTCGCGCGCCATTTCCAACTGTGTCCGCAGGACATTCGTCACCAGGTCGGGCTCGATGAGCATTAGCAGAGTAATTTGGTCGCGGCCCGTGTCCCAAAACGGAATCGGAGTATAACGGTCATAGTCCGCCACATGGCGCTCGCCGTCCAGGCCTCGAAACGGCTGGCCGCGTTTGGCAATCAGCCGCGGACTGTAAAGACTGTGGTAGAATGCCGAATAGAAAAAACGCTGTTCGTGGTCCGTGCCGCCCTCGATTTGGATGAGGTTTAATTTATCCGCCCAGGCATTTTGCGCCTGTTTCCGGGCTCCATCAAAATCCCAATCGGAATCCTCGGAATTCAATTTTGCGCGCGCCTCATCAACCGTCCTTCCGGTGGCAATTCTAACCAAAATTTGCTCGCCATCCGTCGTCGAAAAATTCAAGTAGCAACCGGCGTACCCGCCCTCATCCGAACGCGAATTCGGATAAATAAGATCGCCACGCAAAACACGTGAACCTTCCACGGACGGGACATTTTGGTGGAAAGTACCGAACGACTTGAACGGCTTCGAGAATTCAGCAACAAAAGTCTGTCCCCCATTGCGCCGGGCATGCTCGGGCTTCCCCGAAATCAGGTTGTCACCGACGATCTGGATGCCGCCGTTGGCGGCCCCCAAATCCATGAGCACAACGCTGCGATCCGATTTTGGAAAGGTGAAGCGATACAGGCAGGTGCGTTCCGTAGTCGTCAACTCGGCCTTTACCCGATTAGCCGGAAAATAAACGGAATAATATCCGGGCGCGGCGGTCTCTGACTGTTTGTCGTAAGCGGCGGCGTAACTGCGGTCGGGCGGCGTTGTCCAATCGCCGACTAAGGGCATAATCGTCATACCCGGAACAACGCTGGAAAATCCGACCATGGTTGGCCGCGAATGGATGTAGGAACAAATGATGCCGTGGTTGACGTTCGCGGAATCGAGGTCTTTGTTGATGGGATTGAGCAGGACCTCATGGTGCGGCAGCGCCGGGCCGGGCCAGACAAATCCAGTATAGGCTTCCTCGCCCGGCGGCGGCGCATTTCCAAGCAGTTCCGGATTATCCAACGAAGCCGTACCGACCAGCGGATTGGCAAGATCCACCGGATGAGTATCAGCGGCCTGAAGCGAAAACGTCGCGGCCCACATGCTGCACGAACAGAACACACCAAAAAATCGAATCATCCGGAAATTAAAAAGGAAATAGCAAAACGGAAAAAGGAATTTCCAATTTTTTAGACAGAATTAACAGGATACTTGGAATGAAATGCCGCGGGAGTGAGCGAGGATTCGCACGATCCATCGCCCAATCTCCCTGGCTTTCGGGTATTCTCAATTTATTAAGGATGTTCCGGCATCTGCGGGTTCTCCTGCGATGGAGAGTTGGGCGGGTTTTGGAGCTGGCTTTGGCCCTCGTCGTGACCCTGGTAGCGGGTATTTCGAATTTCCTGGGATTGCCCGTTTGGATTGTTGGTCTGCGATTCCCCAGGCTGATGCGTTGGATCCAGCACTACCCAGGTATTGGGCGGCCCTACATAATAATATTTTGAACCGGTCTGGCCCACATATTCGGATCCATTCCATACGTAGCCTGGCGGCACTTGCGCGACTGGCGGTGTTGTGACCGGAGCTGTTTGGGGCGCGAGCGTCACCACGGACGCACTGGACGCGGCTGTGCAAGGTCGCGCGACGGCCAATGCGAATCCCAGAACCGATATCGCCGTAATGTGTTCAATTTTCATTCGTTTGTCCTTTCTTGCGCGGGCTGGGGCGGGAACTCCAAAGAATTTTGCAAATCTCATGCCATAGCGAATTCAAGGAAGACCTCAAAAGCCAGTCACCGGATATGCAATATAAAGAAGGGGGCTATGCATTATGCAGGCGCCAACCCGCCTTTCCCAACCCCATAGGGCGCATCCACACATTATTCTTACGTCGGTGGTGGCAGGGACGGCGCGTTGCGCCGTCACCGCCTGCAGAGCGGGCGGAATCCCGCAATGCGGGACGGTCCAACGTCCGACCACATTCGTTGCGCCGCTAAACGCGGCGCGGACAGCG
>DASXFM010000317.1:0-42405 GCA_036489615.1 Verrucomicrobiia bacterium | reverse complement strand
GCCGGATGGGCGAGCGGGTGGGCGCGGAGCGCCCGCCCGCCGCCCCGGCAAAGGCTCCTTGTAGATGAATTCTGCCCTGATTTGCTACGTGTCGTGCTACGTGTCGTCTTAATAATCAATAGACAACCCAGAGTTCGGCTTCAGGAGGTCACATTTCAGAGAGGTATCATGGTCGCGAACCTCTTCTAAAAGGTCTTTTGGATTTCTTGCCGCACCTTCGAGTGCAGCGGATTCAGGCCGTGGCTCTTGACTAAACTTCGCGCGGTAAACAATTACCGAAGAAACATTGTCTTCTATCGCCCTTCTGCAAATTGCCGCAATGTAAAAACGATTGAATTGACCGTCTGCCAAAGTTTCCGCGGCCGTATCAGGAACGTGTGCTGTCGTATAACCGCCAGAAGGTGTAGCCCGGCCTTCCATATGCTTCATTGCCGACGCCTGCTGTAGATCAAATGCCAAACGATGCGAGTCCGAAGATTCGGCGGCTTTGCGCAGTGCACCGGGCCAGCCATTTCTGCCACGATCATTAAAGCGAGTGCTAAAGTATAATTTGTTGTTTTGTATTGCGAGGTCGATTTCTTCAACCATTAAAGTCCTCGTTCGTTGATCAAGTTTTTTAAAATTAAACATGGTACTCATTTTTTATCCGTTCTCTTTGCTGGAGAGCATTCTTCAATGTATGTCCTTTTGTCCAGCATGATTTTTAGAAACTCTTTCAATTTTGAGTCAGATCAACCGGGAAAAACTGAAAACTTTTTTATTTATTTGTTTGACTTGTTCGTTCTGTTCGGTTACATTAATCTAAATGACAACTCGAAATAAAGAAGCAAAGCCAGCGAAAGCCGACAAACCACAGATTGCAGCGATCGTGCAGTCCAATTGCCCCCCTCCAGAAGCCGTCCTGGAAGATGCCAAGAAAGAGCCACGAAAAATTCTCCTTTCGGAATACCTCGCGACGATTGTAACGCTGCGTGATGAAAAGAAATTTACGTTCCGGGCAATTGCAGATTGGTTCGCAAAAAGAGGAATTGAAACCGATCACAGCGCTATTTATCGAACTTATTTAGCTAATATTCCTCAGCGATTCCGTGATCCCGACATGGATTGGTCGGAGGCGGACGAGCCCGGTTTTGGAGATGAAAATGTAAATATGAAGAAGGCCTGACGATGGAAAGCTTATTGAGGAAAAAAGATGTGGCTAAAATGCTCTCGTGCTCTTTGCGAACTGTGGACCGTTTAGTGTGCACGGGGAAGTTAACACGAGTTAAAATCCTTGGCGGAATCCGATTTCGTTTGAGCCAAGTGCAAATATTGATCAACGGAGGCAATCATGATTTTCAAGGTTGAAAAGCGCCGGTTTCGTCGCAATGGCAAATTGCGGCTGACACGCTGCTATTATTTGCGGTACCGGCTCGGCGACATGCCCGTTGACCGTTGGAAATCGCTCGGCGCGACGGATTACGCGGTTGCGAATAAAAAGGCACAAGAATTCATTCAGGAAAAGGAACGTGAGGAAGCGGGCGTTATTGAGCCAAAGCTCGTACGGTATGCCGCGCAAAAGCCATTGCTGGAGCATTTGGACGATTACCAGGCCGATTTGATTACACGCGGTCGTGGCGGTCGTGGCGGTCGTGGTGCAAGGTTGCTTAAAGCGCGGATTATCCGGCTACTGGGGGATACTGGTTGGAAGTTCACGGGACAGGTCACGGCTGATTCCTTCGTGAGCTGGCGGAACGGAGAAAAGGCGGCCGCTCGCACCAAAAACCATTACCTGCAAGGCATGGTTTCGTTTCTCAACTGGATGGAGCGGGTCGAGCGCATCAAAGCAAATCCTCTCAAATTCGTCGGTAAGGTGGATGAGCGTGGCCAAAAGAAACGGGTGCGACGGGCGTTTAGGGATGAAGAATTGACGAAACTGATCAACGGTTCGGGGCGGCGCGGCATCATTTATTTTACGGCTGCGCGTACCGGTCTGCGGCAAGAGGAATTGCGGCAATTGGTTTGGGGTGATTTGAAGCTGGATTCACAAGTGCCGTTTGTAATTGTCCGAGAGGAAGCCGCGAAGAACAAAAAAACTGAGGCGGTGTATTTGGTGCCGGAAATTGTCGATGCGTTGCGGGGGTATCGGCCAAAGAATGCGACTCCAGCAAGTCTTGTCTTTCCCAACGGCGTCCCGCGTGCATCACGTTTAAAAGTGGATGGGGAAAAAGTTGGCATCGCATACAAGGATGAGCAAGGACGCTATGCTGATTTCCACGCTCTACGGTATACCTGGGCAACGTTTCTTCAACGGAATGGAGTTCCGCAACGGTTTGCCATGAAGTTAATGCGCCACAGCGACATTAAGCTCA
The DNA here is from genome assembly GCA_036489615.1 of Verrucomicrobiia bacterium. Lineage (GTDB taxonomy): Bacteria > Verrucomicrobiota > Verrucomicrobiia > Limisphaerales > UBA11358 > UBA11358. The sequence continues at coordinate 40,054 of DASXFM010000317.1, read as the reverse complement.
CGGCGAAGGTGTACACGGATGAAACTCAATTGCCAATTTACGATTCAATCAAGAGCCTGCCGCGCCTGACAGGGTGTACACAACTGTACGCACAGATTTCTGGCTCTGAGAGGCAAAATGGGTCGCAGCCTGTCGCAAAAAGCGAAGGGACGAAAGTTGAAAAACCCATTGATAATTGCGGGGTTTGTCCGGTTTTGTCGTTACCTGTCGCGAAGATTAAAATGGAGCGAGCGAAGGGATTCGAACCCTCGACATTCACCTTGGCAAGGTGACGCTCTACCAGACTGAGCTACGCTCGCTTCCAAAGCGGAAGAACAATGTAGTAAGAAACGATCCGGAATGGCAAGCGGATAATTAAACGGATAAGTGGGTTCGTAGATTGCCGGGTGAGGCTTTCAATTTGAATGAAAATTCGGATTCGAAAGCAGTGTCACACTCCGTTTGCCACCGCATTCCAGGACGCAAGCGCGGACGGAAGGTTATGGCCGGATGTGGAAGAACTTCGAGTCCGCGTGCCTGTGGAGCCCGTTGCGCGGATGGAGCAAAAGAATACCCCGGACTCGGTTATTTGGCGGCGTTGGCGACTGGCGCGCCCAGAGAGGCGCGAACGAGCTTGAGCAACTCGTCGTGGTCGATAGGCTTGGGCAAAAATCCGACAGCGCCGGCAGCCAGCGCGTGTTCCTTGTCCTTCCCTCCCGTGCCCCCGGTGATGACAATAATGGGAATTTTCTTGGAATCATCCACCCGGTGCAGCCAGTCCATGATGCGGAATCCGTCCCAGGGCACACCGGCGACGTCAGGAGGAAAGCTAATATCCAGTACGATCAAATCGGGCTTTTGCTTCCGGACCAGCGCAACGGCTTCCGCGCCTTCCAGGGCCGTAAACACTTGAAATCCCGCAGTTTTCAACTTTACCGCGATGGTTTTGACTATGACCTCGTTGTCATCCACCACCAGGATCTTCTTTGATGGCGGCGCAGCGGTTTCAGCATTCGTTATCATGTTTATATTTGACCGTTCTGAGTCTGAATGAGCTAAATCCGTACCAAAATTGGTGTTTCATGCCAATTTTAATTTATGGGCTTTGATTCCAGCCCATAGGCAGTCTAAACTGGCAGCGTGAGCAATGCATTTTATGCGCCAGGAGAAACGCGGGCCCAGAAGGTGGGCGACCTGTTTGCTACGATAGCGCGCCGTTACGATTTGCTGAATGATTTGCAGAGTTTCGGATTGCATCGCCTTTGGAAACGCCGGGTAACGGCCCTGGCAGCGGTCAAGGCGGGGGACCGTGCCCTGGACCTGTGCTGCGGCACGGGTGACATCGCCCTGGCAATGGCCGAACAGGGCGCAGACGTGACCGGCCTGGATTTCAGTGAAAAAATGCTCGAAGTGGCCGCGCACCGCCTCGAAAAGTCGCATTGCCGGCGTCTGAAATTGGTGCAGGGGGACGCCCAGTCCCTCCCGTTTCCGGACAGTTCGTTCGACGCCATAACGGTGGGTTACGGGCTCCGGAATTTGTCCAATTTAGAGACAGGATTGCGCGAAATGGTGCGGGTGGCCAAACCCGGCGCCCGAATCGTGACGCTGGATTTCGGCAAACCAGCCAATGCCTTTTGGCGCAGTCTGTACTTCACACATTTGAGATGTTCGGTGCCGTTGGTGGGTCTGCTCTTCTGCGGCAGGGCGGACGCCTATGCGTATATTTTCGAATCTTTGAAGCATTACCCGGCGCAATGGGGTGTGGCCGAAAAAATGCGGGAACTCAAGCTGACGAATGTCCGGATTATCAATCTGGTGGGCGGGGCCATGGCGATTAATTTTGGCGAAAAGCCGATGTAGCCAATCGCAGTGGCCGGTATCGGCCGCTTCAACGCTATGCCGGCGCCTTTTTCCTTTTTCGTTTCTTCTTTTTAAATTCTAATGGTCGCATGCCGCGACCCGTCACCCTGTTCACCGGCCAATGGGCAGATCTGCCACTGGCCAAACTCGCACCAAAAGCAAGGGCGATGGGTTACGATGGCGTCGAACTCGCCTGCTGGGGCGACCATTTCGACGTAAATCGCGCGCTCACCGAGTCTGATTACATCCGAAAGAAATGGGCGCTCCTTCGGAAAAATAGGCTGACATGCTTCGCTATCTCAAATCACCTCGTCGGCCAGGCGGTTTGCGATTTGATCGATGAACGGCACAAAGCAATCCTTCCCGCTGACGTCTGGGGCGATGGCGAGCCCGAAGCGGTCCGAAGGCGAGCCGCCGAAAGAATGAAGGCCACCGCCCGAGCCGCCCGAAGATTTTTCAACGCCAAACCCGGGGGCGGCGATTCGGCGCCAGCCATCGTCAATGGTTTTACCGGCTCAAGCATCTGGCACGCGGTCTATGCGTTTCCACCCACCAGCCAGGACTTTCTTGATCGGGGTTTTGCCGATTTTGCCAAACGCTGGTTGCCGGTCCTGGAGATATTTGACAAGGAAAACGCCAACTTTGCGCTTGAAGTCCATCCCACCGAAATCGCCTTTGATATCGCCTCCGCGCGCCGCGCCCTCGATGCCGTCAAATACCACAAACGCTTTGGCTTCAATTACGATCCGTCGCACCTGGCCTATCAGGGCGTGGACTACGTCCGATTCATCCGTGAATTCGGCAACCGCATTTTCCACGCCCACATGAAGGATGTGTGGTGGGGCCATGGCGACGGCACGGTGGGCGTATTCGGCGGCCACACCGATTTTGCCGACCCACGGCGGTTCTGGGATTTTCGGTCGCTCGGCCGCGGGGACATCCGGTTTGAGGACGTTATCGCAGCCCTGAACGATGTCGGCTATCCCGGTCCACTCTCGGTAGAATGGGAGGACGGACGGATGGACCGCGTCCACGGCGCCACCGAAAGCTGCGCGTTCGTGCGCCAGCTCGATTTCGTGCCCGGCAATGCCGCATTCGACGCGGCGTTCTCGAAAAAGAAACAGGCAATCCGCAATCAATCGGCCAATTGGGGCGATTGCCCAAAAGTGAATCGGGATGTCCCGTAATTACATTGCACAAAACCCATTCAGGTGTGATTTTTCAAGGTGCGGTATTTAGATTTTAAATCAGCTTCTGAATCATGAGAACCACCCAGGAAATCCTCGAGTATGTTGACCGGATAGTTCACATCGGCGTAGACAAAATGGAAACGCGAAGCCAATTTGCCCTAATCGATTTGCAACCGGTTTCCGACAAGTTGGACGAAAATTGCGGGAAAATGCTGGCCCCATTAATAATAAATGTCGATAAGCATGAGCACGAAGGTGTGGACGGTGACGGAATTTAAGCAGGAAGATCGCTAAATTTCCTTCACCACTCCCCAATAAACATCCAGCCTTTTGCCGAGGTACAATTTCACAGCTTTGACGAGCACGGATGCTTCCAGTTTTTGGCCGCGCGCAACGATTTCCTTGAGGGTCATTCGGGGACGGATTTGAAAACTGCCCTGGGCGATAATGGGGCCTTCATCGAGGCGCATCGAAACGAAATGCGCGGTAACCCCCGCAATTTTGACCCCTTGTTCGTAAGCCTGGCGATACGCCTGCGGCCCGGGGAAACTGGGCAGCAAGGAGGGGTGGATATTGATAATTTTGTTTTTGTAACGCCACACGAAGTTAGGCGAGAGGATTTTCATGAATCGCGCCAGCACGACGAAATCGATTTCATGGTTTTCGAGAAGCTCGAGCACCCGCGTTTCCGCTTTGGCGCGGTCGTTCCACGAAACGGGGAAGAAAGGCAATTTGAATTTCTCCGCAACGGAGGCGAAGCCGGGATAATTGCCGACCACCAGCGCCGGCTGGGCTTTGAACCTGGCGGCCATGAGGGCTTCGAGGCAGTGCGTCTCTTTCGTGACCAAAATAGCGAAACGCTGGCGGCGATTGTATTCGGTGAAGCGGACCTTGATTTCCATGCCCAGTTGCTGCGCGAGTTTTGCCAGGCCACCCCGCAGGGAATGAGCGGCCAGGGCATCTTTTCTCCATGAAGCCTGGAGCGTCATGCTGAACTGGCCGCGCGTGACCTGTTCTTCGAGCGCTTCGATATTGGCGCCCTCCTCGAACAGGAAGTTGGTGACCCGGGCGATAACCCCGGTTTTATCCCGGCCGATAACAGTCACTGTCGCGAGTTGTTTCATCGTGAGCTAAACAAGCAATTTTTGGAGTTTGCGCCATTCCGATTGAATCGCGTCAAGGCAGTCGTCGTCCATCTGGCGATAAAGTTGCAGGACCTGACGGCCTGTCGGAGTCAGGTGGGCACCGCCGCCGCCACGCATCCCGCCGCGCATGGCGTCCACCAGAGGCTCGCAAAAACAGCGATTCATCGTGCGAATGAGCGTCCATGCCCGCATGTAGGACATGCCCACTTGGCTTGCCGCCCGGGTTATGGACCCGGTCGTTTCCAACGCGCCCAGGAGGTCGGCTTTGCCCGGGCCAAAAGCAATATTTTTGCCAGAGACAATCCTCAGGCGCGGTCGAATACAGGGTTTGTCTTTCTCGCGTCGCGGCATACTGGAAATATTCCGTTATCTCGATAGAGGGTTTATGCGGATCGCGCACGGTTGTCAATTCGGATAAATTGGATGGATTTAAAAAATACAACTAAGTGATTTATTTTCAGGATGTTGAGCCATTTTACGCCACAAGAATGGGGCTATTTTTGATTTTTTTTTGCCGCTTGACGGATTATGGATAAAAAATTATTCTTATACCAAGAACGGTAAAGTCTGCTGGTTTTGCCAGCGCGCGAAAGTCGGAGATGCCCATCTTCCGGCTTTTTTATTCTCCGCGTGCGGGCGTGGCGGACGCCGAATGAATTATGAACGCCGATTTTTTAGCGGTTTTGGAATTCTGGGAGCGCGAAAAAGGCATCAGCCGTGATGTCCTCGTTGGCGCTGTCCAGGATGCATTGTTGTCCGCCGCCAAGAAGGCCGTTGGGCCGGCCCGCGAATTGCGTGTCGCGATTGATCCCAAGAACGGCGATATCAAGGCGTTCGCCAAATTGATCGTCACCGAAAAACCGATCTCCAAGCACGACCAAATTTCTATATTTGACGCGCGCCGCATTAAGACGGACGCAATCGTCGGTGATGAAGTAGAAAAGGAAGTCACACCGACGGGCTTTGGCCGCATTGCATCGCAATACGCCAAACAGGCGCTGATGCAAAAGATCCGTCAGGCTGAGAAGTCGTTGATTTTCACTGAGTTCAAAGACCGCGTAGGCGACATCGTGAGCGGCAGTGTCCGGCGCTTTGACCGTTCAGACGTCATTTTGGACCTCGGCAAGTATGAGGCGCTCCTGCCCAACCGGGAACGCGTACCGACCGAGGAATATCAGGTTGGCGAACGGATTCGTTGCTACGTCAAGGCGGTCGAAGAAGGCGCGCACGGGCCGGAAATTATCTTGTCCCGGGCAGACCCGCGATTTATTATCAAACTTTTCCAGGTGGAGGTTTCAGAAATTAGCGACGGGACCATCGAGATCAAAGGCATAGCGCGCGAGCCTGGTTTTCGGACAAAAATGGCGGTTTATTCGCGCGACCCGAAAGTGGATCCGGTAGGGGCATGCGTGGGCATGCGCGGTCAGCGTGTCAAAAACATCGTCCGCGAATTAAACAATGAAAAAGTGGACGTCATCCCGTGGTCGGCGGACATTCGCGCGTTTGTGACCAAAGCCCTTGAGCCGGCGAAGTTAAAGAGCATCGACGTGGACGAAAAGAAGAAAAGGCTGAGCATTCTGGTGGCTGAAGATCAATTGTCGCTGGCGATCGGCAAACGCGGGCAAAACGCGCGGCTGACCTCCAAGCTGACGGGCTGGGAGGTGGACATTGATGCGGAAGAAGTGGTCACCAAAGGATTTGAAGAAAAAGTGGCCGAGGCCATCCAGGCGCTGGCAGCCATTCCGGGATTGACCCGGGAGCAGGCTGACGCGCTGGTGCATGCCGGATTGCTCCGGCTGGAAGATTTGTTGTCCGCCGACGAGAGCGATTTGAGCAGCATTGAAACCATCGGTGACAAGGCGGCGGATGTTTTGAAGGCGGCGCGCGCTGAGGCGCAGCGACGAAAAATAGAGTTAGGCGGCGATGATTCAGCCGCACCTGTAGCCGGATGATTTTATGAAGCCCGCTGGAACGATTTGTGTTTCTGCGATTTCGCCATGAAGGCCAATTGCACATTTCGGCTGGCAGCGAAGAAAATAGTTTATGCCCGTTCGTATTTACGATATTGCCAAGAAATATGGCCTCGAGAACAAACAAATTCTCGAGAAGGCCAAATCGCTGGGCATTGCCGCCGCGAAAGTTCCTTCCAGTTCTCTCGATAAAATCTCCGCTGGATGGCTCGAAGAGGAACTCATCAAAGAGTATCCTGCGCTCGCCTCAAAAATTGCCCCGCAACCCGTCCCGGAAAAGCCTAAGCCCGCTCCGGTCGACGAAGAGATTAAGATCATAACCGCAGCCCCGGCGCCACCACCGCCGCCGCCACCACCGGTTGCGCCAGCACCAGCGCCAGCCATACCGGAAGCCAGGGTGGAACCGGTCGCGCCACCGCCACCGCCGCCCCAACCGCTACCCGAGAATCCAAAGCCGGTGGCCCCGCCACCCCCTCCCCCCAGGCCCGCGCCCAAGGTCGGAGAAAAAGTAGGATTTATTCAATTGCCGACCCGTCCCCAGCAACCTGCCCGCGGGGACAGAGGAGGGGGCAAAATGCCCCCGCACCGTCCTGGCGCCCCGCCCCCGCGGCGGGACGACCAACGCGACGGCCGCTCCCAGCAACCGCGCGAAGCAGCCAAACCCGCGGCGCCGGCGGCGCCCAAGTTTGCGGTGCCCGAAACCGGCGAGATCATCACCATCAAGCCGCCCATCGTCGTCCGTGACCTGGCCAATGCCCTGAAGCAGAAGCCATTCATTATCATTGGCGATCTGATGAAATTGGGGGTCTTTGCGACAGTCAACCAGGCAATTGATGAGAAAATCGCCCGGCAAATTTGCGCCAAATACGGCTTCCGGTTTGAAGTCGAAAAACGGGAGCGCGGCGCAGGCGTCGTCCACGCGACCGAGAAGAAAGTCGAGCTGGATTTCGAGGATAAGCCCGAAGAGCTCAAACCCCGCGCTCCGGTGGTGACCATCATGGGCCATGTCGACCATGGCAAGACATCGCTGCTGGACGTCATCCGCAAGACGAATGTCGCAGCGGGCGAAGCCGGCGGCATCACGCAGCACATTGGCGCCTATACCATTTCCGTGCCGCACCCGGAGCGAAAAAGTGAAATGGCGCAAATTACGTTTCTGGACACTCCCGGTCATGCGGCGTTTAGTTCCATGCGCGCGCGCGGCGCTAACGTCACGGACATAGTCATTCTCGTGGTAGCAGCAAATGACGGGGTCATGCCCCAAACGCTGGAAGCCTTGAATCACGCGAAAGCCGCGAAGGTGCCCATTCTGGTGGCGGTGAACAAAATCGACCACCCCAACGCGAATTCGTTGAAAGTGCGCCAGCAATTGCAGGACAAGGGACTTGTTCCGGATGACTGGGGCGGCGATACCATTTTCGTGGATGTTTCGGCGCTGACCAAGCAGGGCATCGACAAACTGCTGGAAATGATTTTGCTCCAGGCGGATTTGCTCGAGCTCAAGGCCAATCCAAATCGACGCGCCAAAGGCAACGTGATCGAGTCGGGCGTGGAACCGGGCGGCCCCACGGCCACGGTCCTGGTGCGCAAGGGCACTCTTCGCGTGAGCGACATTATCCTGTGCGGGGAATTTTATGGGCGTGTCCGCGCGCTGATCAACGAGGAGGGCCAGCGCCTTAAAGAAGCCGGGCCATCCGTGGCGGTGAAAGTGCTGGGCCTGAATGGCGTACCGGACGCGGGCCTCGAATTTTCGGTCGTGGAAGACGAAAAAGCGGCGCGTGAACTGGCGGCCCAGCGCGAATTTGAAGCCAGGGTAGAGAGCCAGGAAGACCGGAAGGTCACACTGGAAAATCTCTTCGCTACCCTTCAGGCCGCGCAAAGCAAAGCGCTCAAAGTGGTCGTCAAAGCCGATACCCAGGGTTCTGTCGAGGCGATCGTGGACGCTCTCGAGAAAATCGAATCGGAGAAAGTCTCGATGGAAGTCATTCACAGTGACGTTGGCGCGATCACGGAAAATGACGTTGCGCTGGCCTCGGCTTCGAACGGCATTATTTTGGGTTTCCATACGCGCCTGGACAGTACTGCGGCGGAAAAGGCAAAACGGGAAGGCGTGCAGGTCAAGTTGTACGCGATCATTTATGAATTAATTGACCAGGTGAAAGAGGCCATGGCCGGCCTTTTGGAACCTGTCAGCCGGGAAACCATCGTCGGCTCGGCCGAAGTCCGGAAAATTTTTGAATTGTCAAAGGGCGCGCCGGTGGCGGGCTGCATGGTGTCAAGCGGACGCATTGTCCGCGGCAAAGTCCGCGTGCGCCGGCGCAAGGACGTCATTTACGAAGGGGTCACGCAGTCACTCCGCCGCTTCCAGGACGAAGTCAACGAAGTCCGGGCGGGCATGGAATGCGGCATTCGCATCGAAGGATTCGGGGACTTCGAGGTCGGGGATCTGGTGGAATGTTATTCTGTTGAGAAAGTTGCCGCGAAGCTATGAACGACGGTTTGTTGGAGCAGCGGATTATTTTCAGCGATTGCGTGGTGACAGCAGTGGCAGAGCCACTTGCGAAGAGCGCGATCCCTGCCGTGAATCCTTTAATTTTTTAATCCAGCGTTAGAGCCATGTCCACCCTCCGCCACGAGCGCGTCCGCGAGCTATTAAAGCGGGAAATCGGCGAAGCCATCCGCCGCGAATTTCACGTCAACGAAGCCGGCCTGATCTCGGTCAATGACGTGGATATGGCCGGCGATTTGAAATCGGCTGTCGTATTTATCAGCATTTTCGGAAATGCCGCGCAGCAAAAGCGCGGGCTGCAGTTGCTCACCGAAAACCGGGTGCGCATCCAGGGGCTCGTCGCGCGCTCGGTGGTGCTCAAATATACACCCACGCTCAAATTTGTGTTTGACGATACCATTGTGCGGGGAAACCGGGTATTGCAAATTATCGAGGAACTGGACAAGGCCCAATCGACAACAGACCAGGATGAACCAAAATGACGTCCTATCCTAAAATCATTGACCGGATCCTCGAAACCATTCGAGAACACAAGACCTTTTGCGTGGTCGGGCACGTGCGCCCGGACGGAGATTGCGTCGGCTCACAACTGGCGCTGGCCATCGCGTTACGCAACGAGGGCAAACACGCAACCTGTTGGAACGAAGATCCCATCCCGCCAAAATACCAATTTCTGGACCCGGACGGTTTGTTTGAGCAGCCCCGGCCCGGGAAACAATTTGACTGTGTCATCGCGACCGATTGCGCCAGTTTCCCGAGGCTCGGCGCGGCGGGTAAATATTCGCTGGACCGGAAAATATTGATCAATATTGACCACCACGAGAGCAACCCGCGCTATGGCGATATTAATTGGGTGTCAGCGCGTGAACCCTCGTGCGGCGAACTGATCTTCCGCCTGCTCAAAGCGGCGCGCTGGCCGATCACCAAGCCGATTGCTGACAATCTTTTCGCCGCCGTCTCCACGGACACCGGCTCGTTTCAATATCCCACGACACGGCCCGGCACGTTTCATACGGGCGCCGAACTGGTCACCCGGGGCGCGGACCTGGCCAAAGTCTGCGACGAAGTTTATCAATCCTATCCCCTGTCACGCGCCAAGCTGCTCCGCCATCTTTACAATAAATTCAAGCTGACTGACAATAACCGAATCGCTTACCTGTGGCTCAAGAAAGAGGATTTCACCCGGACCGGCGCCGAAAGCAACGACACGGAGGGATTGATTGACCATATTCGCGCCATCAAGCCCGTGGTCGTGGCTTGTGTATTCGAGGAGATTGAACCCGAATTAACGCGCATCAGTCTGCGGTCAAAAAACCCAAAGGTGAACGTGAACGAAGTTGCCGCGCAATTTGGCGGAGGCGGCCATCTGGCGGCAGCGGGAGCGCGCATCCCCGGCAAACCCCTTGCTGTCCAACGCCAGGTCATCGCTGCGCTCAAACGGGCGATGGCGGCGGCCAGGTAAATCGGTAGGGACTTGATTTGCGGCGGTTGCCTGTGGCTTAATTGAGCCCCGTGAACATAGTTGGCATTATTCCCGCGCGTTACGCTTCCACTCGATTTCCTGGCAAGCCCCTCGCCCTCATTGCGGGCAAACCGCTCATCCAGCGTGTGGTAGAGCAATGCCAAAAGGCGAAGTCCCTTTCAGAAGTCATTGTGGCCACGGATGATGAGCGGATTTACACTGTGGCAAAGAAGTTCTGCCGCGTCGAAATGACCTCCGCAAACCATCCCAGCGGGTCGGACCGCATCGCGGAGGCGGCCGGAAAAACCGCGTGCGATGCCGTGGTCAATATTCAAGGAGATGAACCGATGATTGAGCCCGCAGTGATCGATTCAGTGGCAGGAGCGCTCGAAAATTGCGAGATGTCCACGGCCGCGGCACCAATCAAGGATGCCGCCGAACTGCTGAATCCGAATGTCGTGAAAACAGTCGTCAACGCCGCTGGACGCGCGTTATATTTTTCGCGACGCACGATTCCCTATTTGCGCGATGGCGCCGGCCATTCGGCCGGCGAACAGTTGGGGGCATTCCCGTTTTTGAAACATCTGGGCATTTACGGTTACCGGCGCAGCGCTTTGTTACGGCTGGTGCAGTTTCCGGTGTCGCCACTGGAGACCGCTGAAAAACTGGAGCAGCTGCGAGCGCTGGAAAATGGGATCGAAATCGCGGTGGTGCGCGTGGATTACGACAGCGTGGGCGTAGACACACCGGAGGACGTGGCGAAGGTTGAAAAACTGCTCCTGGCCTGACAAATTTGAAGTTGAAAATTTCGAGGCTGACGAATCGCGATTCTTTTGTTATCATCCGCAACCGGAACGTGATGAGATGCTCTGACTGGCGATAAGCATTTTGAACAAGAGGGCATCGTCGCGATTCTCACATAACTTTTAGATGAAATTCATATTTGTAACAGGCGGCGTGGTGAGTTCGTTGGGCAAGGGCCTGACGGCTGCCGCGCTCGGCACGCTGCTCGAAAATCGCGGGCTCAAAGTCGCGCTTCAAAAGTTCGACCCGTATCTGAACGTGGACCCGGGTACCATGAACCCTTATCAGCACGGTGAGGTGTACGTGCTGGATGACGGCGCCGAAACGGACCTGGACCTGGGGCACTACGAGCGCTTCACCAGTACCAAGCTCACGCGCATGAACAACCTCACGAGCGGCCAGGTCTATCAAAACGTCCTGAATAACGAGCGCGAGGGAAAATACCTGGGCAAAACGGTGCAGGTAATTCCGCATGTCACGGATGAAATCAAAAACCGCATTCATCTTTTGGCTGAAAAGACAAAAGCCGATGTCATTATCACGGAAATCGGCGGCACGACCGGAGACATCGAAGGCCTCCCGTTTTTGGAAGCCATCCGCGAGTTCGCGCTGGAGGTGGGCTACAATAACGCAATCTTTCTTCACTTGACCTATGTGCCGTTTATCAAAGCAGCCGGGGAATTAAAGACCAAACCCACGCAGCAATCGGTGGCCAAACTGCGCGAAATCGGTATTGCGCCGCACGTCGTCGTTTGCCGGTGCGAAAAATCCCTGGACAAGGAATTGCGCCAGAAAATTTCCCTCTATTGCAACGTCCCGGTCGAGGCGGTGATCGAAGAAAAAGACGTGGACCACTCGATTTACGAAGTGCCGCTCATGCTCCAGCGCGAGCGCGTGGACGACCTGGTCTGCCGGCTGCTCGATTTGCACACCCCCGCGGCCGATATGGTTCATTGGCAGGAAATCATCCGCAAGCTCATCGCCCCCCGGCATCGCGTCCGCGTGGGCGTGGTAGGCAAATACATCGAGTTGCAGGACGCCTACAAATCCGTCTACGAAGCCGTCATTCACGGCGGTATTGCCAACGATTGCGGCGTTGAGATCGTGCAAGTGGACGCCGAGGAAATCGAAAAAGACGGCGCGGAACAGAAATTGCGCGCCCTCGGCGGAATAATTGTCCCGGGCGGATTCGGCGAACGCGGTGTGGAAGGCAAAATCAAGGCGGCCCAGTACGCCCGCGAAAATAAAATTCCTTATCTGGGGCTGTGCCTGGGAATGCAAATCGCGACTATCGAATTTGCGCGGAACGTTTTGAAATTGCCCAAGTCCCATTCCACGGAATTTGACCCCAACACGCCGAACCCCGTTATCGCCATGCTGGATGAACAGAAACGGGTCACTAAAAAGGGCGGGACGATGCGGCTGGGGTCGCAATCGTGCCAATTGGCGCTGGGAACGAAAGCGGCCGCCCTTTACGGCGCGTTTGTCATTAATGAACGCCACCGCCATCGCTACGAGTTCAATAACGCTTATCGCGAAAAATTTGAAAAGGCCGGCTTTGTTTTCAGCGGCAATTCTCCGGACGGCAAGCTGGTGGAAGTCATCGAATTAAAAGATCATCCATTTTTCCTCGCCAGCCAGTTCCATCCGGAGTTTCTAAGCAAACCACACCAGCCGCATCCGCTATTCAAGGGATTCATCGCCGCCGCGCACCAAAGCATTCACCAAAAGCCGCTGTGAGTTTCTTTGAAGTCATTTCAACGGAATCGAGCAAGCGGGATTTGCGTTATTTGGTCATCGGCGGTTTGGCGGTTAACTTTTATGGCTATTCGAGAGAAACTGGAGACCTGGATATTTTAATTCATCGGGACAACCGAGAGCAATGGTTGAATCTCTTTTCAGGCCTTGGCTATACAGTTTACCAGGAAGGCGAAGGCTTTCTACAACTATCACCTCCAAAACAAAACGCCTGGCCTGTGGATTTGATGCTAGTGCGAGAAAGCACTTTCGAACCGATGTATGCTTCCGGCCGCGAGGTTGACCTTTACGGGACCCAGACACGCATTCCATCGCTGGAACATTTGCTAATGCTAAAACTGCACGCTTTAAAGAACGCGCGCATAAATCGCTTCTTGAAAGATTTTCTTGATGTGGAAAATATAATCCGCATTAACAAGCTTGATATAAAGTCCGAAAACATCAAAGCGTTGTTTGTAAAGTACGGTACAACCGAGTTGTATGAAAAAATATCCACATCGCTCGCTATCGGCTGACCAGTTAAACGACAAGCAGACGCTGGAATTGCCGTCAGATCCGGGTTTCACTTCGCATGCGCCGCAAATTGATGTCCACGCCATGCTTCGTCGAATCGCGGAAAATATGGCCTGGCGAAACAGTCGCCCCGGAGAAACCGAGCGACGTGCCGCCGAGAAAGTTCGTGTGGAATTTGTCCTTTAAACAGGTGTGCGAAGAAAAAAGTTTCTGGCGTCGGGCCATTCGATTCCTTCGTGATTTTCGCGCAGCTGACGAGGTCCTCACATCTGCCCAATAATATTATCCCCAAATTCGCTGCACTTGATTTGGGTTGCGCCGTCCATTAAGCGGGCGAAATCGTAGGTCACGCGTTTGGAGCCAATGGCGCCGTTGAGACCTTTCAAAATCAAATCCGCGGCTTCAGTCCAGCCCAGATACCGGAGCATCATTTCGCCAGAGAGCACGACGCTGCCGGGGTTGACCATGTCCTTATTCGCGTATTTGGGCGCGGTGCCGTGCGTGGCCTCGAAAATGGCATGGCCGGAAATGTAGTTGATGTTACCGCCAGGGGCGATGCCGATACCGCCCACCTGCGCGGCCAATGCATCGCTGAGATAATCGCCGTTTAGATTCAACGTAGCGATGACGTCGAAATCGTCCGGACGCGTCAGGACTTGTTGCAACGTGATGTCGGCAATGCTGTCTTTGATAACGACACCTGCGCCGGGTTTGCCATCCGGAATTCTACACCAGGGTCCGCCGTCCAATTCCACTGCGCCGTAACGTTCCTTCACCAGCTTATAGCCCCAGTCCCGGAAGGCGCCTTCGGTGAACTTCATAATATTGCCCTTGTGGACCAGCGTGACGCTCTTACGCTTGTTCGTAATCGCATACTGCACCGCTGCATCAATCAGGCGAATTGTACCCAGATAACTGACCGGTTTAAAACCGATGCCCACTTCCACCGTTGCGGGATGGGAGGGAGCGCCGACGGCTTCCAGTTGCTTCGCCCATTGGGCGGCGGATTCCTTAGTGCCGAAGCGGATTTTCTTAAATTCTTTCGGAAAATTCTGGGCCAGGAAATCCAGCACTTTTTGGCTCTCGGGAGTTCCTCCAGCGTATTCGATGCCCGCGTAAATATCCTCGGTATTCTCGCGGAAGATGACCATGTCCACTTTTTCAGGGCGTTTCACGGGCGAAGGCACGCCGGAAAAATACTGCACGGGGCGCAGGCACACATAGAGATCGAGCATTTGGCGCAGGGCAACGTTGAGTGAGCGAATGCCACCGCCGACCGGCGTGGTGAGCGGGCCCTTGATGCCGACCAAATATTCCTTGAATGCTTCAACCGTGTCGTCCGGCAGCCAGTTGTTAAATCGCTTAAACGACTCTTCGCCGGCAAAGACCTCGAACCAGGAAATCTTTCGCTTGCCGCCGTAAGCCTTTTGAACCGCGGCGTCAAACACACGTACGCTGGCCGCCCAAATGTCCGGGCCCGTGCCGTCGCCGCGAATGAAGGGAAGAATCGGATTTTCCGGCACATTCAATTTGCCGGCCTGAATTGAAATCTTTCCGCCCTGGGGCGGCGTAATGTCTTTGTATGCCATGTTACGAATCGATTAAAAAATGATGCGCCAAAGGAAACCGCCACGAGCGCCGGAAATCAAGGAAAATCAAAGAGGGAAGACATATTTAACGCCGGCCGTCATACCACAAATAACAGGCTTCGCGGCTGGTGAGCACGCGCGGGTTTCTGAAAAGGCGCGCAAAAAGGCGCAAATGCTCGCGCAATGTATAAAGATGCATCTTCCTTGCGGACGTGATGAGTGGATGCCGGTGGAGAATAACCACCTTTTTGCCGGATTCCCTGGCCGCTTTCCACAAGCGCTGGCTCAATTCCAATTCTTCACCCGCGAATAACTCATGGCTGAACCCGCCGATTTTCCGGAACGTCGCGGCTTCGCAAAAGATAAACGAACCGGCCAACAATCGCCGCCAACGGCTCGCAACATTCCAAAGCGACGTAACCAGGCCGGCGATAAAATATTTTTTATCCAGTAAAATCGTCGCGCCGCCTGCCAGGCACCGTCCGGATTCGATCGCCTGAGCAACGTCAGTGAACAATTCAGCGCCAGGATGCGAATCCGCATCGACAAAGACCAGCCAGTCGCCCGTGGCTGCTTCCGCACCGCGATTTCGGGCGCGGGCAATCTGATTGATGGGCTCGAATACAACCGTTGCGCCTGCGGCACGGGCAATTTGTGGCGTTTGATCCGTAGAATTATTGTCGCAAACGATAAGCTCCGTCAACCATCCGCGTTGCTGGAATGCGCCCGCGGCCAAACTAATGCGGGCCAGCGATTCGCCGAGCAACCGCTCTTCATTAAAAGCCGGGACAACAATGGATACTTTCACTGTGCGTAATGTGCCTCACTTCACGTTTAAATCCAACCATTTGATTGAGTTACCGACGTTCAACTATTGAAGCATTGACTTGAAACGCGCGATACTCCGGGGGCGAGTTGCGACAGTCAGCGCTTGGCTTTAATTTTCGCTTTCAACACAAATAGCGAACGTTTTTGGGCCAGTGACGTCTAATTTAATACGCGAGCGTTTGCATGGCGCCAATGGCATAAAACAGCAAGGAAATACCGGAGCCAGTGACTTGGGTTTTTAAATGTTCCCGCAAAAAGGTTTTATTTCGGCGCGACTTGGGCTATGTTCTACGGATTCGTGCCAATGCCATGAGCCATTCAAAAATAACAACATTCATTTTAGCCACATTTCTGGGATCGTCAGCGGTTTTGCCTCTCAAAGCGGCGCCCGCACTGCTTGCGCCCGGTCCAAACGACGGCAGCGTCGCCTATGTGACGGCGCGGTTGCTTGAGGAATTTCATTATACGCAGCACCCCTTCGACACTGAAATTTCAAAACGCTTTTATAACTCCTATCTGGACGACTACGATCCCGAACACCTCTACTTTTTGCAATCGGACCTGGATGAGTTCTCCCGCTACCGGACGAATCTGGACACGTTGACGCTCGGGCCTCACGGTCAGGCGGATGTATCACCGGCATACGTGATATTCAACCGTTTCAAAGAGCGATTGCAGCAGCGCGTGGCCTACGCGGGTGAATTGTTGAAACACGACAATTTTAAATTTACCTCGGACGAGCAAGTGCGGATTAATCGCAAAGACGCTCCCTATCCCAGGAACCTGGATGACGCGAAGCGAATTTGGCGCCAGCAACTGCTTTGGGATATTTTGCGCCTAAAACTGGACAAGGAAACCAATGGCCCGGGATCCACGCTGTCCCGGGCAGATGCGGCCGATATCGCCCAGACCCTTCAGCGCCGCTACGATCGTGAATTGCGCCAATGCGACGAGTTGGAGAGCAGCGACGTATTGCAGGCATATCTGGACTCATTGGCGCGCGCGTACGATCCTCATTCGGACTACATGAACAACGAGGGCGCGCAGAATTTCACGATTAATATGAGCCTTGCGCTCTTTGGCATTGGAGCCGGCCTCACGTCCGAGGACGGCTATTGCAAGATAGAAAGCCTCATTCCCGGTGGCCCGGCATGGAAGAGCAACCAGCTGAAACCTAACGACAAAATCATTGCCGTAGCCCAGGGAAACCAGCCTTCTGTGGACGTAGTGGACACCGAATTGTCGAAAATCGTCCAACTCATTCGCGGGACGAAAGGAACCCAGGTGCGGCTCACAATTATTCCCGCGGACGATCCAAATTCCCGCCGCGTGGTAACCCTGGTGCGCGACGAAATTAATATTAAAGACCAGCAGGCCAAGGCGATGTTGATTGAAACTCCGAACAGAAACGGGGGGACCGATCGGATCGGCGTCATCGACGTGCCCTCATTCTACGCGCCGGTGGATTCATCAGGCAGTTCGCCTGAAACCGGGAACCACATCTCCGTCGACGTCCAAAAACTTGTACAAAAACTGATGAACGAAAAAGCGGGCGGAATCATCCTCGATTTGCGCGGCAATCCCGGCGGATCGCTTGAGGAAGCCGTTCAATTCGTTGGTCTCTTTGTCACCAATGGACCGGTGGTTCAAATCCGTTCGCCCGACAATGATGATTTGGAAAAACAGAACGACAACGCCCCCGATATTTATCACGGACCCCTCATTGTCCTGGCAAACCGCCTTAGTGCCTCGGCGTCAGAAATCGTGGCCGCCGCCCTCCAGGATTACGGACGGGCGCTGATTGTTGGCGATACTTCCACCTTCGGCAAAGGAACGGTTCAAAATCTGGACCCCTTGCGGCCCTTCGTTTGGACCGCCACGGATTCAGCGACAAACGATCCGGGCCTGGTCAAAATCACTATTCGGAAATTCTATCGGATTAACGGTGCCTCGACGCAATTAAAGGG
Organism: Verrucomicrobiia bacterium; assembly: GCA_036489615.1. Lineage (GTDB taxonomy): Bacteria > Verrucomicrobiota > Verrucomicrobiia > Limisphaerales > UBA11358 > UBA11358. The sequence goes on along the minus strand of DASXFM010000317.1, from coordinate 22,480 downwards.
CGTCATTCCCGACATTGTTTTGCCGGATCCTTTGAGTTACAGCCAGGATATTGGCGAAGATGACCTGCCCAATGCCCTGCCATGGGACACGATTCCGGCGACAAACTATATGACCTTGAAGGACGTTCAGCCGTTTTTGCCTGGATTGCAGCGTGATTCCGCCGCGCGGGTCGCCACCAACCAGGATTTCAACTATGTCCGGCAGGATATCGCCGAACTTCAAGAATTGCAGACCAAAAAGACCGACACCCTCAACGAGCGCAAGGCATGGGATGAAAAGGAAAGGCTCGAAGCAGCGAGAAAGACACGCGATAAAGTGGTTGAATCGCGCGCTTTGCCAGACGTAACCATGTATGAACTCACCGTCGCTGACACTGAAAGACCCGGTTTGCCGGAGCCGATAAAATTGATCAAAGCCCCGGTGGATTCAGGCGCCCCTTGCGCTATGGTCTTTCCAACGAACTCCATAAACGTCGTACGTATGACCAACTCCCCTCCCCCGGACGCAATGATGGAGGAGACCGAACGAATCATGAGGGATTATATGTTGCTTAAGCGGGCCGGTGCGGACGTGGTCGCAAACCATGAATGAAAAGCCGGCGAAACCGGTTGTTTGTCCGGCCTGCAAAAAGAAGGGCGATTGGCTTGCCCGGAAATACGGCCCATTCTGCTCGAGTCGGTGCAAATTAATTGACCTTGGTAAATGGCTCGGAGGTGAACACGCGATTTCCGAACCGTTGGTGGCCGAACATCTTGAGGCAATCGAGAAGAATGGCCATAGCTCGCTGAGCGAACCTGCCGACTGACGCAGCGGGCCGGGTGATTGCCACCCGTTGAGATTGCTGATGCTCTAATTCTTCCTTATTCTACGGTAATGACTTTGGCCCTGGACTCGATTGGCATCATCGCCGGCAACCGTTCCCTTCCATTGGAATTTGCGCGCCAGGCGCGCGCGGCCGGGGTGAAACGGCTCGTAGCCGTGGCTTTTGAAAATGAGACCGACCCCGCCCTTGCCCAACTGGTGGACGAAACCGTTTGGCTGCGCGTCGGGCAACTGGGCAAAATGATTTCGGCCTTCACGGACCGCGGCGTCAAACAATGCGTCATGGTGGGGCAAATTGCTCCGAAGAACCTTTTCGACCTGCGCCTGGACCTGCGCGCCATGTCGTTGCTTTTCAAAATCAAGGAACGAAATGCGCACACGATTTTCGGCACGATTGCGGACGAATTGAAAAAAGACGGCGTGGAATTGATCGAGGCCACACCGTGGCTCGCGCCGTTGATGCCGGGGAAAGATTTTCAGTTCGGCCCAAAACTTTCTGCCGAGCAGAAAGAAGACGTAGCCTTTGGGTATCGAATCGCCAAGGAAACCTCCCGCCTTGAAATTGGCCAGACCGTCGTCGTCAAAAACGGGACCGTGCTGGCCGTGGAAGCGTTTGAAGGGACCGATAAATGTCTCGCGCGCGGCGGCGAACTGGCGGGCAAGGAAGGCGGAGCGGTGGCCGTGAAAGTGGCCAGGGAAAAACACGACATGCGTTTCGATATTCCGTGCCTTGGCCCAAAGACGTTTGAGGTTTGCGCCGCCGCGCGCATTTCGGCGCTGGCGATCGAAACCGGCAAATCGCTGTTACTCGAACGGGAAGCTTGCGAACGACTGGCCATTAAAGATAAGATTTCACTGACGACCGTCTGAAGAACGAATGAAGAAAATCGAAGGAAGCGCCATCCGGGGTTAATTTTTTATCTGTATGCTCACGTCTCACGAACTTTTTGGATTTATGTCGCCCGCGCTGGCGAATGACATTTTGAATTTTGCCTACGAATCGGAGAAACCGGCTTACAAGGCGACGCTCAAGGGCGTGGCCCAGGCGTTGCACGTGCGCCCGGTCTATTTGGAACGGCAGCCGCGAGCGCAACGGCACACGTCCATGATCCAGATTTTGTCCAAGCCCGGCCTCGACGTCGTGGCCGCGGGCCTTCTTCGCGAGTGGCTTGTGAAAAAGCATAAGGCCATGCTCGTTGATTTTCTAAACGCGCTCGAAATCAAAAATGAGGAAGGCGTGGTGGACGACCTGCCCCAGGCCATTGACGACGCCAGGCTCAAGGCCGCGATCGACACCCTGCTCACCAAATACCAGCACGAAGCGGTGGCCGTGTATCTGAATGCGTTCAATGACATGAACCAGGCCAATTGGGCGAACCTCAAGCAAATTCTCGAATCGGATTCAAGGTTGCAGTTGGGTGCGCACAGTTAGGCTCGTTCATTCATGGGTCCGACACGTCGGATCGGTCTGATTTCTCTATAAAACGAAAAACGGCGCGAATCGAAATTCGCGCCGTTCCCCGGTTTCTCCTGGCCCTTAAGTCTTAAGTCTATACGTCGTAGTAGAGGAAGAATTCATACGGATGCGGACGCAGGCGGACAGAATCCGATTCCTTGCGTTTGTGACTGATCCACATTTCAATGAAGTCGCTGGTGAAGACGTCGCCTTTCAACAAAAAGTCGTGGTCTTTTTCGAGATGATTCAATGATTCATCCAGGCTGCCGGGCATCTGCGGAATCTTCGCGTGTTCTTCGGGCGGCAGTTCGTAAAGATTCTTGTCCATCGGCTCACCGGGTTTGATTTTGTTGGTCACACCGTCCAAACCGGCCATGAGCATCGCGGCAAACGCCAGGTACGGATTCGCCGCCGGATCCGGCGGACGATATTCGATGCGCTTGGCCTTGGGATTTTCGCTGTAAGTCGGAATGCGAATGGAGGCGCTGCGGTTGCGGGCGCTGTAGGCGAGGTTGACCGGCGCTTCGTAACCCGGAACGAGCCGCTTATAGCTGTTCGTTGTCGGGTTGCAGATGGCGGCCAGGGCCTTGGCGTGTTTCAAAATGCCGCCGACGTAATGCAGCGCCATCGTTGAAAGACCGGCATATTCCTTGCCGGCGAATAGCGGCTTGCCTTTGTTCCAAAGCGATTGATGCGTGTGCATGCCGGAACCGTTGTCACCGAAGAGCGGTTTGGGCATGAACGTCACGGTCTTACCGTGCTTTTTGGCAACGTTTTTGATGACGTATTTATAGATCATCATCCAATCCGCCGCCTTAACCAGGGTGTTGAAGCGGTAATCAATTTCCGCCTGACCGGCGGTCGCCACTTCATGGTGCTGCCGCTCGATCTTCACGCCGAGCGATTCCATAACCAGGCACATTTCCGTGCGGATGTCCTGCTGGGTATCCGCCGGAGCAACCGGGAAGTAACCTTCCTTGTTGCGGATTTTGTAACCGAGGTTCGGTTCACAGCAATTGCCGCCTTTGCCGACATTCCAGACGGCTTCTTCGGAATCAACCTCGTAAAACGTGCCGTTTTGTTTTGCATCAAATCGGACGCTATCGAAGATGAAAAATTCCGCTTCAGGGCCAAACACCGCGGTGTCAGCAATGCCGGTGCTCTTGAGGAAAGCTTCGGCCTTTTGCGCGATACCGCGCGGGTCGCGGCTATAGGCTTCCTGAGTGCCGGTTTCGGCGATGGTGCACGTGAGGGATAACGTCGGGTCAGCCATGAACGGGTCGATGAACGCCGTTTCCGGATCGGGCATCGCGAGCATGTCGGAAGCCTCGATAGATTTCCATCCGCGGATGGACGAGCCGTCAAAGCCGAGTCCTTCCGCAAAAACCTCTTCAGTCAATTCGCTAATGGGCAGGCTGAAATGTTGCCAGGTGCCGAAGGTGTCCACGAACTTGATGTCCACCATTTTAGCACCGGCTTTTTTCGCCAGGTCTAAAACACTTTTTGGATTTGCCATATTTTGTCTATGCAGTTTTTTGTTATTGTTACGCAGCAAGGAGCTGCGCCGGTCTGACACTTTGGCCAACAACCGGCGCAGCGTCGAGATAATTTTATTACATCACGTAGCCTTCTTCGCCATGTTCATTGACATCCAACCCCTGGATTTCAACTTCCTCAGTCGGACGCAAACCTACCAGGACTTTAGTAATGTAAGCACAGATGATGGTTCCGACCACAGACAGCGCAATGGTAACGCCAACAGCCTTGAGCTGTTCTACCACCTGGCGGGCATGATCCGCCACGCCGTTGTTTTGCATTGGTATCAAGGAGTTTACCGTTGCATCGCAAAGGATGCCTGTAGCGATGGCGCCAACCGTTCCACCAATGGCATGCACGCCGAAGGTATCGAGCGCATCGTCATAGCCAAACCAGCCTTTGACTTTGTAAACGAAAAACCAGGGAATCGAGCCAGCAAGAACACCAATGATCACGCCGCCTGTGGGATTGACCCAACCGCAGGCGGGGGTAATCACCACCAAACCGGCGACCGCGCCGGAACAAAATCCCAGCACGCTGGGTCTGCCCTTAACAACCCATTCCAACATCGGCCAGACAAACGAGGCGACTGCGGTCGCAAGCGTTGTCGTGGTAAAGGCGTTGCCGGCGGTACCATCCGAGCCGACCTCGGAACCGGCGTTGAAGCCGTACCACCCAACCCAGAGCATACAGGCGCCGATGTATGTCGCCACCAGGCTATGGGGGGTAAAGTGGTCTTTGCCAAAACCAACGCGTTTGCCGAGGATCAGGCAGAGGATAAATGCCGACCATCCTGAAGACATATGCACGACTGTGCCGCCAGCGAAGTCAATGGCTTTGATTTTTGCGGCGGCGGCGTTTGCGGCGCCGCTCATCCAGCCGGTGCTGCTCCAAACCATGTGAGCCAGCGGGAAGTAAACGACGAACATCCACAACGTCATGAAGATGCAAATGGCAGAAAACTTCATACGTTCAGCGATGGAACCAATAATGAGCGCCGGAGTGATGATGGCGAAGGTCAATTGGAAGCACGAAAACACGTCCAACGAAACCCAGGCAGTAGACACTCCACCCGGGGCACCGGTAACGCCCTTGAAAAAGGCATAGGTTCCCAAGTCACCCCAGAATGGCCCGTGCCATCCCGTGCCCGGACCAAATGCCATGCTAAATCCGCAGATGTACCACAAGATGCTTACCAGACCAGTGATTAAGAAACACTGGGCCAGGACGGAGAGCACGTTCTTCCTGCGAACGAGACCACCATAGAACAACGCCAGACCGGGGAGCGTCATGAACAATACCAATGCGGTGGAGGTCATCATCCACGCATTGTGGCCGGGACCAGCGGTATTCATAACCGGCGTGTTCTGGCAGATCATATTGCCGTTGGTGTCCTTAAGCGCGGTCGACGGATCGATATCCTGAATGTAGGCTTCGAGCGAACTTACGCGCTGATCCAGTGTTGGCGCAGGCAAAGCGGGCGCAGCAGGCGCGGCATTGGTGGCCGCCACGGTGTTCGTCTGGGCGTCCATGGTCAGGGCACCCAGTGAAGCAGCAGCAATCAAGGCGAGTGTTAGAAGAATTCGTTTCATGGTTTTGTTTAATTGGGTTCTATATAAGTAAATTTTCACGTCCTTGTTATTCCTTTAGACAGCGGATTCGCCTTTCTCCTCGGTGCGGATCCGGACGGCTTCGTCGATGGACGAAACAAAGACTTTTCCATCCCCGATTTTTCCGGTTTTGGCGGCTTTGATAATCGCGGCAACGGCCGCGTCCTTCTGATTGTCCGCGACGACCAGTTCGATTTTTATCTTTGGCAGAAAATCCACCGTGTATTCGCTGCCCCGGTATATTTCGGTATGGCCCTTTTGGCGGCCGAAACCTTTGACCTCGCTTACGGTCATGCCTTCGATGCCAATTTCACTCAGGGCGTCCTTAACTTCCTCCAATTTGAATGGTTTGATGATCGCGTCTATTTTCTTCATATTTTTAAATGATTAGTGCCTGCGCGCCGGACCATAACGTTACGAGTGGCACGACGGTATGCGCCCTTTAGCAACGGCAATGCCAAGGGTAAAAAACCCTCCAGCCAAACAGCTTGAATCGCCTTTATTTACAATGGTTTTAAGAGTTTTCGACGAGATATTGACAACTACGGATGAAGCTTTTTCCCTGTTGCCTTTTGCTCACCTGATAAAATTTTCGCCAACTTCAACGACGAGGGAAGAGAGGGGCGAAAAAAGTTGGCTAAATTTTGACAGCGGCCTTGAAAATTTCCATCCTGTGCCGGTGCGTTCCGTTCCCGTTCAACTTGGCAGCCGCGGCTACACGATTAAAATCGGGCCCGCGCTTTTAAAAAATATCGGCCCCGAATGCGCGCGACTCAAAACCGGTGAACGTTGCGCGATCATTACGGACAAAAACGCAGGCAAATATTATGCGAAAGCCGTCTTTGATTCGCTCGTTCGCGCCGGGTTTTCTCCTTTGCTGCTGACAGTAGCCGCCGGTGAGACGGCCAAAAGCCTGCGGACCGTCGCCGGTTGTTACGATCAATTGGCTGCGCACCGGCTGGAAAGAAAATCATTTATCGTCGCACTGGGCGGCGGCGTGGTGGGTGATTTGGCGGGATTTGTGGCGGCGACTTATCTGCGCGGCATTCCCTCTGTTCAGGTTCCCACTACCTTGCTCGCGCAAGTGGACAGCTCGGTCGGCGGCAAGACTGGCGTGAATCTGCGGGCCGGAAAAAACCTTGTCGGCGCCTTTTATCAGCCCAGGCTGGTTTTGTGCGATACCGACACTCTGAAAACGCTCCCGGAACGCGAATTTCGCGCCGGCATCGCTGAAGTCATCAAATACGGAATCATTTATGACGCGCCCTTATTCGCCGCCCTGGAGCGCGGCCTGGACCGGATTTTGCGCCTGGACGAAAAATTGCTCGCGCCCATCATCGCCCGCTGCTGTGAAATCAAGGCCGAAGTCGTGAGCCAGGATGAAACTGAAACCGGCCTTCGCGCGATTTTGAATTTCGGGCATACAATCGGCCACGCGATTGAAAATAGCTTTGGATACGGAAAATATTTGCACGGCGAAGCCATTTCCATCGGACAAGTCATCGCGGCACGGCTCTCAGAGCGGATTCAGGGAATGCCTCAGGAAGACGTTAAGCGCATTGAAGCCCTCTTCGTGCGGGCTGGTTTGCCGACACAAATCCAGTTAAACGATTCCCGGCGCCGAAAACTATTTGAAGCGATGCGTCTCGACAAGAAGACGACCGGCGGCGAAGTTCGGTTTGTCCTGGCGCGAAGAATCGGAGAGGTTGAGTTTGGCAAACGCGTTCCGGCGGAAACGATTGATTCCGCTTTGCGCAGCTAACGGCGCAAGGTAAAATTGACTCAATCGCGATGCCAGCACGTATCCTAGCCGTTGCCAACCAGAAAGGCGGGGTGGGTAAAACCACGACCGCCGTTAACCTCTCGGCCTGTCTTAGCGCCACCGGACAGCGGGTGTTGCTCTTCGATCTGGATCCCCAGGCCAACGCCACCAGCGGTGTGGGAGTCGAAAAAGTCGAGGGCGCGAGCGCTTATCGCGTATTGCTTGGCGAGGGCGGCCTTCTGGACAAAATCAAACCCACGAATTTTGAGCGCCTCGAAATCGTTCCCAGCGAAGTGGATTTGTGCGCGGCGGACCTTGAGTTGGCGCGCACGGCGGACCATCTCCAGGCTGTCTCGCGTTCGCTCAAACCCGTGCTGGAAAGCGGCCGGTTTGATATCGTGCTGATTGATTGCCCGCCCTCCCTGGGCATTCTCACCTTAAATGCGTTCACCGCGAGCGATGGCCTGCTCGTTCCCTTGCAATGCGAGTATTACGCTCTCGAAGGTATTTCCATGATGACCCGCGTCCTGGGCCAATTGCGCGCCGCCGGCGTCAATCCCCAACTCGATATTTTTGGCGTTGTGATGACGATGTTTGATGGCCGCACAAAATTATCCAACGAAGTGGTCGGTGAAGTCCGCAACCTGCTTGGCGCAAAGGTGTTTGAAACGACTATTCCTCGCACCACGAAACTCGCGGAGGCTCCCAGTTTCGGCAAGCCGATCATCCACTACGATAAATACAGCAGCGGTTCCGCAGCGTATGAATTACTGGCCCAGGAAGTCATTCAGCGGCTGAACCAGCCAGCCTCTTCCTAAAGCACCAGGCTTTGCGGATCGGCGATGATGGCACATGGGGCGGTACTATATTACCCACCCTATCGCCCGCCGTTACCGTTTTACGAATAAAGCCAGAGCAGCCGTAAACCCATGCAGAAAACTTTTCTTCCCGACCGGTCCGATTTCGCCGGCGCAGAAAAAGCCGGAGACACCGATGGGGCCCAGTTCCTCTTGCGCCAGGCTCGCATCGTGATTAGGCACGCCAAAGAGATTCTTTCCCCGACCATTGCAGCAGCACAGGCAACCTCCATAAATCGGGCCGCCTTGAGCATCTTCTTTGGCGAGCGTGAGCAATTCGTGCATGTCCTCACTCGCCGCCGCGGCGTCGCGTCGCTGAAATTGCATCGTTTGACCCGCGCGCGGTAACGCCCCCACCGCCAGGATGCCGGACGTGGGATCACCGCCGATAAGCGGTCGCACCAAAAAATCTCCCCTGTGAAAATCTTCCAGGTATTCGTTGACCGCCAGGCCAATGAGCAAATTACCCCGCGCCTTTTGCTGGTCCGCGGGCGGAAGCTTTTGAAATGTCTCCGCCAGAACGGAATACGCGGGGCGGTTGGCGATTTGATGAATTAAATTTTGCTCGACGCGCGTGAGCGTCCAGGGTTCGCCAATAGGCGTGCAGCCTTGCGACACGACGCCAGTTAATTTGACGTCACCCCCCACGGAAATGGCCACAAGACCTTCATCGAATACGTCGCCATTCAGGTAAACCTGCGTGGTTTGGTCGGAGAAAATTCCGCTGGCGGCCCCGCCGAAGGTTGGTATGGGCGCGTAGGCGTCGTTCCACCAACGAATCCAGTTGTCGGCGTCCATGTGGAATGGATCGTGAAAAACCAGCCAGCCATTCGTGCCGGCGGGTTCGATGCCGGTAGCCGATCGCCAATAAGAACCGCTCGTGGCTTCCTCGATCTGAGACGGCATGAAATGAAAAGCTTTGAGTTCTACGCCGGGCAATGAGTAGAGTCCCAAAACGATTCCCGAAGCGCTTTCCATTTCCTCGCCGTTGACAATCAGTCCCGCCCCGGAACAGCCCGCCAGAAGCGGAATGCGGCCATGAACGCGGAGAATTTCCAATGTCTGCGCCGCGTACGGGAAAAAATCCGGGGACATGAAAACCAGGCCCAGAGAAATAGGCTGGTCCAACTGAGTGCGCATTCGTTCGACCCATTGCCGAAGCCCGTCTTCGTCGAAACCGTCGGGCCAATGGGCTGCGATGGAAAATTCGGTATGCACCGGCACACAATAAGCTCAGAATTCGTTCGCGGCAACTGAGAACGGGACGAAACGCCTAAATTTAAGGCATTTTCAGCGTTCTTCTTCTTGCCAGAGGGCATTGGGCACATTTCAATAGTCGTCTCATGGAAGACAAAAAAGTTGCAGTGTGCTTCGCCCTGGCCGAGGAAGCCGGGGCCTTTGAAAAAGTCAGCGAAGACAAGGTCCACGTTTTTTTGACGGGTATCGGACGCGAAAATGCGGAAAGAGCGACGCGGGAGTTTCTGGCGACCCACCAACCGTCACTTTTGCTGACGTGCGGGTTTGCCGGCGGACTGACCCCCGATCTGAAAATTGGCGATGTCATTTTCGAAATTCCCACAAACACAAACGCGGGCGGCGATGCCTATGCCGCCATTCGATCAAAGTTGACCTCAGCCGGCTCGAAAGAATCGAAAATATATTGCGCCGACTGGATTGCGACGACTGCCGCGGACAAAAAGAAACTGCGGGAAGAAACGGGCGCCGACGCAGCGGAGATGGAGTCAGGCGCGGTCCATGCCGTTTGCGGCGGACACGGTATTCCCTGTGTCACGGTTCGGGTGATCTCCGACACGGCAGACCAGGATTTGCCGTTGGATTTTAATAAGTTTCTAACGGAGGACAAGACCCTGGACATGAGCAAGCTCATGGTGGCTGTGGCACGCGCGCCGTGGAAGATGGGGGCGCTGATGGAATTGCAGAAGAATACAAAACTCGCCGCCCAGCGACTGGCCGATGTGCTCGTTAAAACGTTAAATAGTTGAAACGGATAAGGCCGACAGCATTCGAGGCAGGAATACGCCATTCTGGGATCATCGAAACTCCCCGTGTTTCAACGTATAACGTCTAAAGACGTGAATTATTTCGCCGATGTCGATTGCCCTGGCGGTGGCTCTTCCTTGATATGCTGGCTGTAGCTGATAAACGCCGCGCCAATCACGATCAAAATCACGCCGATCCAGCGCACAGAGGAAACACGCTCACCGAGAAACAAGATCGCCGCGAATGTGGCAAAGACGAAACTCAATGACGTGAGCGGCCACAGGAAACTGATGTCGCTTTTGGACATCAAAATCACCAGGCATAGAAAAAAAATCGCTTCAAATAAAACCCCCAGAATGATTTGGGGATTGACCACGCCCACTTTAACCACACGGAGGATTTCAGCGACTGTAACGCCCTGCATATCACCTATTTGCGTAATCCCTTTTTTAAGGAGTACGACCCCTGCGGACTCGAAGATGAGTCCGACAACCAAAATCAGGAGTAACTTGACCATGAGCGTATTTAAGCACGAAATTGCCCGAAAGGCAGCAGTTTTCGGATGGAAACATTAAGAATTAGCGGATTACTTTCGAAAACAGCAGCTATATAATCTGGAATTCTACAAATCCTGATACCGGATCAACTGAATTCCCAGTTTTTGAACCTCTTCACGCACACGCGGACTGATGAGGCCGTCGAATTCGTGTTTGAATCTGTCGAGTGAAGGATGGGAATAGAGTTCCGAATCGCCGGGGGGCAATTCCGGAAGAAGTTTCAAAATGTATTCTTCATCGACCCGGCTGTCCTGCAAAAGGCCAAATGTAATTTGCGCGTGTTTGATGCTCCGATTACGCAACGGTTCGCGCGCGCGGCTCGAAAGGCAATCGTAAATGACCGTGTGCGAAATTTTGTAGAAAATATGGCCGCCGGACATCCGCCGGCTGCGGGCCAGGCAATCGCGCGTGAACCGAAAATGGCGAATACCAAGCGTTTCGGCATCGTCCATCAGTATTTTGAAAATGACCGGGTGCAAATGCAGGTGCAAATGCCCGTTCACATGGTCAAGCGGCAGTCCGGTGGAGTAAAATTTCCCGAACTGCGCGCGAATTTCAGCCCGCAGTTGTTCGCGCAGGCTGCGCCGGAAGAAGTAAGCCATGCCGACGCCCACGGGGCTGTTGGAAAATTCTCCGCGCGAATTCACCAGGCCGGGAATTCTCTCCGGCGGCAGCGTGGAATGGCCCTGAAGCAGGGTCAGGTGAAGTCCGAGACCGAGATTCGGATTTTCCTTCGCCAGCGCGATGGCCTCGGCAAAGCCGGCTTCGTTCACCATCAGACTGGCGCTGGTGAGGATGCCCTCGCGGTGCGCGCGAACCACCGCCTGGTTTACCGATTGGGACAGCCCGAAATCATCAGCATTGACGATCAGGCGGCGTGCGGGTTGCGCGGACATATCAGGATTTTCCGTACTTTCCGATCGCAGACCCCAGCCAAAACCGCAGGAATGACTGAAAAACGATGAATAATTTTTGAGCCTTCGACAATTTTATCGGCTGTGAAAAAACGTCAAACTTCGCGTACTCCAATTTTCTTAACAGCCGCCAATAAATCGTTCCCATGAGTTCGGCGGCGACCATGGACTGCCGGTCTTCCGGCGGCAGCAACGCGCGGGCAGCGGAATAAAAGCCTTTCGCGCGGGCGGCAACACTTTCGGCCAGGGCCCGAAACCCCTCAGTGTAACGACCTTCTAAAATATCGCTTTCGCTAACATTGAATTTTTTCAGTTCATCGACGGGCAAATAAATCCGGCCGCGGGCGGCGTCGGTCTTTACGTCACGCAGGATGTTGGTGAATTGGAGGGCCTTGCCCAACGAGACGGCATATTCCCGGGCGCCGGGATTTTGGTGGCCAAAAATGTGAATGCTCAGGAGTCCAACCACCGAAGCAACGCGGTAACAGTATAGTTCGAGCTGGTCGAAATTTTCGTAGCGAGTGATCTCCAAATCCATTTCGCAGCCCTTGATTAGTTCGTCAAACAACGCAAACGGCAGCGAATATTGCTGGATGACCGGGCGCAACTCGACGTTAACCGGGAGTTCCGGCGGCTGATTTTCGCAGGCGCGCTTGACGTCGGCGCGCCAGCGCGAAAGTTCCCGGCAGCGCTGTTCAGCCGGAGCAGAGTCTTCATCGGCGACGTCGTCCACTTCACGGCAAAACGCGTAGAGGGCGGACATGGCGTCCCGTTTGGGCTTGGGCAACAGGACAAAAGCAAGCGCAAGATTGGACGCGCTCTTACGTGTAATCGCGCGGCTATGTTGCATCAGGACCTTGGTTCGCCCCCCGCATTTTCCGCATCGAAGGCCCGGGGCGCCCCATTCGTGCGGAGAGCCGCCTGACCAGCAGAGGAAGAATCGCGTCGCCGTCGCCGGCTTTTGCGATGGCCCTTTTTCCGGAAGAACGCCGCCCAGAGAATGACCGCGACGGCGGGCAACAGGGCAGCCGCCAGCACCACCAGCAGCAGTTCCCATCCATACAGACTTGAGTCTGCGGTTGAAGGCAAAAATTTCATTCCGAGGCGCTAATGTCGGCGTTCATATTAAGGCGTTGCATCCGATAGCGCAAGGAGTGCCGTGTCAGCTTGAGTCGGTCGGCGGCGCGCGTGAGGCTGAAATTATTTTGTTCCAGGGCGGTGGAAATGAGTTCGCGTTCGATGCGCGACAGGGCGTCATCGAGCGTTTCGTCAAGCGCGACCTGGACGGACTGGTTTTTTTGCAGGCGCGCCTCGACCTGAAAATTGGGCAGGCTTGAAGCCTGCAATTCACGGGAGGTTTCCAAAATCAAGGCGCGTTCGATCGCGTTGCGAAGCTCGCGAATATTGCCGGGCCAGCGGTGTGAAAGGAGTTTTTGGCGCGCCGCCGGGGAAACGGTCCGCATGCTTTTATTCATCGAAGTCTGAAACAACTGCAAAAAATGTTCGGCCAAAAGCAACACGTCGTCGCCGCGCTCGCGGAGCGCCGGCAGATTGAACTGGACGACGTTCAGCCGGTGAAACAGGTCCTCCCGGAATTGGCCTTCGGTGATCGCCGCGGCGATGTCGCGATTGGTGGCGGCGATGAACCGCACGTTCACCCGCAATTCCTGGGTGCCGCCAACCCGGGTAAAGCTGCCGTCCTCCAAAAACCTCAGCAGTTTTGCCTGAAGCGGTTTGCTCATGTCCGCGATCTCGTCGAGAAAGATCGTGCCGCCATCAGCCTCTTCCACACGGCCGATCTTCTGTTTTATGGCCCCCGTAAATGCGCCGCGTTCGTGGCCAAACAACTCGCTTTCCAGAAGGGTCTCGGGAATCGCAGCACAGTTGATGCGGACGTAGTTGAGGCTTCTGCGCTGGCTCAGGCTGTGCAGCGCGCCTGCCACCAGTTCCTTGCCCGTGCCGCTCTCGCCCAGAATCAGGACTCGCGCGTCGGTTTGCGCAACGGTTTGGATCAATCTTCGCAATTCGCGGATTTTTTCCGATTCACCCACAATTTGTTCGAGAGTGACAACCTGGTCCGTTCGGGAACGGAGCGCGGCATTTTCCCGGAGCAGCCGATAGCGTTCGGCGCAACGGGCGACCGCGTGGAGCAATTCCTCCGGGGCAAAGGGTTTTGACAGGTAATCAATGGCGCCGGACCGAATCGCTTCCACCGCCAGCTTGGGCGTCGCGTAGGCCGTTAGCATGATCACCGGCAATTCCGGTTTGCGCTCATGGATCTTTTTCAGGAGTTCATAGCCGCTCATGCCGCCGAGACGGGCGTCGGTAATGACCATGAAAAATTCCTCACCGGCGAGAAATCGGAGGGCTTCTTCGGCTGATTCGGACACGCGCGCCGTGTACCCTTCGTCGCTCAAAACATTTTCGAGCGAACGGCGCATGTTTTTCTCGTCGTCCACGACGAGAACTGGCGGAAGTGGAAAGTTCATTGGCGGACGTTCACAATTGCTTTCGCGGGGAATGTTAAAACAAATTCCGACCCGCGTCCAACCTCAGAATTGACCCGTACGGTTCCGCCGTACAGTTCGGTGTTATGCCGGACAATCGCCAGGCCCATTCCGCTGCCTCCGCCTTTGGTCGTGTAATAGGCCTCAAATATTCGCGTCACCTTATCGGGCGGTATGCCGGCCCCGGTATCGCGAATGGAAATTTCAATGGAATTGTCCTTCAGACAGTCGGCGTGAATCACCACCTTTCCCGGGCTGCTGATGGCTTCACGCGCATTTTTGAGCAGGTTGATAAATATCTCGGACAGATGGCCGCGCTGCATCAGCAAAGGCGGAAAATAATCCGAATAATAGCGTTGAACCGCAACATCACAGGGAACTGCGGGCGGAAAGACCTGCGCGATGGCGCGCTCCATTTCATCGACAACGTCGAGTTTTTCAACGCGGCCTTCGCTCAACTGGGCGTATCCCATAATTTGGGTAATAACGCGGTCGGCGCGGGCCACTTCCTCCTGGATAATTTCGATTTGCTGGGCGGCTGAATTTCTGTTTTCGCGCAGGGAGCGCTGGAGCGAGAACGCGGCATTGGTAATGACGGCCAGCGGATTTTTGATTTGATGGGCGAACTCGGCGGCAAGACGTCCCGCTGAGTGCAATCGGGCTTCGCGGACGGCGAATTCGCGCGCTTCTTCGAGTTCCCGCCTTTGGCGTTCGGCCAGCGCCTGCACGCCGTAACAGCACAGGGTCAGCAGCAGGAGGACGAATAAACGGAGCAAAAACGATTCGGCCGGGGTTTCCTCTTCCGCCTGAAATCTGGGGTCCCAATGGATGTCTCGATGCGGCTTTTCCAGGATCTCGGTGTGTACCACTGCGACGGCGTTTGTTCCAGGAGACATATGCTGGGGCCCCAGACCTGGCACATACATGAGGTTAATTTGGTTGTCCCCCATGTTGGCGTAAACGATTCCGACTCCGACAAAGAACGCGCTCATTAACAAATTCAGGACAATCTGCGGCACGGCCAGCGGTATGCCCGCGGCGTTCAGGACGATCAAAACCGGCAGGAGCCAATACGCAATGCTTTGCCATCCGCCGGTAATGAGCATGAGGCTGGCGACAAAAAGACCGTCCAACAGGCCGAGAATGAACACCAGCCATTGAAAAACTCCCGTGGGAAACCATTTCCAGGAGAAAAAGATGAAGGCGGCGATGACATTGCAAGCAACATAGACCAATACAAAACTCCGCAATGTTTCCAGGACCACGGTTTGGGTGCTGGGCGGTCCGGCGGTCCAATCCACGGAAAAGAAGTAATACAACACGATCGCAATCATGGCGGTCCTGACCGGCAAAAGGATGCGCCGTTGCATCGAGATAATGCGTTGCGCCTGGACTACGGGATCCGGCCGGGGCGCGGCGAGGACTGCCGGGAGTGTTTTCAACCATTGCCAGGAGCCTGATTTCATAGAACCATGGGTCCCTTTTAAATTCTGCCGGTCACGGTTTCAAGGCTAGAGCGCGTTCGACGATGGCCGCAACCGGCCAGAGCCGCCCAATGCCTTCATAGCCGCAGGACAACATGCCTTCATCCGGCCCGATAAATTGCGCGCCGCGCGACGCCAGCGTTTTCACATTTGCCTGCGTAGCCGGGTGCAGCCACATTTTCCCGTTCATCGCCGGGGCAATC
Source organism: Verrucomicrobiia bacterium (assembly GCA_036489615.1). Lineage (GTDB taxonomy): Bacteria > Verrucomicrobiota > Verrucomicrobiia > Limisphaerales > UBA11358 > UBA11358. The sequence continues at coordinate 6,770 of DASXFM010000317.1, read as the reverse complement.
AAAATTTTCGCCTTCGGATTGAGCGCCAGGGCGATGCACGTGAGCGCGTCATCGGCGATACCGGCGGCCATCTTCGCAATCACATTGGCTGTAGCCGGCGCGATCAACAAAAGGTCTGCTTCGTCCGCGAGCCGGATGTGGGTGGGTTTCCAGCCCTCCTCTTCATCGTAGAGGTCGGTAACAACGGGATTGCGCGTCAACGTTTTGAATGGCAACGGTGTGATGAACTTTTGGGCATCGGCTGTCAGGACTGCCCGAACCTCGCACCCGGCCTTGGTGAGTAGTGACGCTAAATCGGCCGCTTTGTGCGCGGCAATTGAACCTGTAACGCCTAAGACAACGTTCATACCTGTTATCGAACTATAGCCTTTTTTATAGTTAAGGCGAATATAAAGCGATGCGCGGCGAAGGCGTTGAATCGTTGAAATGTTGAAACGGTCGGCAACGATAGAACAACAGACACGCGACTGGAAAATGGAGGGTGGCTGACAATGCCACACATTCTGTATGTGTAGGTAAGTAAACGTGTAAACGGGGCTGAAGATTTCGCGAAAAGCCACGTGTTTATTAGGGATTTTGAAGTATTTGAGGGTGTAAACGGGCGGCTGCAAAACTCCCGCGCTGCTTTGGAGTTATGAAATCAAAATTCCGGCGACGCAGCCCGCCCGATTCTCATTTTTTCGGCTTCAATAATCGCCAACCCCAACCGCAGGTCTTCTTCCTTGCTTCCACTGATCAACAGGTAGTCGAAGTTTTTCCACTGCGCGATCTCGTGCCTGGCCCCGGCGACGCGCCGGCGAATGACTTCTGTCGAATCCGCGCCGCGCTTTTTCAATCGCCGTTCGATTTCCGCAAGCGTCGTTGGAGTCAAAAAAACCGTCACCAGCGCGCTCGCGAGTTCAGGCTCGGCCTGGGCAGCCCGGCGAATCGTCGCCGCGCCCTGGACGTCCACGTTTAAAAGAACATCTTTCCCGGAGCGTAATTTATCGAGCAGTTCTGATTTCAATAAACCATAGCTGTTGCCGAAGACCGTTGCGTGTTCGAGGAAATTTCCCGCCTGAACACGGCGAAGAAAATCGTCGGCTCTCAAAAAATAGTAGTCCACGCCGTTCTTTTCGCCCGGACGGGGCGGCCGCGTAGTGCAGGTAATCGCCCGGACCATAGTCCGGCGGGCGCGTAACAATTGGCGGCAGAGCGTCGTTTTGCCCCCGCCGGAAGGCGCGGAAACGAGGAACAGCAACGGACTGGACTTTCTCTTTTTCATTCCACGTTCTGGGCCTGTTCGCGGAAACGCTCGAGCTCTGTTTTGAGGATCACGACTTCACGGGAAATGACCGCGTCGTTGGCCTTGGAACCGACGGTGTTGATTTCACGGTTCATTTCCTGGGCCAAAAAATCGAGAGTGCGCCCCACGGGTTCCGGGGATTTGCGGCAATCATCGAATTGCTGGAAATGGCTTTGGAGCCGGGTCAATTCCTCGGAGATGTCGGCGCGGTCCGCGAACAAAACGATTTCCTTGAGCAATCGCTCGTCGTCCGCGGCAATGTTTTCAATCCCGGCGCCTTTGACACGTTCCACCAATTGTCGGCGGTAATTCTCGGCGGTCACCGGGGCCTGTTTGCGAATTTTTTCGACCGCTTTGCGCAGGATGCCGACGCGGGTGGCCAGGTCCGCGGACAAATGCGTGCCTTCGCGCTCGCGCATTTTGACCAATGCGGCCAGTGCCTGTTGCAGGGCTTTTTCGACTGCCGGCCAGATTTTGTCCGCCTCAACAAGTTCTTCGTCGCTCTGAAATACTCCCGGGGCGCGGACGATCTGGTCGAGGGTGACGCCGCCGGAGAGCTTGAGTTGTTTGGCAAGCTTCGTGAGTTCGGCAGCATAGGCCGCGGCGAGGCGTTTGTTGATGTGCATCCGGGCGCAGACGTTGCCTTCTCCGGAGTGAACGTTGATACGCGCGGTAACGCGGCCGCGGGCCACGCGGGCGTGAATGGCGTCCCGCACGGGCGATTCAAGCATTTCCAGTTCGCGGGGAAGATTGATCGAGATTTCAGATTGGCGGCGGTTGACCGCGCCCAGTTCAACGGTGATTTTGAAACCGTCCCTGGCACACTCACCGCGACCATAACCCGTCATGGATTTCATGGACAAAGGATGAAGGAAACGGGAAACAATTAAAAATTAAAAATTCACGGGGCGTTGAAACATTGAAATGTTAAAACGTTGAATCGGTTTCGATTCGAAGGACGGTTGGCCAGGTTGAGCGTCCAAAGAGACTGGGCGACTCAGCCGCGAAATAGTCAGAGCCTCCTCACCCGCCTTCGCCTGGCTACGGCGCGGCAGGCGTCGGTTGCTACACCGCCTAAATCGTAAATCGTAAATGGCTACGCTTTCGAGATTAACTGCCTGAGCACATACGGCAAAATGCCGCCGTGCTGGTAGTAATCGATCTCAATGGACGTATCAATACGGCACTTCACAGGAACATTTTCCGCCTGTCCATTGGCCCGCGTAATGCGCAGGGTGACTTCCTGTTGCGGCTTGAGGTTGCCGCCCAACCCAAGAACATCGAATTTCTCCGAGCCGTCCAGTTTCAGGCTTTGCGCGGTGACACCTTCTTTGAACTGCAACGGCAGGACGCCCATTCCGACGAGGTTACTGCGATGAATGCGCTCGAAGCTTTGCGCGACTACCACCGTAACGCCGAGCAAATTCGTTCCCTTGGCCGCCCAATCACGCGAACTGCCGGTGCCGTATTCCTGCCCGGCCAAAACCACCAGCGGGACACCCGCGGCATGATATTTCATGGCGGCGTCATAGATGCTCATTTGCTCGCCGCCGGGCTGGAACTTCGTCACACCGCCTTCGATGCCGGGCGTCATCAGGTTTTTGATCCGCACATTCGCAAACGTGCCGCGCGTCATCACGCGGTCATTGCCCCGGCGCGAACCGTAACTATTGAAGTCCTCCGCCGCGACTCCGTTTTCGATGAGATATTTTCCAGCGGGCGAACTTTTCTTAATCGAGCCGGCCGGAGAAATGTGGTCGGTCGTCACGCTGTCGCCAAAAATGGCCAGGGGGCGTGCGTCCTTAATCTCGCGAATTTGACCCGGTTGCATCGAGAAATTTCCAAAAAATGGCGGTTCCTGGATATACGTGGATTTGGCATCCCATTCGTAAACATTTCCCGTACTGGATGGAATTTCGTTCCACTTGGGATTTTGTCCGGCAAAGTCGCGGTATAATTTCCGGAAAACTTCCGGCTGCAACGCGTTTTGCATTTCGTTGCGGATTTCCTGCATCGTCGGCCAGATGTCCTTCAAATAGACGTCTCGGCCATCTTTGCCTTTGCCAATGGGCTCGTGACTCATATCAATGTCCACACGGCCCGCGAGCGCGAAGGCGACCACCAGCGGCGGCGACATGAGGAAATTCGCCTTGATGTTCTGGTGAATGCGCGCCTCGAAATTGCGGTTGCCGGAAAGGACTGCCGCAGCCACGACGTCATTTTTCGAAATCGCATCGTCGATCTGCGGCGCGAGCGGCCCGGAATTGCCGATGCACGTCGTACAACCGTATCCGACAAGATTGAAGCCGAGGGCGTCGAGGTATTTTTGGAGGCCGGCCTTGCTCAAATAATCACTAACGACGCGCGATCCGGGCGCGAGCGAAGTCTTGATGAGCGGGTTGACCTGCAACCCGCGTTCCACGGCCTTTTTCGCCAGCAATCCGGCGCCGAGCATCACGCTGGGATTGCTCGTGTTGGTGCAGCTGGTGATCGCCGCAATCAGGACCGCGCCGTGCCGGATGTCTCCACCGGGCGTTTTCGAACAAAGCTCATGGATCGGGTCGGGTGTCGGACGATTGTTCGCCATTTCCGTTTCGGTCGCCGGGTTGGTATTGCGCAATAGCGCCACCGTATCCGAGACGGGGTCCTGGCTGCCGCCGCCGAAAGCGTCGCCGTTGCAATTCTCCACGTGGAACGATTCGTTCAAACTGTTCGCGGGTTTTCCAAAGCCATTTTCCGTGACCGGTTTTGAAAAAATCGTAGTGAACTCCTGCTTTAGTTTCGGCAATTCGATTTTGTCCTGCGGACGCTTCGGGCCGGCCACACTGGGAACGACCGTGGCCAAATCCAGTTCCACTTCCTGCGAGTATTGGATGTCACCCTTTTTCGGAATGCCAAAGAGGTTCTGGGCGCGATAGTAATTCTCATAGAGCTGGCAATGCTCCGCGCTGCGTCCGGTAGCGCGCAGGTAATTCACGCACTCGCCGTCGATCGGAAAAAAGCCCATCGTCGCGCCGTATTCGGGCGCCATATTCGCAATCGTGGCTCGGTCGACGACCGGCAGCGCCGCCGCGCCGGGCCCGAAAAACTCCACGAATTTCCCCACAACCTTGGCTTTGCGCAGAAGTTGCGTCACCGTCAGCGCCAGGTCCGTCGCGGTCACGCCTTCGCACAAGCTTCCGGTCATATGAACACCGACGACGTCCGGGGTCAGGAAATAAACCGGTTGGCCGAGCATTCCGGCTTCGGCTTCGATGCCTCCCACGCCCCAGCCCACGATGCCAATGCCGTTAATCATGGTCGTGTGTGAATCCGTGCCCACGAGCGTATCGGGATAATAAGAGCCGGAACCGGCGGCAGTGAGGACGCCCTGGGCCAGATATTCCAAATTCACCTGGTGAACAATACCAATGCCCGGCGGCACCACTTTGAAGGTGTCGAAGGCCTGCATTCCCCATTTTAACAACTGGTACCGTTCGCGGTTGCGTTGAAATTCGATTTCAAGGTTTTGTTGAAGCGCGTCCGGCGTTCCAAAAAAATCAACCTGCACGGAATGGTCCACCACCAGGTCCACCGGCACGAGGGGTTCGATGATCTTCGGGTTTTTGCCCATGCGCGCTGCCGCGCTCCGCATCGCCGCCAAATCTACCAGCAACGGAACCCCGGTAAAGTCCTGCAAGACGATTCGCGCCACGACGAATGGGATTTCCGCCGTCCGGCTTTCAGTCGGTTTCCAGTTGGCCAGCGCCCGGACATTTTCTTCCGTGACCTTTTTTCCGTCGCAATTGCGTAAAACGGATTCCAAAACCAGCCGGATTGATACCGGAAGCTTCGAAATTGGGCCCATCCCCGCCTTTTCAAGGGCTGGAAGTGAATAAAACTTTCCCTGTTTGCCATTTCCTGTGTCAAACGGCTGCAGCGAATTGAATAAATTGTGCGCGCTCATCTTGTTTCTTCCAAATGAAAATGAGGCTTAAACGAAGATGTGTCAACCTCGCCGATTTACGATTTGCGATTTACGATTTACGCGAATGGTTTCAGACCTTCGGTCGTCTCTGCTCGGAACATCTTCGCGCCACGCTTGATACGCCCGTCGCTTCGCCCTCCGCCGCGTAAATCGTAAATCGTAAATCAAAAATAACCGATATCGGCCCAGGAAATGCTCTTTTTCGCCCGTTCTATGGACATTAAAGGCCTTGTTACAAGCGTGGCGGTTTCGCTCGCCGGCTTCTTTGGCTGCCATAAAGCGGCCGCGCCGGCCGCTACCGCCAAGGCAGCCGTTGAATCCAATGTCAAAGACCTCGGGGTCCTTCAGATGACCAATAACTTCGAAACCTGCGTTTCAATTGGCGCCGGCAATGACTGTCGCATGATCCCTAAAATACTGGACCGCAAAGACATCCAAATTACGGTTACGTTCGAAACCAAAAAACCCGATGGCAAGACCACAGGCTTAAGCATTGTTCAATTGCAAGGAACCACCCAGAAGCCCTTCGAAGTTTCCATTGGCAGTACAGATTTTACGTTCACCCCCCAGATAGCGTCCCAGTAAAGCATCCCCATACCGCGCGAAGCGTCATGGAGTGCGGTGGCAAAGCGAAGCGACGACACCGCTTTCGAATCAGGTTCGCTAAACGAGCGGGGATAACCCATCCATAGACATTCATGGTCCTAAAGCGGTGTCTCAACCACCTCGCTCCAAGACACAAGCAAGTTTCGCCTGCCTCACCATACCGCGCGAAGCGTCATGGAGTGCGGTGGCAAAGCGAAGCGGCGACACCGCTTTCGAACCAGGTTCACCAAACGAGCGCGGATAACCCATCCGCAGACATTCATGGTCCTAAAGCGGTGTCGCAGCCACCGCACTCCAAGACGCGAGCGAGTTTTGACGGCACCAAATACTTGTCATCAAGATTAACGGTATCTATTGTTCGCTCATGTCGTCCGCCGTCGCCTGGCCGCATGCGCCGACTCATCAATTGGCGCATCAGGGAACCTATTTCGTAACCGCTCGAACTTACCAGGCTGAGCATCATTTCCGAGGCGCGAACAGGCTTGCGGTACTACACCGAGGGCTTTTGCGACTGGCTTGGGACTTTGGCTGGAAGCTGGAAGCCTGGGCGGTATTTTCAAATCATTATCATTTTGTCGGCCACTCTCCCATTGCGAAAACCGACGCGGCCAGCCTTCCGGCCATGCTTTCCCTGTTGCATGAAAAAACGGCAAAATGGGCTAACCGCCTTGACATCACACCTCAGCGGAAGGTTTGGTTTAATTATCGTGAAACACGGTTAACGTATCAAAAATCCTACCTCACCCGATTGAACTATACGCACCAAAACGCGGTTAAGCACGGAGTGGTCCCCGCAGCACACTTGTATCCATGGTGTTCGGCCTCATGGTTCGAGCGAACAACCACTGCGGCCCAAGTAAAATCCGTTTACCGGTTTCGAACAGATCACTTGAAATTAGACGACGAAATCGC
>DASXFM010000265.1:0-12310 GCA_036489615.1 Verrucomicrobiia bacterium | reverse complement strand
TCGGCTTCGGTCGGTTCCGTAGTCGTCAACAACGGAGGAACCCTGCTGGTCAATGCCAATAACAGCTCATCATTGCCGGTGGGAAATTTGACGTTGAATACGAATGGCATCCTCAATTTGAGTTATAATTTCAGCGGTGGCAACCCGACGGTGGCGGCGATCGCGGTGTCGGGCAATCTCGCTTCCCCGGGTACGAATATCATCCGGATCAGCAGTTATGGCGTAACGCCCGGCCAGTTCCCGTTGATTTCTTACACGACGTTTTCGGCGAGTTTGAACAATTTCATTCTCAGTTTGCCTTCGGGCGTCTCCGGCACGCTGGTGAATGACAGCGTCAATCACGTGATTGATGTCAATGTCACGGGGGTATCGCCAGCGACATGGATCCCGCTAACCGCCAGCGACGCGACGGGCACTTCCAGCTTCACCAATTCCGCGAACTGGCAGAACGCCAGTCCGCCGACAGCCGGCAATGGTTATTATACGCAGGGCAATGTGATGCGCTCCCCGGCGGACACGAACAATTACACGTTTGGCGGTTCGGCGTTGAGCATTGACCAGTATGGCTTTGCGGGGAATGTGGGAGGACGTTTGCTGTTGAAAGCGTCGGGCAATGCCACCATCACGATCAACAACCTGATCCTTAACGGAGGTCTCCTGGATTATGCGAACACTGCCGACATTGGCACCAAGACACTGGCGGGGAATGTCCTCTTGAACAGCGGGACGACCAGCTATATCGGAGCCCTGGCCGGGCCAGGTTATTCTGAAACGTTGATTATCACTGCGCCGATTAGCGGCAGTGGCAATCTGCAGATCGGTGGAAATAACGTCAATGCAGCGGCGGATATCGGGGCGGTGGAAATGAATGCGGCCAATACGTACTCGGGCAGCACGACGGTTGCGACCGGGAGCTTGCTGGTCAACGGTTCGGTTGCCAACGTCCCGGTTACTGTGCTGACGAACGCGACGCTGGGCGGCCTGGGGAGCATCGGCGGGGCGGTAACGGTGCAAGCAGGTGCGACATTGGCACCGGGCATCCCGGCCAGCGGTGCTTTGACCAATACCATTGGCACGCTCACGGTCGGGGGAGCGGTGTTGGTGTCGGGCACGGTCGTGATGAGTATCAATCGTGGGGCTTCGCCGAACAGTGACGAACTGAATGCGTCGAGCCTGACCATCAATTCCGGGGTCACTCTCACCGTGAATAACGTTGGCTCAACCAACCTGGCGGCGGGCGACACGTTTATATTGTTCAGCGCACCGGTCAGCGGGATATTTAGTGTGACGAACCTGCCGGCCTTGCCAAATTCCAACCTCACCTGGACGAACGAGCTGGCGTTGAACGGCACTATCGCCGTGATTTCTACTGTGAGTGGCCCGACCGGTCCGGGAGTATTGACCAATAGTTACAATGCAGCCGGAAATGTCTTAACTCTTTCGTGGCCGGCGAACCAGGGATGGCGGTTGCAAGCGCAGACCAACTCAGTGTCCATCGGACTTAGCACGAATTGGGTCTATGTAACGGATAGCACGGTCTCGAGCACGAACATCAATGTGAGCACGGCCAATGGCGTAGGATTCTATCGTTTGGTTTATCCTTGAGCTGACTAATCAAACCTGCTGCCGCAGAGTTGCGACTGCGGCAGTCGGAAGTAAAACCTAATTTTTCTGAGAATATGAAGACAAATGAAGCAAGAGCATTAAACAAGTCTTCGGCTAACGCCGGATTCACTTTGATTGAATTGCTGATCGTGATCGCGATCATCGCCATTTTGGCGGCGGTTTTGCTGCCAGTGCTTTCCGCCGCCAAAGAAAAGGCCATACGCATACAATGCCTGGGCAATTTGAGGCAGATCGGCTTGGGTGCCGTCCTCTATGCCGGGGAAAACCAGGATAAGGTACCACCAGTCAATTATGTTTCAACGGGATCGGGTTTTGTGGTGAATGCTCTCGAATTGAGCATCGTAAACGCGATGAGCACTTACCTGCAGATTCCCACCAATGCTCCTTCGGTCTGGGTCTGTCCGGCTCGCCTGCATACGCCCAGCCCCGGGCTTCCCACGGATGTTACGTTAAATGGGGTCACGCAAACGGTCATCGGTTATTGTTACTTTGGCGGCATGACCAACTGGACGCTCTCGCCTACGGGCAGGTCTTATAGTCCGGTGAAGTTATCGGCTTCAAAACCATTCTGGACTTTGGGTGCTGACTGTAACCAGAAAGTGAATGCGACGGCAACTGGCGGAGGAACCTGGGCGGGCACGGCTTCGGCCAGTAACCCCACTTATAACTGGGAGTATGGCTCAAACCCGGCGCACCCCACCAGGGGCGGAACGCCCGCGGGCGGCAATGAGGTGTTTGCCGATGCGTCGGCCCGCTGGTGCAAGTTCAACACCATGTACCGCTTTAATGACTGGCAAAATCTCATGGGCACACTTAGTTCCTATTGGTACCAGGAGACGTCGGATTTTGAACCGGCGTTGCTGGCCAGATTGCCAACTTTAAAATGATTCGCGTGAGGAATGAAGTCTTGATTATGCTCGAGAAGATTTTGTGGTGGCGGCCCAAGGCGATGGCTTCTGTTTTTCCGCGGGTGCTTTTTTTGAAACGTCCTCTTATGGCAGGGGCCGTCGGGCTTTTCGCCCTGACCAATGCAACCGCAGCTAATGTTTCGCTGACGGCTTCGGATGCTTCCGGGGCGTCGAGTTTTAACTCTTCCGGACATTGGAGCAACATTGCCGCGCCGACTGCGGCCAATAGTTATTTCACTTCGGATTTTGTTTTGCGTTCTCCGGCGGACACGAGCAACTACACGTTTGGGGGTTCGGCGTTGAGTGTTGACCAGTATGGCTTTGCCGGGAATGTGGGGGGGCGGTTGCTGTTGAAGGCGGCAGGTAACGCCACCATCACGATCACCAACTTGATCCTTAATGGAGGTCTGTTGGATTATGCTAATACGGCTGACATTGGCACTAAGACACTCGCGGGAAATATTCTCCTGAATAGTGGAACGACCAGCTTTTTGGGTGCGTTGGCGGGGCCGGGTTATTCTGAAACGCTCATTATTACTGCACCGATCAGCGGCAGCGGCAATCTGCAGGTTGGGGGAAGCAATATCAATGCGGGGGCGGATACCGGGGTGGTGGAAATGAATGCCACCAACACCTATTCCGGCAGCACGACGGTTGCAACTGGCACCTTGCTGGTCAACGGCCTGGTTGCCAACACGACGGTGGCCGTGCTGACGAATGCGACGCTGGGAGGCCTAGGGAGCATCGGCGGGGTGGTGACGGTGCAAGCGGGGGCGACACTCGCGCCGGGCATTTCCGCCAGTGGCGCTTTGGCCAATACTATCGGCACGCTCACAGTGAATGGCAGTTCAGTCAGCGGAGCGGTTTTGTCGCTGGCCAACGGCGCACACTTGGATTTTAAATTGGACGCCGGCCTTGAAAGTGATGGGTTGTGCCTGACGAACGGCGCGGCCAATGACGTTTTATTTTCAAACAATACCATCGCCTTTACCGATCTTTCCAATGGAGGGTTGAGCCCCGGTTCCTATACGTTGTTTAATTCCAGCACGGCTAATGCCTATTCCGGGCTGGCATTGGATGGCAGCAATTACATCACGTCGGGATTGGCCATGGGTTCGGGGCTGACTTCTTATCCCAGTGCACGCCTGCGTGTGGTGAATAATAATATCGTCCTGCAAATCACGACGAATGCGCCGCTGGCGAATCCCACTTTTCCCCTGGCGACAACCAATGCCCTGGGCGTGTCACTGGTCGTTGGGTCCAATGGGATCTATTCGGTCAGCTTTGCTTCACCAACTTGGACGTTTTCCGGTTCGCTGGCGCAGAGTTTGACCAGCCGGACGATCAATTCCGGCGTGGACAACATCGGTGCGTATTCAGAAATTGATTTCAATTACACGAATTCTGCCGGGCATGCCGCCAGTATTCGGCTCTACAACAATTCGCCGGTGGCGTTGTTTACCGATACCACCCTGGGGACGGGGGTGAACGATCTGGCTTTTCCGCAGTGGGCTTATTATCCGGCGACGCGAAGCCATCTGACTTTCGGGGCGGACGCTTTTGGCGAGTATTCTTTCACGAGCTTTTACAGCGACAGCCCGTGGGTTTTTTTTAACACGAATGGGGATACGTTTATTATTTCCGCCGCTACCAATTATATGATGGCCAGCACGGCGATGAATGGCGCCGGGTCGATTGCATGCGGCATCAACTCTGCCATCACCCAATTGCCGGCAGGCTTCACGCATCGGGCGATTTTGGCGGCGCAAAACGGCATCAACCAAACTTACACGACGTGGGGCCGCGCGTTGGTGGCGTTAGGAGGCAAAACGCCTCCGGCCAATGATGCGGCGACGGAGTTGAACCAATTGGGCTACTGGACAGACAACGGTGCGGCGTATTATTACAACACTAATTCGCCGTTGGGGATCCAGAATACTTTGTTTGCAATCAAAAGTGAGTTCGCTAGCAAAGGCGTGCCGCTGAGTTATATGCAGTTGGATAGCTGGTGGTATGAGAAAGCGCCGTGTGATTGCTGGAGTTCCACCAGCGGCATTTATCTTTACCAGGCGGACCCAACGCTGTTTCCCACCGACATCACAGGCTTTCAACAGCAACTGGGTTTGCCGCTGATCACGCATTCGCGCTGGATTGATCCCAGCAGTCCATATGTGGGCCAATATCTCATGTCGGCCAATGTGATTACGGATCCTCTCTATTGGAGCAATCGCATGGCTTATTTAAAAAATTCGGGAGTCATCACTTTTGAGCAAGACTGGTTGAGCGCAAATGGAGTCCCGGCGATGAGCCTGACCAATGGAGGGAGCGCATACCTCGGCAACATGCAGACTGCTGCCGCCACCGATGGGATCAACCTGCAATATTGCATGCTCCAGGCGAGGGATTATCTGCAAAGTTCGCTTTATCCTAATCTGATGAGCATCCGGGTGAGCTATGACATTTTTGGTTCGGCCCGCTGGCAGGAGTTCATTTATGACTCGCGGCTGGCCCAGGCCATGGGCACCTGGCCGTGGACGGATGAGTTTCGGAGCGCCGAGACGCGCAATTTGTTAATCTCCACGCTGTCGGCGGGGCCGGTGGGCACGGGCGATGCGCTGGGCACAGTGAGTGCCGCGAACCTTGCGCAATCGGTTCGGCCTGATGGCGTGATCGTGAAGCCAGATGTTCCGCTCACTCCAGCGGACAGCACGTATGTCAACGATGCGCTGGGTTTAAATCAACCGTTCGTGGCGACAACTTACACGGACAACACCAATTCGCGGGCGGTCTATGTTTTTGTCTTTGGCGAAAATTCAAGCGATCTTGCGGGAAGTTTCAAGCCGGCGGATTTCGGTATCACCAACAACGCGTATGTGTATGATTATTTCAACGCGACCGGTACAGTTATCAACGCGGGCAGCGCGTTTAATTTTACGACGGTGATGCCCGGCAATACCAACGGCGCCAGTTATTTTGTCGCGGTGCCCGTCGGGCCGTCGGGGGTTGCATTTTTAGGCGATACCAGCAAGTTTGTGACGCGTGGCAAGAAACGCATTTCTCTTTTTTCTGACAATGGATTCCTGCGCGCTACCGTCGCCTTTGCGAATGGCGAAACCAATGTGACCTTGCGTGGATACTCACCATCCAGTCCCTATTTATTTTCACTGGAGGGTGTGGCCAGCAACTTGACCTACAACGCGACAACGCATCTGTTTGCCCTGAATGTGTCGCTGGGAAGTTCCGGCACGGCTACGCTGGGAATCAGCCTTGCCCCTACGCCGGTGGTCCAGATTGTCCCGGGCGCCGCCGGGCGTTTCCAGATTTCCTGGCCGGCGGCCGCGACCGGTTATGCTTTGCAGAAAGCCACGAATCTCGCGCCGCCGGTGACCTGGGTCAATGCCTCGGACCTGGTGATCTCCAACAATGGCCAAAACGCGGCGACGATTACCAATACTAATTCAACCATATTTTATCGGCTGACTTCGCCGTGAGCTATTTTTCTATGACGTTTTTTCGGTTTCATCTTACCGCCGCAATAACTTTATTTTTTGCCCTGGCTGCGGAAGCCGACAGCAGTTCGGATTTTAATTCCTCTGCCGCAACGTCGCTGACGGTGACCGATTCGGTGAGCAAGGGAGAGCTCGTGTTGTTCGATGGCAGTACGGTTGCCCCGATTTTTGTAGATACGAATGTCAACGGTGCGGTGGTGCGGGCGGCGGGTGATTTGGCTGATGATTTTGTACGGGTCACGGGAGTGAAACCAGTAATAGAGCAAGCCACGCCTGCAAACAAAGACGTCCGGATTATTATCGGCACTCTAGGCCAAAGTGAAATGGTTGACCGGTTGGCGGCGGAAGGGAAATTGGATACGACCGGCATCAAGGGACAATGGGAGAGTTATATCCTGCAGGTGGTCACTAATCCGATGCCGAACGTTGATCGTGCTCTGGTGATTGCCGGGAGCGACCGGCGTGGGACCATTTATGGCATCTACCAATTGTCGGCGATGATCGGGGTTTCGCCCTGGTATTGGTGGGCGGATGTTCCGGTGGCGAAGAAGAACCTGATTGCGTTGAGGGGAAGCCTGATCAAGCAAGGGCCGCCGGGCGTCCAGTATCGCGGCATTTTTATTAACGACGAAGATTGGGGGTTGAATCCGTGGGCGTCAAAAACTTTTGATCCGCAATTTGGCAACATCGGCCCCAGGACTTATGCGAAGGTGTTTGAGCTGATGTCGCGCTTGCGCTTGAACCTTCTTTGGCCGGCCATGCACAATTGCAGCACCAGTTTTGGCTCGGTGCCGGAAAATGCCGAGCTGGCCGACCAATTCGGCATCCTTATCGGTTCGTCGCATTGCGAGCCGATGCTCTATAACAATATCCATTGGAACGAGCCGGCACGCGGACGCTGGAATTATTCGCTTAACCGCGATGCGATCCACGATATTTGGGAACAGACAGCTAAAGCGCGTGGCCAATATGAAGCGGTCTGGACCCTGGGCATCCGCGGCATCCATGATGCACCTATGGAACTGCCGCCCGATGATATGCCCGGCAAAATCCAACTGATGAGCACGATCTTTCACGACCAGCGCGAACTGCTGGATCAATACGTCACGACGAATTGGGGGCCAGTCGAACAGTGCTTCGTTCCTTACAAAGAAGTACTCCCGATTTACGATGCCGGATTAAAGGTGCCGGACGACGTGACGCTCGTCTGGGTGGATGATAATTTTGGTTATACCCGCCGTTTCAGCGACCTGGAGGAACGTAAACGGGTCGGGGGCGCGGGAGTGTATTGGCATTTGTCTTACTACGGTTTTCCGCACTCCTATACCTGGATCAATACTACCGCTCCGGCGCTGATGTGGGAGGAATTGCACAAGGCGTGGGAAAATGATGCGCGCCGGCTGTGGATCATCAATGTCGGCGACATCAAACCGGCTGAAATCGGCATTGATTATTTTTCGCGGCTGGCGTGGAATCCGGACGCTTTCCCGCTCGGCGCGCAACGCTCGGCGCTTCGTGATTTTTCCGCAAATAATTTTGGTGAAGAATATGCCGGGCCGCTGACGGATTTGCTGATGGAATTTTACCGGCTGGGGACCGTTCACAAACCGGAGTTGATGGATCGGGCCTGGGCGCTTTCACTGACAACGCAGCGGGCGGCGGAGTTGGAGCGTGACTACCAGGATTTGATTGACCGTGAAAAATCCCTGGTCGGCATGCTGCCGCCAAATGCGGTGGCGGCGTACATGGAAATGATCGGTTTTCCGGCGCGTGTACTGGGAGACGCCGGTTTGACTTTCCTGGCGGATCGTCAAATCCAGGAAACCAACAACGTCCAGGCCAATGAAGATAAAATTACTCAACTGAGGAACGATCTCGAAGACCAGGTGGAGAATTACAACACGAGAATCGCCGGTGGCAAATGGAATCGCATCATGCCGGGCCTGGTGACGGGAAAGAATTTGATGGCTTGGAACAGCGAGGTGCGTTGGCCGTGGGATGAACGAAAATCGCCGCCTTCAAAGAAATCAGTTTCCTTGAATCAACCTCCGACCGATGAGGGTTGGCGGGACGCCGCGACGGCTGATCGTCAGACTACCGGAGGCTCCACCCGGTGGTCGATGATCGAAGGACTTGGTTCGTCCGGCCGGGCGATGGCACTGGAACCGGCGAGCCTGGATTCATCCTGGCAGGGGAGCGACACCAACGCGCCGTCGTTGGAATTTGATTTTTCGTGCCAGGGCGGCGATGCCGAAGCGTATGTGGAATTTCTTCCGACCTTCCGCATTTACCCCGGCATAAAACTGCGCGTGGCAGTGAGTGTGGATGACGGAGCTCCTATCCTTGTCGAAGTGCCCGGCTCAAATGGCAAGGAAAACGAAAACGGTCCTATTCGCAGCGCCGCCGTGCAGGACAATTACGTGCGCTCGCGGATTCCTTTGCCTGGGCTGGCTGGCGGCAAGCACACCCTGGAAATTCGTGCCGTTGATCCTGGCACAGTGATTGACCGAGTATGGCTGCCATAGAATAGCCGGAGGCTGATATGGGTGAATTGAGCGTTATAAATCGGCGCGATGCCCTCAAAATAATCGGCGGAGTGGCCGTGGGCGCCATGTTGCCGAACGTGAGTGTTGCCGCCGCGAATGCACGCAAACCCAATATCATCCTGATCCAATGCGACCAATTCCGGGCTGACGTCTGCGCCCGGGAAGGTTTCCCGCTTGATACCACGCCGTTTATTGATTCGCTGGCCCGGAGCGGTACATGGTTCAATCGCGCCTATGCGGCTTCTCCCTCTTGCGTTCCCAGTCGGAACTCATTTTGGACGGGGCGCTGGCCAACGGCGACGGGCATCAAATCGAACGCAAACACGAATGATTCCACCAATTTCAAAGTAGGGTTGGACGACGTCATTAAATCCCAAGGTTACAAAATGGCCGCCATTGGCAAGATGTTTCACTCCTATTTGCGTTTGCGCAGCCAGGAGTTCGATTGTTTCAAACCTTATGGGCATCTGGGAGAACCCGGGGCGACCAATCCCGAAGTTAAAAAGTTCAATGCCTTTCTCGAAAGCACGGAATTTTACGCCAGTTTTGAGCCGGCTCCTTTTCCGTTCGAAATGCAGCAGCCCTATCGCATGGTGACCGACGCTCAAAATTGGATCGACTCACTCAATGGAGCGGATCCATTTTTCCTCTATCTATCCATCAACGAACCGCATAATCCCTACCAGGTTTCCGAGCCCTATTATTCCATGTTTCCACCGGGCCAATTGCCGCCGGTGAAGGCCGGCCCGGAGACGATTCGGGAAAAGGGGCAGAAATATGTTCAACTAAAAGATTTAATGGGCAGGGCGTACCCCAACCTGGATGAGCACATTCCCCGTATTCGCAGCCTTTATTTCGGGATGATGCGGTTGATCGATGACCAGGTCAAACGCCTTGTGGATTTCCTCCAGCGTAAAGGGGTTTACGAAAACACACTCATTGTTTTCACTGCGGACCATGGAGATTATGCCGGTGAATATGGCCTGATCAAAAAGGGCGCCGGGGTTCCTGAATGTTTAACACGCATTCCCATGATTTGGCACGGGACCGGGATTGTTCCGGGGGCGGCGGCTCATCCGGCCCATGTTTCCAACACCGACGTCTTTCCGACGATCTGCGAGATGCTCGGGGTCCCGCTTCCGGAGGGAGTCCAGGGAAGAAGTCTTTGGCCTTTGTTAAGCGGGCAAGCGTATCCGGAAAAAGAATTTGCCAGCATGCTGGTGATGCAGGGCATGGGCGGGCTTGATTACACCAGCCTCAATGAATTGAGTCCTTACCGGGAAGGAGCCCTCCAACGCGACCATCCCCGATATTTTGATGAAGTCAACAGTTGGACGCAGAGCGGGGTGTTGCGGATGTTGCGCAAAGGCGATTGGAAGCTGGTGTTTGATATGCTCGGGCGGGGAGAATTGTATCATCTCAGCGAAGACCCGGCAGAATTGAAGAACCTCTTCGGCACGCCGGCGCACCAGAGCAAACAGCTCGAACTCCTGCAGGACATATTGTCATGGGAGCTGCGGACCCAAGACCCGTTGCCGCTTCCTGATAGTGGTCCGCGCAAATACATTATGAAAATCCCCCCGCATAACTATCTGGTAAATTGAAATTAAAAATGGTCACGGTAATGGATTTCGGTTTGATTCATTATGCGCCCTGAGCTATGTTTTAAAGGGTCATACTAAAAGTCAGTATTTTCTAAAATCCTCATCTTGAACTACGAAGCCGATATCACCCAGGTGCTTCAAGCGGTCAAACAGCAGGAGGCGGTCTCCGAAGAATCGGTGGGCCAGATCTACCAGGAGCTGCGCCGGATCGCAGCGGCGCGAATGGCCATGGAATCGGCCGGCCAAACGCTGCAGGCAACGGCACTGGTGCATGAAGCCTGGTTGCGGTTGTTTGGCGGCAAGGCCGGCGGATGGCAGAATCGCGCCCATTTCTTCGCGGCGGCGGCCCTGGCTATGCGCCGCATCCTGATTGAACGTGCCCGTCGCAAGATGAGCATTAAACGCGGCGAACGAGCGGAGCATGTGGGCCTCGAGGATGTGGAAGTCGCCCAGACATTGCCGGATGAACGGGTGCTGTTGATTGACGAGGCATTGGAACGGCTCCAGAAGAAGGATGCGGAGCTGGCCCGGATTGTGACTTTGAAATTTTTTGGCGGGTTGACCAACATCGAGGTTGGGGAAATCATGGGAGTCACCGATCGGACCGTGCAAAACAAGTGGGTTTTTGCCAAGGCATGGCTCCTGGAAAACATCCGGGAAGCATTTAGCCCAACCGTGTGAAGCCAGATCTTTTTCCGTTTTTCCCCCAAATTTACGCATGAACTAACAGAGAATCATTGATAAATGCATGGCGAAACCACCAGGGAGCAGGAGTTGTTTGAGGCCGCGCTGCCGATAGCGAGCCAGGACGAACGCGCGGCTTTTTTGGATCGGGCCTGCGATGGGGATCCTGAATTGCGCACCCGGGTGTCGAAGTTGCTGGCCGCCCATACGCAAACCGAAAGTTTTTTCCAGGGATGCATTTCGGATTTTGCCAAAGCGGCGCAAGAATTACCGCTGGTTGCGGGCGCGGATTCCTATAAAAACCTGGCCGAGGATTTGATCGGCACGTTTGTGGGGCGTTACAAATTATTGAAAACCCTGGGGGAGGGTGGTTGCGGGGTGGTTTATCTGGCGGAACAGGAAGAGCCGGTTCGCCGCCGCGTGGCGCTCAAAATTATCAAGCTGGGGATGGACACCCAAAGTGTGATCGCCCGTTTCGATGCGGAGCGCCAGGCGCTGGCCTTAATGGATCATCCTAATATCGCCAAAGTTTTGGATGCAGGCGCGACAGAAACGGGGCGGCCTTACTTCGTCATGGAACTGGTGGATGGCATCAAGATCACCAAATATGGCGAGGAGAACCATTTAACCACGGACGAGCGCCTGCGTCTATTCGTGCGGGTATGCCAGGCCATCCAGCACGCACACCAAAAGGGCGTGCTGCATCGTGACATCAAGCCGTCCAATATTTTAGTAGCATTGCACGATGGGGTCCCGGTGCCGAAGGTGATTGATTTTGGCATTGCCAAGGCGATTGAAGGGCGGTTGACGGGCCAGACGACTTACACATCCGATGGACAACTGGTAGGCACGCCGGCTTACATGAGTCCCGAACAGGCGGAATTGAACTGCGTGGATATCGACACTCGCAGTGACATCTATTCGCTGGGCGTCCTGCTTTATGAATTGCTTACGGGGCGAACGCCGTTTGACCAAAAGAAACTCACGGGCGCCGGCTTCGATGAAATGCGCCGCATCTTGCGCGAAGATGAACCGCAGCGGCCATCGGTTTTGTTAGGTTCCCTTGTCCACACGGAATTGATCGTCGCCGCCGCCCAACGGGGCGTTGATCCTCCCCGGTTGGTCAAATCTTTGAAAGGTGAATTGGACTGGATCGTGATGAAGACGCTGGAAAAAGACCGGCGCCGTCGTTACGAAACGGCCAACGCCCTGGCGATGGACATTCTGCGGTACCTGAACAGCGAGCCGGTTTTGGCCTGTCCGCCCAGCCGGATTTATCGGTTTCAAAAATTGGTGTCGCGCAACAAGGTCATCTTCGCCTCCGGCCTAGTCGTGCTGATGACGCTGATCGCCGGGTTGGGAATTTCCACACGATTTTATTTTAAAGAACGGGAAGAGCGCATTGAGCAAGTGAAGTTGCGGCAAATGGCGGA
>DASXFM010000198.1:0-13865 GCA_036489615.1 Verrucomicrobiia bacterium | reverse complement strand
GCGAAAGCGATAGATGCTTTGTTTGACGTCGCCAACCAAAAACCGGTTGTCTGCGCCCAGAGCGGAGATGATTTTGTCCTGCGCGGCGTTGATGTCCTGGTATTCGTCCACGAAAATAAAGCGCAGTTTTTCACGCCATTGGGAGGCAATGGCGGTTGGGACGTCATGCTGCGCAGTACCGCGTTCGACGGCACCCGTTGCACCGCTAGTCGCGGCGCTGACGGCGCAGCGCGCCGTCCCTACCAGAAGTTTGATGGCGAATTGTTCCAAATCGTGAAAGTCCAGCACGCCATCGGCACGTTTGCGCGCGGAATATTTCCCGGCAAATTCCTTCGCCAACAGCAACAGGGTTTTCATGTGCCCACGACTCCATTCCCAGTCTTCGTGCAGAGGAGTCGTTGAAGCGTTGAAGCGTTGAAGCGTTGAAGCGGCTTCGCTACTCGCCGGCATTTCTTGAGGATGAGAAGGATCCCTCCTCTCTCCTGATGTTTCGGATTCCGGATTCGGCACCAATGATGCAAGGAAATTCACGTCTTCAAAAAAATCTCCGAGCGGTTTGCGCAGAGCGGTTTTTTCTCGAAACGGATAATTTTCCGTCAGGTCCGCTTCGGCGATTTTCTCAAACAGCGGCCCACATAAGCCGGCCATTGCCATCGCTTCCGTTGGAAATTGTTTTAGTATTTCGAGGCATTCGGCAGCTTTGGCATTTCCGCCCTGAAGATTCGTCAGTACGGGCAGCCACTCGCCGCGCCATTCCCGGACTGCATTCCAAAGCCAATCGCGCCATTGCACCGGGTCGGCAGACGAAAACTCTTCGATTTGGCGCACGAGCCATGCGTCAGCGTCGGCGCGCGTTTGGATATAATGATGGAGCCGAAGGACGAGCGCGCGGATCGTTTCGTCACGTCCATTACCGTAGACCGTTATGAGGTCCTGCACGGCGAGGGAAAAGTGGGAAGGCGTTGAAACGCTTTTCGGTTCGGCCGATGGTTGGTCAGGCCCGGCATCGCCTGGCTTCGGTGCATTGAGTTGCGTATTAACCAGGCTCTGGATCGATGGATTATTGGATTGCCGGATTGATGGGCTCTCCGTGCCGCGGACCTCTGCGCCTGTTGCCGCTTTACCGGGATCCGAACCGGCAAAAAGGTCCAGTTGCAACTCGCTTTCTGAACCTACTTGTCGCGCCGCACGCTTGCGAGATCGCGGGACGACCGGGCTCTGGATTACCGGACCGGCTTGCGCCGGGGCCACCATTGGGAGCGGAGAGGGAGCAGCAGCCGGAAGGGCCTTCTCGTTTGTAGCCGATTCGGTAGTCACCGGGCCCGGCGCCGATTCAGGCACATATTCATAGTGCGCTTGAAATTGTTCCTCCATGATTTCGTCCGCCAGCAGTCGCGCCTGGGCTTCGTCCAGCACCTTGAGTTGCGGGTCCAAATTCAGGGCATGAAAATGTTCGCGCACCAATTTAAAACAAAAGCCGTGGAGCGTGCCGATGTGGGCGGCGTCGAATAGGGCCAATTGCTCAGGCAAATGTGTGTCTGAAGGCCGCTTCCCGGCGGCCTCTTCCAATCCCGCGCGCAGACGTTCGCGCACCTCCGCGGCCGCGGCTTCGGTGAACGTAACAATCAACATTTCATCCAGTGAAACCCGGTCGCGACAGATGAGGTCAAGACAACGTTCCACGAGAGTATGTGTCTTGCCCGTCCCCGCACCGGCCATGACCAGGACATTGCCGCGCGCCGCCACTGCCTCGCGTTGCGATGGCGTCAGCGAATTGTTTTCGATTTGCGTACCCGGCGTGTCCACGAAGCGAGGATAACTGAGTCAACAGTCCGCAGTCCATCGGTTTGCGCCGCGGTGACAATTGGGAACGAAGGGGGGAACAGCAGACGCGCGAATTCCACGGCCTAACAGCGAACGAGACGTCAAATACCGGGGAGAGAATGAGGAACGCAGGCCCGAAGAAAAGTCCGTCCGCCGTCATTTCCGCTCGGCGTGACAAGTTTCGTCTCCTACGTCTTTTTGGATTCTACCTCGGCGAACAGATTCTCCAGACTGTTTAAGGGAGACGACCTTGTGTGATTTCTCGGGCTCAAAATCTGGCGGAGATATTCAACACCGTCGGGAACCGTGCGGATCGATTTGGGTAAGAGTGCGCCGGCGGCGTTGGCGTGGCCGCCGCCCTGGAATTTTTCAGCGATTTTCAGGGCTTCGCCGTTGTGACTGCGAAAGCTGGCGAATACCAGACTGCCGCGGCGAAAGAGAGTGACGAGGACGACATATTTGGTCGCGTGCCGTTCGAGGAGTTGATGGACGATCAAATTGTTGTTGCCGACAATGGTATCCACAAAGCCGATGGTCGGCGAAATTTCGGTTACGTTGGATTTGCTCCACTCGAACCCCAGAGGATTTTCGACGCGCCTCCTGACGGCCATGACTTCGAGGAGCGGATGGTCCAGCAGTTTTTCGATCTCGCCCCCGATGAGCGTGTGCAGGTTCCAGAACTGATAGGATTTGACGAGGCTCGCGTAATCGGTGGCCAGGACAAAGTCCGGGTCATCGACGAGGAACAGGTCGGCGACGTTGTTTAAATGGACGAGCCGGTCGAGCGTGGGCGATTGGATGCCGTCTTCTTTGCACAGATCGTAGCAGAGCGTGGCGGCGGCTTTGTTCAGGTCGTGGACCAAATGGGCGCACTTGGGGGCGGTCTCGGTGACGTGATGGTCCAGAACGAGCCATTCGGGTTTATCCATGCGAAGTTCGAAGGTGAAATCGGCAGCCCAGGCAGCTCTTTCGCGCAGGTCACGCTGTTTCCAGAAATTGTAGTGGTAGGCTTCGATCCGGACGTCGGTGTTGAACCGTTTTTTGGCCAGTCGCTTGAGGAGCATACCCGAAAGCAATCCGTCCAAATCGCTCTCGTGCGTGAAAATCACTTCCGGCTGCGGCAAATCCCTCATTAGCACAAGTTAACTCCGGCGAGCCGGAATTGCGAGTGAAAAAGCAGTCGAACGGTTGTGCACCCGACTTCGCTGCAAGCCGGCGCCCACTAAATGGGACATCGAGGACAAATGGGACCGGAACTGGTAGAAAGAGCAATGAGCCGCAAATTTAGCCAGAGCGGACTAATGTCCACTGCCACACACAAAGATGCGGATTTCGAGGCGTAGGCATTGACTCCAAGAGAAGAAGAGGCGATTTTTGCCCGGTCTATGACAAACGCCGTTGACCAACGATTGCAAAAAGTCCGCAACTCGCTCTTGCGCCTGCACAAGGTACTCGTCGATTCGGAGCGCGTAACCTACGAGAAAGTCGTCGGCGCGATTCAATCGCCAAATCAGTTTTTGCAACTGCTCATCGATGATCCCTGGTTTGCGTGGTTACAGCCGCTCTCCCAGCTCATCGTAGCGATGGATGAAGCACAGGACGCCAGGAAACCGGCGACAGACGCTGACGCACGAGCCCTGATACAGCAAGCCAAGGTTCTGCTGGTCGCATCGGAGGAAGGAGAAGGTTTCTCGCGCCACTACTTCGATGCCCTGCAGCGTGATCCCGACGTGGTATTGGCGCACGCAGAGGTGGCAAAGCTTTTGAACAATAAAAAGCCCGCGCGCTAAATCGCGGCGTGATGCGTTAAAAGGTTAAAGCGTTGAAGCGTATTAGATGCCGCCCGTATCCAGTGGCGCGGCAAATACCATCGGACGTTGTATATGTTGGGCACGGTTACAACGTAGCGCGCTATCCCAACAGAATACTGCCCGGAGCGCAAAATGGCGGAAACAAGAGGTTGAAATTCGTTCAATTTTCACGCAATCTGTGCGTTCGCTTCATGGTTGGAGGAGGCTGGGGACAGCCTATCTCGCAGACGTGGAGCCTGGATTGATTAAATGAAACGTACGCATCATTGCAATGAATTGCGCCCATCACACATTGGGCAGACGGTGACACTATCGGGCTGGGTCCATTCCCGGCGCGATCTTGGAGGCCTGATTTTTATCGATATTCGCGACCGCGAAGGCCGCACACAGACGGTATTCGATCCGTCGGACCTGGCGAAGGACCTGTTCGCCCGCGCGGAAAAATTGCGGAGCGAATGTGTGGTGAGCATTTCGGGCAAGGTCCGGCAACGCCCCACCGGCACAAACAATCCAAAAATCGTCACGGGCGAGGTCGAGGTGATGGCGCAGACGCTGGAAGTCCTGAATATGGCCGACGTGCTGCCCTTTCCGGTAGATGATCCGGAAGTGGCGAATAAAGTGAACGAGGAACTCCGGCTGAAATACCGTTACCTGGATTTGCGCCGGCCCGAGATGGCGCGCAATCTGAAGCTACGCAGCAAAGCGGCGATCGGCACGCGGCAGTTCATGGATGAGCAGGGATTTTTGGAAGTTGAAACGCCGATCCTGTTCAAGTCCACGCCGGAAGGCGCTCGCGAGTTTCTGGTGCCGAACCGGCGCGAACCGGCGACGTTTTACGCCCTGCCGCAATCACCGCAACAGTTCAAACAAATCCTGATGGTGGGCGGCATCGAACGCTATTTCCAAATTGCGCGCTGTTTTCGGGATGAAGATCAGCGCGCGGACCGGCAGCTTGAGTTCACGCAGGTGGACATCGAAATGTCTTTCATCGAACGCGAAGACATTTACCAGTTAATTGAAGGACTGCTGAAACGGATTTGGAAGGTAACGTTGGGAGTGGATATCCCGACGCCATTCAAACGGTTGCGTTTCGAAGAGGCGTTAAACCGGTTTGGCATCGACAAGCCCGATACGCGATTCGGCATGGAACTGGTCGATTTCACGGAGGAGTTTCGCAGCAGCGCCTTCAAAGTTTTTTCCGGCGCGATTGCCAACAGCGGCGTGGTGAAGGCGCTCAACGCCAAAGGCCTGGCCGGCGCGACGCAAGGCCAGATCGAAACGATGACCGAATACGCAAAGAGTTTCGGCGCAAAAGGCCTGGCGTATATCAAGGTTGAAAACGGCGAATGGAAGTCGCCGATCGTGAAGTTTTTCAGCGAGGCCGAGAAAGCCGCGCTGACATCGAAACTGGAGATCAAGGAAGGCGATTTGATTTTGTTCGCCGCCGACCAATGGCTGAATGCCTGCGAGATACTCGGAAAAATCCGGCTATACTGCGCGGAAGTGCTGCGGACACAGGGAAAATTGGTGATTGACCCGAATCGCTTTGATTTTCTATGGGTCGTGGATTTCCCGTTATTGAGCTTCGACAAGGAGCAAAACCGCTGGTATTCGAGCCATCATCCATTTACAGCGCCAGTGGCGGAAGATATCCCGCTTTTAAGGACCGAGCCCCGGCGTGTTCGCGGCCAGCATTATGATATTGTCGTAAACGGCGTGGAACTGGGCGGCGGGTCCATTCGTATTCATCAACCGGACGTGCAGAAGACAATTTTCGAGGACGTGCTGCAAATATCGCCCGAGGAAACAAAACTGCGGTTTGGTTATATGCTTGATGCGTTCCGTTTTGGAGCGCCGCCGCACGGAGGCATCGCGCTGGGTTTTGACCGCCTGATTGCGATTCTTTGCGGCACCCCCAGCATCCGGGATGTGATCGCATTTCCGAAAACGGCCAAGGGCGTGGATTTGATGACCGATTCGCCAACGCCAGTCTCGCCCCGGCAATTGCGAGATCTTTATCTCGAAGTGAAGGCACCGAAGAAAGAACCAGTCGTTGGTTCCCAACAGTGATCAAACTTAACCATGAATGATTGGAAAGAGTGGAGTCAAAACATGTTGATTACCGTTTTTTCCGTTTCGATAGTGGTTTGCGTCTGCGGCTGCGCGGCGCAACAGCGTCGGCTTCTTTATTATCCGACAAAACTTCCGCCGGAAGCGTCGGCTCAGGAAGCGACGCAGTCTGGTTTCATTCCTTGGAAAAGCGATTCAGGTCAAATCATTGGCTGGGAAATCCCAGCGACTGGAGTTTCGGTTGGCAGTGTTCTGATTGTTCATGGCAACGCAGGATGCGCCGTCAATCGGGCTTATCTGGCCCGGCCAATTCATGAGGCCATGAATGTGGATGTTTTTGTCCTCGAGTATCCGGGCTACGGAGCGCGCGCCGGCACCCCGAGCAAAAAGAATTTTGACGCCGCCGCTGAAGAAGCGTTTCGACTTCTTCCCCCGAACGCGCCGAAATATATCGTAAGCGAATCGATCGGCACCGGTGCGGCCTGCGACCTGGCGAAAGATCATCCGGACGAAATCGCCGGCATGGCATTGCTGGCCCCGTATCACAACCTTGCTTCCGTTGCACAACACACGATATGGTTTCTCCCGGTTTATTTTATTCTGATTGATCGCTTTAACCCTGAGAAATCCCTGGAAAGTTATCATGGGCCGGTGAAATTTGCCGTGGCAGGCAAGGATGAGACTGTTGGCACGGCTTCGGGCATCCGCTTATTTAAGAGCTACACCGGGCCCAAAGATTTGCAATTGATCGCCGGAGCGCACCATAACGATGTGGCAGAACAAATGCCCGACTGGTGGAAAAACGTATTTTCTTTCTGGAAGGAAAATCAAACGGCCGGGCCGGGCACATCGGAGACGAAAAGAGGAAACGAATGGCTTTAATTGTCCAAAAATACGGCGGCACATCCGTCGGAAACCCGGAGCGGATCAAAAATGTCGCGCGGAAGATAGCGGGCTATCGCGCGCGGGGCGACCAGACGGTCGTGGTGGTATCGGCAATGAGCGGAGTGACGGATAATTTAATCAAGCTGGCGCGCGAAATCATGCCGCTGCCGAGCGAGCGGGAAATGGACGTGCTGCTGGCGACCGGCGAACAGCAAACCATTGCGCTGACGGCAATCGCGCTCCACTCCATGAATGTGCCCGCAGTTTCCCTGACCGGCGCGCAGGCCGGCATTACGACGGACGGCGTCCATACGAAAGCCAAGATCCACAATATTACACCCAAGAAGGTCCATGACCTTTTGAAGCAGGGCAACGTCGTGATTGTAGCAGGTTTCCAGGGAGAAACACCAGATGGCCAGGTGACGACTCTCGGGCGCGGCGGCTCGGACCTGACGGCGATTGCCCTGGCCGCGGCGCTCAAGGCCGACCTCTGCCAGATTTACACCGACGTGGACGGTGTCTATACGGCCGACCCACGCATCGTGCCGTCGGCGCGGAAGCTCACGGAAATTTCCTATGACGAAATGCTTGAACTGGCCAGCCTCGGCGCGAAGGTGATGCAGTCGCGGTCGGTGGAATTTGCGAAAAAATTTGGAGTTGTATTTGAAGTCCGTTCCAGTCTAAACGATAACCCCGGAACCATTGTGAAAGAAGAAACCAAAAGCATGGAAGGCGTGGTGGTGCGCGGCGTAGCGCTCGATAAAAACCAGGCAAAAGTAACGCTCGTGGCCGTACCGGACAAACCCGGTGTGGCGGCGAAAATTTTCAAGGCACTGGGCGACGCAGCGGTGAACATCGACATGATTGTTCAAAACATCAGCCACGGCACTGGCGCACCGCAGACGGATATTTCGTTCACGGTGGAAAAGGCGGATCTGCTCAAAGCACAGAAGGTCATCGAAGCCCTCAAGAACAAGGTGGGACTGCGAGACGTAATCACATCTGAAAAAATCGGAAAGCTTTCGATCGTCGGCATTGGGATGAAATCGCACACGGGTGTGGCGGGCAAAATGTTCGAAACCCTGGCGGAAGCGGGAGTGAACATCGACATGATTTCGACAAGCGAAATCAAAATTTCAGTAGTGATTGACCTGGCCAAAGGTGAGGCGGCAAAGAAAGCCGTCCACGGGGCATTTATCGGCTGAGCGGCAATTCGGCGCTTGACCCCGATAGGTGCTTCCATAACGTCATTCAATGCAGGTTGATGACCGAAACGAGCCAGGTCTGCTGACCACAGGCGGAAAGCATGCTGCGGCAGGCTCTTACGATTCCAGGATAACGTGGTTTGCCCTTTACGGCTTTTTGTTGGTATCGCTGGCCATGGCCGGATATGTCGGCGGCGTCCTTATGGGTCCGGTACGATGGCTGTTTTGGGATCCGACATTATTTCGGCAGATCAACGAGCAAATCGTGTGGTATAGCGGAGTGCCTCTGGTGGCAGGGATTGTGCTTATCTGCTGGGACTTGTTTCTGAACGTCCAACCCTTGCGACGATTGAAAACGATCCGACATGATCCGCCGGCGAACAACCGGCTGACCGTCGTTCTCACGGCCTATAACGATGAGCGGAGCATCGCGGGAGCGGTCCGGGATTTTCGGGCCCATCCGCTGGTGCAACGGGTCATCGTCATCAGCAACAACAGCAAGGACCGAACGATGGAAATGGCAGGAGAGGCCGGGGCCATTGTCTTCAATGAAGAGCGCCAGGGTTACGGCGCCTGCGTCCACCGCGCATTGCGCGAGGCCCTCGCATTTGATGATACGGAGTTGACCGTGCTCTGCGAAGGAGATTTGACATTTCGCGCCTGGGACCTGGAGAAGTTTTTCGCTTACATTCCGCACGCGGACATCGTCAACGGCAGTCGAATCGTCGAACAATTGCAGGATCGGAACACGCAGCTTTCGATGTATATGCATTATGGGAATTTGTTTGCAGGAAAGGTGCTGGAATTGAAGCATTTGGGCAGAGTTTCCCTGACGGACGTAGGAACAACCTATAAAATCTGCCGGAATTCAGCCCTGCGGCAACTGATCGGCCGACTGAACCCGCGGGTGAACCTGGAATTCAACGCTTACTTCCTGGACAACGCGTTGAAAACAGGGCTTCGCATTCTGGAATGTCCGATTTCGTTTCACCCGCGCGTAGGCACCAGCAAAGGAGGCAACATAAATAATAGTGTCGCCACGCGCCTGGGGTTACGGATGCTTCTGGGCATTTTTATAGATTGGAGGGGTTTTGCAAATGGATGATGGCGCATATCATAACACAAGGTTCGCACAGGACCCGCGCCGGGCCCTCCTCTGGCACACGCTGGTCACGTGCGTTTTTCAAAAAGAAATTCCGTCGGACGGTGTCGTCCTGGATCTGGGGGCAGGATACGGAGATTTCATCAACGCGGTCAGGGCACGACGACGGCTGGCAGTGGACATTTGGCCGGGAATGCTTTCGCATTTGGACAAAGGCGTGGAGGGTTTGGTCACCGGTGTCAGTCAACTGGATGCGATTGCCGACGCATCCGTGGACTATGTGTTCAGCAGCAACTGTTTTGAACACATTTCGCAGAAGGAACTGGTTCCCTGCCTTGAGCAGCTCAAGCGCAAAATGAAACCGGGCGCCAGATTGACCATCGTGCAGCCCAATTTCAAATACAGCTTTCGGCAGTATTTCGACGATTATACGCACGTATCCATTTACACGGCACAGGGACTAAGCGATTTGTTGGCGGCCAATGGATTTCGGGTAGTTCGGTGCATGCCGCGTTTCCTGCCATTAACAATTAAATCGCGATTGCCGGTCAGTCCACTATTGATTCGTTTATATCTGATGAGTCCGATAAAACCATTTGCCGGACAAATGCTTATCAGCGCCGTCCGATGATTGACGGGTCAACACAGGGACGTTGGCGCCCTCTAATTACGGCATTCTTGCTGGCAATTGCAGCGTGGGCGATTTACCTGCCGTCCATTCACTATGGCTTCGTTTACTATGACGACGTTCGCATTTTGCAAGACCATCCGGAAATATATGGACAGGCCCGCCTGAGTACGGATTTGAAGGCGATCTTCGTGACGTCTTTTCCCCGCGAAGAGCCGCTCTTGGCGCGGGACGTCTCATGGGCGGTCGACAGCCAAATTTTTGGATTCGGCAATCCGACGGGCTATCACCTCGGCAATATTCTACTGCACGGCGTAGTCGTGGCGGTCCTCTTTGTGTTTTTGCTGGAGACAACCGGGCGTTACAGTTTTGCATTGGCGACCAGCACCGCGTATCTGCTGCTTGCCGCACACGTGGAGCCGGTGGCGTGGATCATGGGGCGGAAAGATATTCTCTCAGGCCTGTTTATGCTTTTGGCGTTATGCGCGCAGATACGGCGGCTGACAGCGCGCTGTTTGGCCGCACAATGCGGATGGTACGCGCTTACCCTGGTATTTCTTATTATCGCGCTTCTATCAAAAATCAATGCCCTGACTTTTCCACTCGTCCTGTTCCTGCATGGAATCTTTTTCCCGTATTTGCAAGGCGAACGCAAACCTGACGAAGGCATTCCCGGAGGATGGGAACCGGGTCGCGAGACGGCGCTATTGGTCCCGGCACTTATCGCCAGCGGATTAGTCTATCTGTGGTATCAACGAACCCTGGCTCAAATGGGGATTTTTGACCGCGGTTACACGGCGCACGGACTGGCACATCTTTGGAATTTGATCGCCATCAATCCGATCGGCTTTTGGATCTATCTGAGGCAGGTATTTTTCCCGTGGCATCTCTCGGCGCTTTACGCCTGGCCGACGCTGGAAACGCATTACCCGATTTGGCAAATCGCCATTTCCATTACCACCGTAGTGGCAGCCGTTGCAACAGGAATATGGCTGTTACGACGCCACAAGGACGTTTTCTTCTATTACGCCGCGTTTTTTGTCCTGATGATTCCGTATCTGAATATTATTTACATCGGAATTTGGGTCGCCGACCGGTATGTTTATTTTTCAGCTTTTTGTATCCTGGCCATCGCGGTATCAATTGCCGAGGCCGCATTTCGGAGCGCGCGGCCAATATTTCGAATTGGAGCTCTCGCCAGTTGCATTTTTTTCGGGGCCGTAAACATCTATCAAACCATTTCATACGAGCCAATGTGGCGGAATGGAGAAACTTTGTGGCAATATCACCTGGCCTTGCCGGAACCGAGCTCGATCGCTTATGAGAATCTGGCGGCCTATTATTATGCGGATTTTTCGTCAGCTCACGCGCAACACGATCTTCCCCGGATGGTACTTTCTCTGCGTAAAATGGAAGCGGTCGTTGAGGCAGGGCTGGCGCAATTCTGGCCTGATCATCGTGAAACTCCTCCGCAGAAAATCTCCTATTTGTTTTTCTTGGAGTCACTGACCGAGGAAGTAAAAGGCGACGAGAATGGGGCGCTGGAAAGTCTATTGATATCCGACCATCTGCATCCCGGATTCGCTCCGACCAATCAGAATTTGTCCCTGTTATACCTAAAACTGGCCGCAACAGCACAAAACACGCGGCAAGAGATAGAATTTCTCAATGATGCGCGGGAGCGATTGACTTTGTACATCGGGCTAACTTACCGTGGCCGCCCCGCCCCGCCCGATGCGCGAAAACAATTGGCGGACATCGACGCCGAATGCGCGGTACCGCCGAAGTTACTGGATAAGGAACCCATACATTAGTGTTGCCAGGCGCCAGTTGCTCTTTGGAAACCAAAAACGGCGATATCGGCGCCCCCCCCACCGTGTGACGTGCTATCGCTTTTTTGGCTGAACTTTTCTCAGGCCGACTTCCTCGGCGATGTCGTTAAATTCCTTGCCGGTGATCGTCTCAAGTTGTTTGCCACGTGATTTGAGCTTCTCGTTGATCCTAATGACTTTCTCGGTCATGACTTCATGAGTTTCCTCGGTCCCGCCGACCAGAGCAAAGTTTTCGCCAGTGGTGATACGTTTATGCCCGTCAGAATCCAGCCCCACGCCCAGCATTAGCGCTTTGCCCTTTTTGTTCGGTTTTGCCATCGATTCAGAGTAAAGCCGGGAATCGCACGGGTCAAGTGGCAGGAAATGCGGTTGCGTGGTTGCATGCGGAAACAACAGCCGCAGCATCCCCGAGAATTGCGATGTGCTGCGGCTGGTCTTCGACACAGCCGCGCTCCCCCGCGCCAGGCAATTCGACGATTATTACAACTTTCTAAATTAGGTTGATTCGTCCGCTTCAACTCTTTAACCCTTAATCATGTCTCTGATGTTGGCGCTCGACCAGGGGACGACGAGTTCCCGGGCTATCTTGTTTGATCAAGGCGGGATGATTCGCGGAAGCGCGCAGACAGAGTTTCCGCAGATTTTTCCCAAGGCCGGCTGGGTCGAACACGACCCGGAACAAATCTGGGCGAGCCAGATTGAAGTCGCGCGCAAAGTGCTGGCAAATGCGCGCGTGACCGCAACCGACATTGCCGCCATCGGCATCACGAACCAGAGAGAAACAGCCATTGTTTGGGACCGCCAAAGCGGTAAGCCCGTGTATAACGCCATTGTCTGGCAGGACCGTCGCACGGCCGGTTTTTGTGATGAGTTGAAACGCGCAGGCAAAAGTGATTTGATTCGCGAGAAGACGGGTTTGGTGGTTGACGCTTATTTCAGCGGCAGCAAGTTGCGCTGGATCCTGGACCATGTGCCGGGCGCGCGTGAACGGGCGGGCCGGGGAGAACTGGCGTTTGGCACCGTGGATTCGTGGCTGCTCTGGAATCTTACCGGCGGCGCGCTGCATGCCACGGACGTGACGAATGCATCGCGAACCATGCTTTTCAACATACGGACGGGCGATTGGGACGAAGAGTTGCTTCGCCTTTTGGAAATTCCCAGAGAAGTGTTGCCAGAGGTGCGGCCTTCAAGCGGGATTTTTGCAGAGAGTTGTCCCGATATATTCGGCGGGCCGATCCGGATTGCCGGCGTGGCCGGGGATCAACAGGCAGCGTTGTTTGGCCAGAATTGTTTCGAGCGTGGTCAGGCGAAAAATACGTATGGCACGGGTTGTTTCGTGTTGATGAACCTGGGAAACGAGCCCGCGATGTCGCGCAACCAATTAGTTACGACAGTGGCATGGAACGTGGATGGCCGGACGGAATATGCGCTGGAGGGCAGCGTGTTTGTGGGCGGCGCGGTAGTGCAATGGCTGCGCGACGGTTTGCACTTGATCAAATCTTCGCGTGACGTTGAGGCGCTGGCAGCG
Organism: Verrucomicrobiia bacterium; assembly: GCA_036489615.1. Lineage (GTDB taxonomy): Bacteria > Verrucomicrobiota > Verrucomicrobiia > Limisphaerales > UBA11358 > UBA11358. The sequence continues at coordinate 980 of DASXFM010000198.1, read as the reverse complement.
AGCGTGCCGGATTGCGGCGGAGTCTATTTTGTTCCCGCCTTCGCGGGGCTGGGCGCGCCGCATTGGGACCAATATGCGCGCGGTTCGATGACCGGATTGACGCGCGGCACTACGGCGGGCCATATCGCCCGCGCGGCCCTGGAAGGAATCGCTTTTCAGGTTGCCGATGTGCTCGACGCGATGCGCGACGATTCAGGAATCCAAACGCGACAATTGCGGGTGGATGGCGGCGCGTGCGCAAACAATTTGCTGATGCGATTTCAAGCGGACCTCTTGCAGGCGCCGGTTGCGCGGCCGGCGGTAATCGAGACGACTGCCTTGGGGGCCGCGTATCTTGCGGGACTGGCGACTGGCTATTGGAAGAGCCGGGAGGCGGTCAAGGCAGCCTGGAAAGTCGACCGAATTTTCGAGCCGGCCAGAAGCGCGGATGAGATAGCGCATCGCCGGAACCGATGGGCCGAAGCACTAAAACGCGCGCGGGCCTGGGAAGTGGAAGATGGAAGGTAGAAGCCGCGGCTAAAAATGACTTGCGGATTTATTCGAAAATGTAATGTTAAAGGTTGTCCGGTTCGTTAGTAGCTTAAAAAGGTGATTGTTTATGAAAAATACCAAATTACTCCTCACACTGGCCGCCGGGTTTGTGGCGGGAACGCTCACGCTGGCGGCGCTGGCCGACGACACCAACGAAGTGACGCTGACTGGGATGATGGTCTGCGGCAAATGCAAGCTGCACGTTACCAAGAGTTGCCAGAACGTCCTTCAAGTTGAAAATGACGGCACAAACATGAACTACTTCCTCACGCAAAATAAGGTGAGCAAGGACTTTCACTCCAACATTTGCGAAAATGATGGAGAAAAGGCGACTGTGACCGGCACCGTGAAAGAAAAACACGGCAAGGAAATTCTCACGCCTACGAAGATCGTGGCGACGGCGGCAACGGGTTCGCAGTAAGGCTGATGAATCGATGGAGCGAGGAGTT
>DASXFM010000165.1:0-6958 GCA_036489615.1 Verrucomicrobiia bacterium | reverse complement strand
CGAGCCGCGTCTTTCCGAGTTGGTCGGTCCGGGCGCGTTGGTGGAATCCGGTTACACCAGCCAGCAAGCGTGGGCTGCCATTCATGGTCCGACGTGGCTGGAAACCATCAGCCTGTTGCTGCGCTTTTTCCCGGACACCGGGGCGAACGCATTTTGCAAAAGCCTGGGTGATGTTTCTCCCGTGGCGTTGGAAACGGTTTTCGATCCTGCCTTACAATCTGTGGAAGTGCTGGTTATGCGCTTGCGCAGTATGTTTACGCCGGTCTTCTCGGGAAATGAGGAAATCGCCTCAGTGATCACGGAGCAAATCTCAAAGATGTAATTAATGGCAGGGCAGAGTTGCCGCTCTGCCCCGATTAAAGAATCCGCCGATCGTACTCCAAACACTGCGATCATCAGCCGTATCAAGCTGCGGGACGATAATTCCCCCTCTCCATGCGGGCCTGCCCTCCGTAGGGCCAGGGTGAGATTTCCCCTAAATGCATTTCGCGCATTGAACCCCTGAACCGGAGCGCGGCTGTGTGTGCGCCGAGCACACCAGCCGCAGGACTGCCGATGGAAAAGGATTGGGCAATTTCGGGAGTCGGTTGTGGCCTCTGGCTGCTGCCCCGAAAGCTTTCGGGGGTCTCCGACACAGCCGCGCTCCGAAAACAGGTTCATGGTGAGGGAGAATCGTTCGGACTAAAATGGCGTACAATGCACGGCGAACGCCGGGTAAAATAGGAACGCGTAAATTCACCACTCAAAAAAAACACACACGCGTAGCGCAGGCGTCCTCGCCGGCGGGTTATGGCGGCGTCTCGCCGCCAGGTTCACAATCCAGACCAAAACGGCGCGCGAACCCGCAGTGCCGTCGGCTTGAGATCGTACGATTCTTCTGCGATTTAATTTGGGCGGTGCGGGAGCGCGGCCCTACCGTTAAAATCCCGCCAGCCCGTCATTTCGATTCACGGTTTCGCCAGCGGGAGTCGTCAATGTCCTGTCCTGCCCGCTTTCCCAAACCACGTTTCCAGCGTGATCAACTTTAACGTATTTGTATCGAAACGCCGTTGATGCCGGGAGAGACAGCGTGGCCGACCAGACGGAGCCGATATCGGCCGACATTTTGACGCCGGATTGCGGTACCCATGCTCCCAGGTCAGGATGATTGCCGACAAGATAGACGGCTTGACCGGGGGCGGTCGGAACGGCGACGCTGAAGCTCACAGTCGTTTGCGGTTGGTCCGAAGCGTATCGCCTCGTCACCACCGATGGGGCGTCGTTGCGGCCGTTTTTTATGGCGGCGAGCAAATTAATATATTCTCCCATCGCCCAGCTAAGTGGTCGCATCGATCCCGTTGCCGTGCCCGGAATATCATTGGAGGGCGTATCTGTTTCCCATCCGTCCACGCTGGCACTGATATTCCAAACCTGTTCGGGAATAAATCCGGCCGGTGATGAAAAATGCTTGAGAGCCGCCTGATAGGGCAGGCCGGCGGCGCCGTTGCCGCTCCTGGATATTTCGTACATACCCCGCTCCGCAGTGAAGATGGGCCAGAGCCGCCCGCGCCCGCCGTTTTTATAGGGACTTCCGTCGTTGTGTTCGCCGTAGCCGTCGCAGTTATAGCGAAACCACGCTTCGCCCTTTCCGGGAATATTTTGCATGAGAATGGCGTCATACTTCGGCACGGTTTCGCGGAGAGTCCAATCATTTGGGCTGAGGACACCCAATCGCGCCAGTTCAAGGAAACCTCCGTCAACGACACTGCGCGCGTCGTGCTCTCCCGCGCCATTGCCAAAGACGAGCCGGGCGTCGTCGTTTGGGTTCGGGTTTTGCGTAATGCGAAGGTAATATTTTTTGTCGCCGTAAAATCCATTGGTCGTAAACGTCCAGTTCGCGACGTTGTTGCGCCAGGCATCCGCGGTGCGCAGGTATCGTCCGGCGTCATTGGTATTTCCGATTTGCGAGGCGAGGTCGGCGGCGCATACGAGACCCGCGATTTCTGCGGCGATGGTGGAGGGTGAATAGCCGCCCATTTCCTCCCAGCGTTCTTCGCCGGTCCACGGGCCGTTGGCGGCGACGAAGTCGGCGGCCATTTTTATCTTTGGCAACAGGTCAAGCCGGTGCAGTTTCCACGCGAGAATAATCGGCATCGAGGCTTCGTCCATTTGGGTCCCGGGCCAATAGGGTTTTCCATTGTCGAAGGTGTTTTGTGGAAAACGGCCGCGGCGGGAATACGGATTGTCATTGTCGCTGGTTTGCATCTGCACGTTGAACAAAAAATCCAGGGCCTGGTTCGCCGAACTATTATCGCCTGCGGCAATCAGGGCGCTGGCAAATTTGAACAGATCACGCGCCCAAACCAGATGATAGCCCCCATTATTCTCGTCACCAGAACTGGTGCCCCAGGGAACGCCAAGGCCGGCGACCATCGCGCCGTTGTCTTTGTCTTGAACCGATTTCAAAGTCATGCAGGCGAGATAATATTGGTCGTCCGCCGTTCCGCCCTGGTCGTTCAGAGACGCGCAGTATTTGTCCCATTGAGTGGTATAAATTGTTTCCAGTTGGTCCATGTCCGAAGACAATGTGGCGTTGGCGCTGGCTGCAGCGTCCTCGAGATTGCTGCCAAAGCCCAATACGAGGTTAAATGAAACGCTCGATCCGTCGTTGGTTCCAAAATCGAGCCAACCCATCTGCGCGACGTTTCCGTGACGGGCGGCACCGTATTGCCAGTCCATCGTCCGGTCATCCGCACCGCCGAACAGGTCTGTCCAGCCGTCGTTTTCACCGACGAATCCGTTCGATACCATGGGTCGCGAGCCCCGGTATTTCCATGGCAGCGAAACGCCCAGGGCTGAGGCGGCTTCGTTTGGTTTCCATGCCGCCAGCAGGATTCGATTTCCGTCCTGGATGGTGCGTGAATTGTCATTGCCCCCGGCGTTATTAATCCCCGGATGGTTGAGGACAAAAAGGTTGAAATCGCGGACGGATTTGCCCGGTTCCAGGACTTGAAACCGGATTCTTTCCACGAGAGTGGAACGCTCCGGGTCGGTGAAAATTCGTTTCGTAATTCTCCACTCGCCGTTGTTGGCTGTGGTGGTTGTTTCCCAAAGCATCGCCCGTTTGTCCACCAGGCGAACAGATTGCCGTCGCTGAAGTTTTTCCTCGCCGTCCGCCGGGCCGAAAGTTTTTGCCGAGTCTTCGACCAAAAATTCCATGTCGATGTTCTGGACGGTGTCCGGAGATGGATAGAACACCTCGGTTAACATTCCCTGGGCGGCTGTGAAATATACCTTTGAAAGGCGGTTGGCGGCGGTTCCCACGAGGTCTTTCGATCCCGGCGCCCACACCGAAGCCATTCCCGGCGGATTTGGAGCGTCGAGGGCAAGGCAATGTTGAAGTGACAAAGCCAAATAGAAAATAATAAGCAAAGGGAAGGCTCGTTTTGAGAACGAGGCAATAAAATTGGACACCGGGCAGGAGAGGGTGCGATTCATACGTTCTATCTTACGATGTGGGCCGTTACGCCTGACTTTGGCCGCGCCGTCGCCGCCGGGTCACTCAGCCGCGCAAATATTTTACGACGGCTTCGGTGCGCGAATGGACGTGCAATTTTTCGTAGACGGTACGCACATAGCTGCGCACGGTGTCGATGCTGATTTTCATGCGGTCGGCGATTTCTTTGTAGGCGTAGCCGTTGGCCAGTTGGCCGAGGAATTCCCGTTCGCCCGGGGTCAGTTCAGAAAGCGCGCCCTCGGCCGGTTTGGAAAAGAATTGAACCACGCGCCGGGCCAGTTGCGGAGTCATCGGCGCGCCGCCGTTGTAAACGTCGCGGATGGCTTCGAGCAATTTTGAGGAAGCCGTCCGTTTCAGCAGATATCCGCTGGCGCCGGCTTTGAGGGAATTGAAGAGCGAGTCACTGTCTTCATAGACGGTCAGCATGAGAAATTGGACCTCAGGATTTGTGGCCTTGAGCTGGCGCACGCATTCAAATCCTTTCATTCCCGGAAGATTGATATCCATCAGGACGACGTCCGGCGGATGCCGCGGAATTTCCTTCAGAGCGGTTTCGGCGTTGGCATAGTCACCGAGCAATTTCAGGTTGGAGGCGCGGCGAATGAGGGCGGCGAGGCTGCCGCGGATTTCCTCATCGTCATCCACGATTACAACTTTGATTTGCATGTCTTGTGCAATAGGTGCGACCACACTGAATAACTGCCTGAAGCGTGGCGGATTCTCAACCGCATATATATGCTGTCCCTTTAGTCCAGAGTCCCGAGTCCACGGTCCACAGTCAAGCCGATGTCAGACTCAGGACTTCGGACGGTAGACTGTGGACTATCAGCGCATGAGTGTCTCCGTGCGGTCAAAGGATAATTCGCCGTTGGCGGCCCGGGCGGCGGCGCGGAATTTTCCGGGTGTGCTGCCGGTCTTTTGGGTGAAAATCGTGTGAAGATATTCGCTGTGTTTGAAGCCGGTGCGGTCGGAAATTTGGGCCAGGGACCAATCCGTGTCCGCGAGCAATTCTTTGACCCGCTCGATGCGCAGGCGCAGGACCTCGGCTTTTGGGGCCCGTCCGACCTGGGCGACGAATCGCCTTTCAAATACGCGGCGGGACATGCCGGCTGCGCGGGCCATATCGTTGACGGAGATGGCGTCGAACACGTGTTCGCGCAGATAGCGCGCGCCGGCGGCGAGTTGGCGGTCATCCATGGCCAGAACATCCGTCGAGCGGCGCGTTACGATGCCTTTGGGCGGAACGAGGATCGGTTCGACCGGGGACTTCTCGCCGGACATGATATGTTCCAGCATGGCTGCGGATTCGTAGCCAATGCGCAGGGTATCCAGAGCGATGCTGGTAAGTGGCGGGTCTGATAGTTCGCAAAATAATTCGTCATTGTCCACGCCGATAACGGCGACTTCCTCGGGCACCAGCAAATCAACGCGACGGCAGGCATTCATCACCTGTTGTCCGCGAATGTCATTGCAGGCCATAATACCGACCGGTTTGGGAAGGGATTTGAGCCAGCGCGCGAGGTCTTCCTGAAACAGAAGCCCGCGTTTTTCGAGTTCAATAGTTTGAGTATTCCTGGAGATTTCCGGCGGTTCATAAATGGCGCAGGCGAATCCGGCGCGTGCCAGCCGCTCGCGAAACCAATGAGCGCGATTGTCGGAATAATTTGCGCCCACAAATCCGCAAAAAGCGTAATGACGGAACCCGCGCTGGATGAGATGTTCGGCGGCGAGGTTGGCGACAATTTCATTCTGAGTATCGATAAGGGGCAATCCGCAACCGGAAGAACCGCGCACGTCCACGGCGGGAACTTTCAAATTGCGGACCATCTCGCCCAACTCGGGAGTTTCGAGCCAGGCGATGATGCCGTCGCCTTTCCAATTTTTAATCCAATAGGGCACAGGATCGGTCCAGCGCCACTCCTCACTTTGGACGGACCATTCATGATGTTCGCGGACGAATTTGGCGACGCCCAAAAGGATTCGCCGGCCGTACCAGCGTGAAAAATCAATCAGCAAGGCGACCTGACGGCGTTGTCCCGGGGCTTTTCGGAGCTTTTTTTTCACAGCGCCGACAATTTATTTCGTGTGGCGCAAAACCTCAATAGAAAAACGCAAAACCTCAATGGACAGTTTTGAGCGCCCTGCTAATGTGCCGCAAATCATCCATGTTGTGTTTTTCCGACAATCTTGTCGTCCAATCGTGCCTGAGTTGGGGACTTTTCTCTTTCGAGAGCAATTTTATCAGTGGCGCAAAACCTCAATAGATAAACGCAAAACCTCAATGACAACTTTTAGCAAGTCCTGCTATAGTGGCATCATCATCATCCAGAGTTTTATGATTTCGAGCGAATTCGCCTTTTGGCCTGAAGTGGCCGTACCCGGAAGATCAGACACTTTCCACAATCAAAGCAGCTTTGAAGAAATGGGCAAATTCGCCGCCGGGTCAGTGGCGAAGTCAAAATCAAAGCATTAGAAAAACCAATCCCCCCATACCTAAAACAACCCGAAAGCGAGAAAAAATCCCGCGAAAGATATGAAAACAAAATCCCTCAAAACATTCGCGCTGTCATTAATGATTCCATTGGTGGTGACGGCGGCGAAGGGGCAATCAGTTTATTCGAATGCGGTAATGAACCTCCGTCCCGTTGCGTACTGGCCATTGCAGGAAACGACTCAACCGCCGTCCGCGGATATTGAAACGAACTACGGTTCGTTGGGGCCCATTGCCAATGGATATTACGCAAGTGATGCCAATACTCTCAAGGGATTGCCGGGAGCGATTGTTGGCGACAGCGACACCGCGGTTGAATTCACGAATGTCAGTCAAAGTTTCATGATTGTGCCTACGACGGACAACCGAGTCTCGTTGCCAGGAGGCGGCCCAATTACAGTGGAAGCCTGGGCGCTTCCGACCGCCAACCTGCAATTCGTGTCCCTGGTCAGCCAGACGGGGCCGATTGGCGCCGGCGGCAATAACGCGGGCCCCAACTCTGCGGGTTGGTCATTGAACCAGAACTGGTTGCCCTATAAAGGCAATGGCTCCGGCAATAACAGTTTGTACGGATTCAGTTTCCATGTTTTTAACGGTGTCGGTTCCACTGGCGGCGCCGAGGCGGACGCGGTTTATCCTTTTATAAACGGTAATTGGTATCATGTGGTGGGCGTGTTTGATGGCACCAACTGTTACGTCTATGTCAATGGCGTCAATGCGACAACGTATCAGGTTCCGATGAGTGGCTCATTTGTTCGGGACACTTGGGATCCGATCGAATTTGGCTGCAACCGGGGTCTGGGTAACAATGCCTATCATGGCGGGATTGATGAAGTGGCCGTATACACCAACGCGCTCACGTTCAATCAGATTTCAAACCATTATAACACCGCGGAAGGGAACCTTTCCGGGAATTATTTTTCGACAGTGCAGGGAGATAATCCGCTGATGTATTGGCGGATGGATGCGCC
>DASXFM010000154.1:0-8903 GCA_036489615.1 Verrucomicrobiia bacterium | reverse complement strand
TGGTATTGGTATTATCAGGGGTGATAGTGGCATAGCTTAAATAGCCATTGACCCAGTTTTGGAGGTTTGAATTTGCGCCGGTCGAATAACCCAGCCCGGCAGCCGCAGGATTCGACATAATTTTATCGGCGTTGTCGTTCGAATACGCAACCCAAGCTAATCCCAACTGCTTCAGGTTATTCATACAGTAAATCCTTCGCGCCCGCTCCTGAGCCGCCTGCAGCACCGGCAAAAGGATTGCCGCCAGAATTGCGATGATAGCGATGACGACCAATAGTTCGACGAGGGTGAAGGCGCGGCACCGCGCCTTCACGCTGGAGTCAAACCCGCTCACTGGGCCAGCCGAAACCCCCGGCTCTCTTGCCGGCGACGCATTATTGTTCATGTTTTTTCGTGTTGCTCCGATCATTTTTACTGACGATAAAGCAGGCGATAGAACACGCTGCCGTTGGTCAGATTGATGGGAATAATCAGTTTATTGGTCGCGCTGGACGCCGAAACGTCCACCCAGTTGGTGCTGATGCCAACCGATACCGTGTTGGTTTGCGCCTGCAGCGTCCACCCGGTGTGGTCCAACGGCCACGACAGGGTCAGTTGATTGCCTCCCGTCACCGAGAACAGGATGTTCGTCGGGTTTAGATTCACCGAATTGGTGATGGAGAGTGTAACGGAGGCGTTGATCGAGCCATACGCGTTGGTCACAATCAATTGCAGATGGTTGGTGTTCCAGGCAGCCGGAACGTTGGCGTATGACAGGGTTGCATTAAGCGTATTGCCATTGGTCACCCCCCCGGCAACCGTGGCGCCGGTGGTGAGATTTGTCCAAATATAACCGATCGGCGGCGTGCCGATGGCCGTCGCCGGAATAGTAAGCGTTGTATTAACAGCCGCGCCAACAGTGGCCGATGGCGCTAACGGAAAGAAATACGGCGCAATTGTGCCACCAACCCCCGCATATTGACTAACGATTTGGGCGACCGGCATGGCGTAGCCATACATTGCGATGTCATTGAGGTAGCCCTTGAATTGAGTGTCCCCGTACTGTGTGTTCGACCGGCCGCCGAGAATGATCGGACTAGTGCTGGAAGTTTTGATAAGGCCACTATTGATTGGGATATAGGTTCTCGCAGCGAGCCGGCCGTCAACATAAATAGACACGTTGGTATTCGGTTCGTCACAAACTCCGACGACGAAATGCCAACTCGAGTCGGCGGCCAACCGGTTGGTGCTGTTCGCGCCAAAGAAAGTGAACGGACTGGCGGCTTGCCGCACTCCAAATCGCAGCGCCTGGCTTGCGGCGCCCTGGTCGATCGTTAACTCTTCGCCGTTGAAAAAGCCTTTGGTGATGAGGCCGGAATTTCCCACCTGAGCGATGCCATACCCGTTGGCCCAGGCAGCGACGGTGAAGGAGGCGCTGTTTGTGCCGCTAAAGTCAAGGTTCGTCGTTCCAATCCATCCTGCGAAGGAGAACGATGCCTTGAATTGGCCGAATCGCGCCGCCAGTTCAGTGGGATCAGTCAACGGGCTGTAACCCGTGTCGGGGTATGCGCCGTTACCCTGCAGAAGCATGTTGGTATAGATACCATCGTTGCCGCTTTGATAATCGTTGCAAATGGCGCCGTCATTACCGTCACCCACCTGATCATCCGGCTCGTTCAGCCGCCAATAGGCGATCGGATTGGCCGCCAAAACCGCCTGTGGAAACGGAGCCGTAGGCGTTGCAAGATAAGACGCCAGCCAGAGATTGGTTGCGGTGCCATAACCGTTGGAAACTACGCACGAAAAGCCAGTTGGACCATTCAACTGACAGTTCGCAAAGGTGAAGCTGGAATTGGTTGCGCCGCCAACAGGAACCCCGTTGGTGAGCCATTGATATGTAAAGGGCGCCGCGGCAGCCACCGAAACTGAAAACGTCGGGGTTGAGCCAAGATAATTTGTTCCGTTAACAATTTGTCCGCCGTACAGCGTCAGAGTGGAATTCGTGGTCGGATATACCGCCACAAACACGGGCGTCGTATAAACGGTCAGGTTTACTACTGCGCTTGTGACGGAACTGGAAAAAGCATTCGTCGCAATAACATAGTAATTCGTGTCCGCATTGGCGGGCGTCACGGAATTAATTATCAATGAGGCATTGGTGGCCCCGCCGATGCCGACGCCATTGGTATACCACTGATAGAAAATTGGTCCGCTGCCGCTGACCGCCACTGTGTTGGTAAAGGGGAAACCCGGACTAACAGCCGCAGACACCGGTTGCTGCACGATTGAGAGTGGCGCGCCGATGCCATTGTAAAGCGTCTGAATCTGCGTAGCGCTCAAGACATTGGTGTAGAAGGCCACTTCGCAAAGATTACCGGCAAATTGCCGGCCGGCACCGGTATTGATAGTAAGATATTCCGGGTCTGCCCCCAACAAGACATCATTGGTCGAGCCAGGAATGGTGTTGGTTCCCACTAACGTCTGGCCGCTCAGGTTGCCATCAACGTATATATAGTTCGAGGTGCCGTCATAGACGCCGACAACCTGATGCCAGTTGCCGTCGTTATAAACTCCTGCCGAGATAGCATCATTGCCGCCGCCGGGAACCACGTTGAAATGCAACTTGCCGTCCGTATTCACGGCAATACGCCACGAGGAATCGGAATGCCCAACAATGTTTTGGTAACGCGAATCCGCGGGATTGCCCTTGAAGCAAGCCGTAATGCTTAAGGGCATGTGGTTGGTCGGATTAAATGCCGGGTTATATCCAGCATCCGCAAACGCGCTCACGCCGTTACCGGGCATTACGTTGGTGCCGCTCAGGCCCGAAAAATTCGGTCCGACCACGCTGCCCGGAGTCACTCCCGGCATATAAACGCCGTTATTGGCCGCAGAGCCATAATTGTTTAGCACGGGCCATGTGTTTTGAGGCGGGAACCCGAGATAGTCAGGTGAATCCATTCGATAATAGAGCAACGGGTTGTTGCCGATCACGGCGTTGTAATACTGGCCTGCAATCGAAGCGCTATTGGTTGCGATCGCCCAGTGATTGCTAATTGTGGTGAGGCTGAGAACATTTGTATAGATGGCCACCTCATCGAGACCAAACGACGTTTGGCGCGTCACGCCACTGCCATTCCACAATCCGGCGCCGATCGTAATTGGATCCCAGGAATCCGACTTGAAGCCGGTCGCCGTCTTGACCCCAACCTGGGCGTTATCCGCATAAAGCGTATAGTTCGAGGACGTGTCAACAACCAGCACAACGTAGTGCCATGTGTCTGTGTTAAAGCCCGCGGAGCTCGTGATTCCATTATAGACCTGAAAAAATTCGTTGGCAGCGCTGTACCCCACGCCGGCTCCCCAGGTAAGCCGGAGGCCATATACGTTATTGTCGTTGCCACCGTTTAAGAGCGTCCCATCCTGGCTGACTAAATCTCCAAACCCCGTGTTCGTGGCCATCATCCACAACTCGACGGTGAAGGGTGGTTGCAATGTCGTCAACGGCGACGTATGCGGAATCAGCAGATAACTATTGGTGGCTACGCCCGTGGCGGCCGTCATGCCCGGATCCAGCATAAACACCCCGCCATTGGGATCATTTGCCAACGGACCAGTAATCCCATGAACTACCGAATTGTTGCCAGGCGCGCCATTGTTCAGCGCCCAATCGGCATAATATCCATTACCCAGCGCTCCCAAACTGCCATAATTGGTTTCTATGTCCGCCGGGGCCGCTGGCTCTACTTCGTGCATCGGCCAATAGCCAACCGGTTTCAAGGTGGTGATTGCGTTAGAGTAAACCAGCGATTGCGCCTGCAATACGGGCGCCGTCAGGAGACCGGATACCACAGCGACGATACCACAGGATAGTTTAAGGGAATTTATTTTCATAGTTGTTCGAGGATTTGTCTCAGGCTCTCTTGAAAACGTGAAGCTTCGCTCGATTGCTAATGAGTAGGGCATCATTATTTTCAAAGCGGCTAAACTGAAGCAGCGGACGCTTGCTTGAGAGGCTCTGGATGAGGGGCATACGTACAGAAAACCAAAAATGCCGTAACCTGTCAATAATAAAAAACAAAAAGTATAATATATTTTACAACATTGCTGTTGACTTTAAAGTTTGCGCAACGGATAATCAAAGCGAATCCACGAATTAATGGGCGAATACAATATAGCAAGTCATTAACAATTAAGGGCTTATGCCAACGGCATCTCCAATCAGTATTCCGGGTATTCCAAAATCCAGCACGATCGAGCCTCCCCAGCAGACTATCGCCTTGGGTCCGGTTCGCCAACGGGCATTGCGTGAGTCGGTGTTTGAAATTCTCCTTTTGGCCATCGTGCGCGGTCAAATGACGCCGGGAATCTGGTCAAACCATAAACTGTTGGCCGAGCAATTGAATGTGAGCGTCACCCCGCTTCGCGAGGCGCTCCAGGAATTGGCCGCCTGCGGCATTATTGAAAATCATTATAATCGTGGAACGATTGTCCGACCTTTCGGGCCGCCGCAACTCTTTGAAATCTTCCAGGTCCGCGCCATCCTCGAGGCGGAAGCCACGAGGCTGGCCTGCGATAAAATAGACAGCGCGACTTTGATTGAACTTAAATCACAGGCGACCGAACTGATTTCCAAAGAATCTTCCGACTGGACCTCTTTGGTCGTTGCCAGCGACGACAATTTTCACAGTTCCATCGCCAGTTCCTGCGGCAATCAACGGCTAAGGGAGGAGATTTTCCGCTATCGATCGCTGCTCACTTCCATTCGCCGCGCGGTCGCCGATCATCATTATCCATTCGACCTCGCATTGCCGGAACATTTGGCCGTAATCGAAGCGCTCTTGAACCATCAGCCCGATGACGCCGCCCGGGCGATGAACCGCCATATTTTAAGTTCGGCCAAAATTTGCAGCGACTTGTTGTTTCCTGAAATTAAGGCAAAGAATTGAACTCGAATTCCAAAAAGGCAGGAACGGCGAGCAAGGCAAGTGGCGCTGCCACCGGCATTCAAGGCTAATCAGTGAAAGAAACTCGAAATTTCCTGGCTTCTCTAGGTTATCCCGAGGGCGACCTCTATAGCCTGCCCTCCTCTACTAAAAGATTTCCCGACGGCGCGCAATACCGGGTTGAATTGCCCAGTGTCGAAGGGCCTGCCGCGCTCGCTGCGACGTTCAAGGAAATCGATCGTTACGGGCTGACGGTCCATCGAATTTCGCAAGGCAGCGGCATCATGTTGTTGACCGACGATGAAATCCTGGAAATGGGACGGCTTTGCGCTTCGCGCAAAATGGAGTTGAGCCTGTTCGTCGGCCCGCGCGGTACCTGGGACATCAGCCCTATGCCCTTGACCACATCCGGCAAAGCGGCGGGCATCCGTCATGAAGGCATGGATCAATTGGTTTATGCGATTGAAGATTTGAAACGCGCCGCCGCCCTCGGAATCCGCGGCGCGCTGGTTGGTGACGAAGGATTGGTGTTGCTGGCAAAAAAAATGAAGGAAAAGAACCTTCTCCCGCAAAATTTTGTCATCAAATGCTCGGTTCAAATGATGGCTTCCAATCCGGTGTCAATCCGTCTGATGCAGGATTTAGGCGCCGACACGTACAATTTACCGACGGGCCTGTCACTGCCAAAGCTCGCGGCCATCCGCCAGGCGACCAGCATTCCTTTGGATATGTACGTGGAAGCGCCGGATAATTTCGGTGGATTTATCCGCCATTACGAAATTCCGGAGTTCATTCGCATCCTGGCGCCGGTCTATATCAAATTCGGATTGAAAAACCATCCGGACGTTTATCCTTCGGGGAAACAATGGGAGGCCACGAACATTTCATTATGCCAGGAGCGTGTGCATCGGGCCGCGCTCGGCATGGAAATGGTTAAGCGCTATTGCCCCGATGCCATCACTTCAAAGCCCGGCCCGCCGGATTTGGGAATCCCCATCGTCAAAGAAACTTAAGTTTATGCCCATCGAGGCCAAGCAATATATCAACGGAGAGTGGACCAGCAACGCGTCCGCACAACGAGCGACGCGGGAAAATCCGGCAAACATATCGGAAATCATCGGCAGTTATCCTTTAGCCGGCGCCGACGAAACCAACGCCGCCATTGAAGCTGCCCATCGCGCGTTCCCTGCCTGGAAAGCCATGGCGTTGCCGGCGCGTTCTGAGATTCTGCACCGCGCCGCGAATATTCTGGACGAGCACAGGGAAGAATTGGCGCGCACGATGACGCGCGAGATGGGCAAGCCCATCGGTGAAGCGCGCGGCGAAGTGAAACGGGGCGTGGTTCTCTTCCGATACTACGCCGGCGAAGGAATGCGCTCATTGGGCGAAGTCTATCCCGCGTCCGATGGTAAAACACTGCTCTACAGCAATCGTGTTCCCCTGGGCGTAGTCGGCATCATCACGCCCTGGAATTTTCCCGTGGCCATCCCCATCTGGAAAATGGCCCCCGCCTTGATCTTTGGAAATACGGTTGTTTGGAAGCCCGCTGAACCGGCGTCCATCACGGGATTCGCCCTCATGCAGCTGTTGGAAAAAGCTGGATTTCCCAAAGGCGTTATCAACATGGTCACGGGCAAAGGCGCGGAAGTCGGCCAATCCATTACCTCGCACCGGCTGGTCCACGGCATCAGCTTTACCGGCTCAAATGACGTTGGCCGCAAAGTCGCCCTGGCCTCAGTCGAACGCGGAATCAAGTTTCAACTGGAAATGGGCGGAAAAAATCCGACGATTGTTGCCGCCGACGCCGACTTGCGCAAAGCCGTTGATCTCACGTTGAGCTCGGCCATGCGTTTCTGCGGTCAAAAATGCACGGCCACCAGCCGGGTCATCGTCGAAGAAAGCATTCTTCCCGCCTTTACCGAAATGATTGTGGAAAAGGCCAAAAGCATCAAGCTGTCCGATCCGCTCGAGGATGACTGTTATCTCGGCCCCGTGGTTACTCAGACCCAGCATGCCAATATTCTCGCCTCCATCGGACGATTCGTCCAAAAAGGCGACTGCCTGCTGACTGGCGGAAAAAAGCCCGAGAACAGACCGGGATATTTTGTCGAACCGACGATCTTCGGCAAAGTGGACCCGGGCTCCGAACTCGGACAGCGCGAAATCTTTGGTCCGGTCCTGGGCATCATCGCGGCACGGAATCTGGAACAGGCCTTTGAGATTGCCAACGACGTCCCCTACGGTTTGAGCGCCGCCATCTTTACCAAAGACATCAGCCGCATCCTCCGATTCATCAAATCCGCCGAGGCGGGAATGATCAAGATCAACGGTGAAACTGCCGGTGTGGAACCGCATGCGCCGTTCGGCGGGTTGAAACAGTCCAGTTCGCACTCCCGGGAACAGGGCCGCGCCGCCATCGAATTTTTTACCTCAATTCAGACCATCGCGATT
Organism: Verrucomicrobiia bacterium; assembly: GCA_036489615.1. GTDB lineage: Bacteria > Verrucomicrobiota > Verrucomicrobiia > Limisphaerales > UBA11358 > UBA11358. The sequence goes on along the minus strand of DASXFM010000154.1, from coordinate 1,527 downwards.
TCTCCGTCCGACGACGCTTAATGATTTAAATGAAAATTACGAAAATTTCCGCAGACCTTTATCAGATCCCTGTGCATCGCGACATGCGCGACGCCATCCGCCATTTCAATAAGATGGACGTGATCTTTGTGCGGGTGGAAACCGATGATGGGATTACCGGTCACGGTTTTACTTACAGCATTATTCCCCACGGCGCGCGGGAAATTTGTTCGGTGGTGAACAGCAGCATTCGTTCGCTCATCAACGGAATGAACCCGTTGAACAACGAGCAAATCTGGTATGAGATGTGGCGCCGGATGGATTGGGTTGGACGCGGCGGCATCGCCGTGCTCGCCCTCGCGGCGGTCGATATCGCGATTTGGGACATCAAATCCAAGGCTGCCGGCGTTTCCCTCCACCGGCTCCTTGGAGGATATCGCGACAAGGTGCCCGTCTATAACACCGACGGCGGCTGGCTCAACCATTCCCTCGACCAACTCGTGGAGGAAACGCGCGAAATTGTTCGCGCCGGTTTTCGCGGCACAAAAATCAAAGTCGGCAAACCTGACCCGGCGGAGGACGTCGAACGAATCGCCGCCGTGCGAAAAATCCTCGGCCCGCACCGCACGCTCATGGTGGATGCCAATGAATGTTTTACCCAGGCCGAAGCCATCCGCCGCGCGCGCATGTGGGAGGAGTTCAACCTGTTTTGGTTTGAAGAGCCCCTGCCCGCCGAGGATATCTCCGGCCATAAAGGCCTGAAGGCGCACACCTCGATCCCCATTGCGCTGGGCGAATCCCTGTTTAATCGGCATCAATTTAAGGATTACATCGCCTGCGACGGCGTTTCCATCGTTCAGGCCGACGCCTGCCGTTGCGCCGGCATTACCGAATGGCTGAAAATTGCGCACATGGCTGCCTGTTACAACATGCAGGTGAGCCCGCATTTTGTGATGGAATTGCACCTGCCGTTGGTTGCCGCCATTCCGAACGGTTTATTTGTCGAATATATTCCGTCACTCGACGCTGTGCTTCGCAGCCCCATGATCCTCGAAGACGGCTATTTCCGCCCCAGCGAAGAACCAGGCCTGGGAATTCCATGGGATTTCGAAAAACTCGAACGCTACAAAGTCGTCAATGAGAATTGACAGCCACCAGCACTTCTGGAAGGCCTCCCGCGGCGATTATCATTGGATGAGTCCCGCCGTATCGGCCTTGTGCCGCGATTATCTTCCGCCGGACCTCCAGCCTCATCTTAAAAAGAATAAAATTGATAAAACGATTCTCGTCCAGGCGGCCCAAACCAAAGCAGAAACTGATTTTCTTCTGGAATTGGCCGCGCAATATGACTTCATCGCCGGCGTGATTGGCTGGCTGGACCTGGACAGCACGGATTTCCTTCGCGAACTGGATGTCTATTCCGAAAACCCGAAATTCCTCGGCATCCGGCCCATGCTCCAGGACCTTCCCGATGACGATTGGATTTTACGTCCGCGCGTTATCCAGTCGCTCAAATGGATTGCCGATCGCGACATGCCGTTCGAATTT
>DASXFM010000147.1:0-13822 GCA_036489615.1 Verrucomicrobiia bacterium | reverse complement strand
GTGGATTTTGAAGGTCCGAACTCCCTGATTTTCGCGCGCCAGCCGACGGTTCGTTACGAGTTGGCTTTGAGCGATCATTGGAACTTGAACTTTGGCCTGCAACAGCCGTCGTCAGACATTGATAATGAGGGAGCCGAGGCCGGCGCGTCAGCAGACAACCACGCGCCCGATGGCGGCTTCAACATCCGCTGGGAAGATGAAAAATGGGGGCATTTCCAGTTCGCCACTATCTTCCGCGACGTGGGCGCCCGGGACACGACCCTCGGACAGCAGAGCGTCCTGGGGTGGGGCCTGAACCTGTCCACCAGTCTCAACGTATTCGCGCATGATTCGGTTCAGGGGCAGATTACTTACGGTCACGGCATCTTCCACTTCTGCAATGACAACTTCACCTATACCGATTTCAACGGCGGTGACGCCGCGTTCAATAATGCCGGGGAATTGAGGGCATTGCAGTACGTCGCGCCCATGGTCGGCTATACGCATCAGTGGTGCGAGGCGTTCCGTTCGACGGCGACCTTCGGGTACGTCAATCTGCAAAACGAGCAGGCCCAGACTGCCGCGGCGTATCACGAGACTTACTATGCGAGCGGAAACGTGATCTGGCAGTTGCGCAAGCGCCTGAGTGTGGGCGTGGAATGCCTGTATGGCTACAAGGATGACAATGGCGGCGCGCATGGGGACGTATGGCGAATCCAAACCGGCCTGGTTTACTCGTTATTCTGATGAAATGACGGGCGGCGGAAGCGCGCATTCGCCAACGCCGCCAGCATGAGAAAATGAAATGGCTCTCGAGATCAACAGCCAGTTTGTCCTGCCGATTTACTTCAATCTGGGCGCGACATTCCTTTACGCCCTGACGGGGGCGCTGGTGGCGATTCGTCGCCGGTACGATATCATCGGTTTGTTTGTACTGGCGGCAGTGAGCGGCGTGGGCGGCAGTTTGATTCGCGACTGTGTCTTTATTGAAAACGGTCCGCCGCTCGTGATGAAGGACGAGCGTTATCTCTACGCGGTGATCGCCGGTTGCTTTGCGGCGGCCTTTTTTGGCCACCGAATGGATCGTTTGCAAAAATGCTTTTTGCTCGCCGACGCCCTCGGCCTGGGGGCTTACGCCGTCGTGGGTGTCTCGCGGTCTCTGAGTGTCGATCTTCCACTGCTGCCTTCCATCACGGTGGGCGTCATCAATGCCGCCGGGGGCGGCCTGTTGCGCGATATCCTTGTCCGCGAAGAACCGTTGCTTTTCAAACCGGGCCAACTCTATGTGCTGGCGGCATTGTTGGGCGCGGGATTTTTCGCGGTGCTCGTCGTTCGTTTCGCCAGGCCGGTGGAAACGTCAGGATTGCTGGCCATCGGCGTCACGTTTGTGTTTCGACTGCTGGCGATTGCGTTCAACTGGAAGACCGGGTCGGTCGTCAAAAGCTTTGGTCCCCCCGAGTCCGAACCGAACGCACCCACTGACGATAAACCAGAATCCGCGGCAACTTCCCCGGCTCCCCCGCCGCAAAAGCGGCAACCGCCATCCGAAGAAAATGAAAATGAAAAGTAATATACGGATGAAGCTGAAGCGCGTTGGTTGCTTGATGGTTCTCATGGCGATCACCGGTTGTGCCGTCGGCCCGCATTACCATCGGCCGGCCACGAATTCGCCGGACAACTTCCGCTTTGCTTCCGGTCAAACGACGAATTCCCTGGGCGATCTGCCGTGGCGGGAGGTATTTCAGGATCCCTCCCTGCAAAACCTGATCGTGGTCACATTGACGAACAACTACAACCTCAAGCAAGCAGTTGCGCGGGTGGAACAGGCCAGCTACACGGTCATGGCCACACGCGCTCCGCTCTTTCCGCAAATTGGTTATAGCGCCGACGTCGGACGCGGACGCAACGCGCTTTACAACTCGCCCATATCCACCGGCGGCACAACGGAAAGTTCCGGTCTCGTGGCCATCAACGCCGCGTGGGAAATTGATTTCTGGGGGCGCATCCGGCAATTGACCCGCGCCGCCCAGGCGCAGTATCTGGCCACGGACGAAGCGCGGCGCAGCGTGACAATTACCCTGGTCAGTTCCGTGGCCACGGCTTATTACCAGTTGCTCGACCTGGACCAGGAACTGCGGATTCAGCGGGAGGCCACCAACGCCTATGCCGCCAGTTACCGGATTTTCAACGACCGGTACATCAACGGAGCCGGCTCCAAACTCGAGACTGAACGCGCCGCCGCCGCCCTGGCAACTGCCGCCGCGGCAATTCCGCAATTGGAAATCCAAATCGCCACCACCGAAGACGCGGTCAACATCCTGCTCGGCTGCAATCCCGGCCCGATTCTCCGCGATTCGCTCACCAATCAGCCACAGGCAGAACTCGAAATTCCCGTCGGCTTGCCGAGCGACCTGCTGCGGCGCCGGCCGGATGTCGTGGGCGCGGAGCAATCGCTCATCGCCGCCAATGCCGGTGTGGGCGCGAGTCTGGCGAATTTCTTTCCGCAAATTGGCCTGACCACTTTTCTTGGGCGTGCCAGTCCTGAGCTTTCGGCGTTCTCCGCCGGAACGGCAAATTTTTGGAACGTGGGCGCCACGATGGCCGGTCCGCTCTTCCAGGGAGGCCAGTTGTATGCCCAATACCAGGGTTCAAAAGCCCAATTCGAAGAAGCTAAAGCCGCTTATCAGCAAACCGTCCTGACCGCCTTCCAGGAGGTTTCTGATGCGCTGATTACGCGCCAGAAACTGGCCGACGTCCGCATTTTTGACGAGCAGGCCGCCGCCGCGCTGGCCTCCTCCGTCGACCTCGCCACACAACGTTATCTCAACGGCAAGTCCAGTTATTATGAAGTGCTGGAAGCGCAACAACAACTTTACCCGGCCGAGGTTGCGACCGTGCAGGCGCAGTCGGGTGAATGGATCGCGATCATCCAGCTCTACGAGGCGCTGGGCGGCGGATGGCCGGCGGAGGCGCCGAATTCCAACGGCAAATGATTGCCACGACCAGACAATTTGCCACGATTAAGAACAAGAAAGACGGCGAAGCACACGCGGGCGCCGGGAAACTGAAACGCAAAAAGTACGAGGACAAATGAATATGAATACAACTACGATCCACCGGGAGAATCGCCACCGCGCTTCTCGGGCCTTAAAACTAAATCCATCTCGCCGTCTATTGCTGACGTGCGGCTTGCTCCTGTCGTTATTTTTCGCCGCCGGGTGTCAGACTCCAAATTCCGCCGGGACTGGGACAGCCATGTTTCCTCCCGCGCGCACCAAAGAAGAGCAGGCGGCGATGACTCCACAACAGGCGCTGGCCGAACTGGAGGCGGGCAATGCCCGATTTGTCGCAGGCCAGTCCCAGGTCCGCAACCTGCCGGCGAAGGCTCGCGCCACGGCCTCTGGCCAATATCCATTCGCCGTGATTTTGAGCTGCCTGGATTCGCGTCAACCGATCGAAATTGTTTTTGACCAGGGCATCGGCGACGTCTTTAGCGCCCGCGTCGCCGGGAACGTGCTCAACGACGATATCATCGGCGGCATGGAGTTTGCGTGCAAAGCTTCCGGCGCAAAATTGATTGCAGTCATCGGTCATTCGAACTGTGGGGCAATTAAAGGAGCGATCGACGACGTCCAGTTGGGCCATTTGACCGGCCTGCTCGACAAAATCAAGCCGGCCATCGACGCGGTCCCCGACGAGGGCGAGCCGCGCAATTCAAAGAATCCGGAGTTCGTCGAAAAAGTCGCCGAAGCCAACGTCCGTCTAGTCATGCAACAAATCCCCGAGCGCAGCCCGATTTTGCGCGAAATGCTCGACGAGGGAAAAATCGAGTTAGTCGGCGGCATGTACGATCTCTCCACCGGCAAAGTCCGCTTTTTTCAGAATTAGATTTCCCCTCTTCCTTTGAAAGATGCATTGGGACCCTGAACCACTACCATCGGTCGCCGTGCCATATCATCGGACGACGATTCCCCCTTTCCCAGCGGGAGAGGGCTGGGGTGAGGGAGAATCGTTCGAACGAGAACCTCATGCGGTTCTCGAAAGGGCGCGCTTATGAACACCGCCCCCCGCTCCCAACTGGAACACAATCTCGGCTGGGCCGTCCTCATCCTGCTCCTGCTCGGCTGCCTGCTGGTGATGCGTCCATTCGCCTCCGCGCTGCTCTGGGCAATCGTGCTCTGTTTCGCGAGTTGGCCGCTCTATGAGCGCCTGGTTCGCTGGTCTGGCAATCGTCGCGCCTTGATCGCCTCGCTGATGGCCCTGGGCATGTTCATCGTCATTCTGCTGCCATTCTTCATCATCGGTTCGTCGCTCGTGGACAACATCCGGCAGTTTACCGGCACCGTCCGTGGCTGGTTGGAACAAGGCCCGCCGGAACCGCCCGCCTGGCTGGCCAAAATTCCCGTCGTCGGCCAGCGAGTGATGGAACGCTGGCAGGTCCTGGCCCACGATAGCGCCCAACTCTGGACCGAATCGCGGCATCTGGTTGAACTGGCCACTTCCTGGCTGCTCAAAGCCGGGTTGGGTGTGGGTCGCGGATTATTGGAATTGGCCTTGAGCATCTTCATCGCCTTTTTTCTGTTCCGCGACGGCGCCGTCTTTGCCCTCCGGTTGAACAAAACCGTGGATCGCATCGGGGGCGAACGCGGACGCCGCCTGCTCACCGTCGCCGGCAATACCATTCGTGGCGTGGTTTACGGGATTTTGGGCACGTCGTTGGTGCAGGCCATCGCCGCAGGCATCGGATTTCTCATCGCAGGCGTACCCGACGCCGGCTTGTTATCATTGCTTACTTTTTTTGTGTCCATCGTTCCAGTCGCCGGCACCGGCATTGTCTGCCTGCCCGTGGCCATCTGGCTTTTTTACCAGGGTTCAACGGGCTGGGGAATCTTTATGCTCATCTGGGGTTTTGGGGTTGGGACACTGGACAACTTCGTAAAACCCTGGCTCATCAGTCAGGGCAGCGACATGCCGTTCCTGCTGATCTTCTTCGGCGTCATCGGCGGCGCCTTGACCTTCGGCTTCATTGGAGTCTTCCTCGGCCCAACCCTGCTGGCCGTCGGCTTCCGCATCGCCGAAGAATGGACGGCCATCGCCCACGACACAGCTTCCGTGAAGGAAAACAATGGGCCGGGAAAGAAGGTAGTGTCTTAATTTGAATTGCTATCGTTCAAATCTATAAGGTCATTAATTTGGTTTCTCGCTATTGAAATACAACGACAGCGCCTGCCGCGCCGATAGCGTTCGACCGCTGCCGGCATAATGGACCTTGAAAAAGCATTGAGTCTACTACAATACCAGAACCGACGTTTTCAAGTGGGACATGTGATTGTGTAATCAAACGGTCGCGAGACAAAGGACAAAGTCGTGTTTGCGGAATTTGAAGATTCCATGATTCTTGGCTTGCGAAGCTTAGAGGGTTTGGGCCTCTCGCCGAATGACACCGAACATCTGGTTCCAATATTTCTGAAATCATGGAAGCCAGGAAGGTCGCTCGTTTGAGGGACCAAAATAGCCTAGACTCGCCAGAGTTTCTCGCCATTTCTTCTCATCGTATTCTGTATAGTTTGAAGCATCCAAAAACAAACACACTTTGCATTCAGCCTTTGCAAATTCCTGGATGCTTCGGTCCTTGTCGAACCTGGGCGGGTATTGGGCGGCCAAAATGATTCCATTACGACTCCCAAAGTCTGGCAGATAGGCAACAAAAGTGTAACGACCTGTAAATGGCGGAAAGTCCAAAACCAGCTTAAAGCCCAACGAAATCGAAGCCAATTTCCATGCCGAAACGAGTTCAGAGTATGTAATTTCAACTTGAGTATGGTTATAGCCGCCAAACCACCTTGGGCATTTCTCCACCGGCCCAAAATATCCCCAATCGTCTAGCGCTTCCTTGAACCGCTCGAAATCATACCGGTTATACGCGGCCATGTTGATAAATGACCAAAAAAGTTTCCGCTCTTTTGCGCACTCGATCAGTTTCTTTTCCATCGCGGAATCTGTTGTTCTGGACGCTCCGATGACCATTCCCTCCCGTCCACCAAAATCAGGAATAAATGCAAGGCAATCAACCGAAATATCTCCACAGCACAGCTTATATGGAGCACTGATCTGGAAGCCGAGTTGCTTGGATGCGGCAACCCATGCCGCAACGGTCTGTTCAAAAAGAACCGTTTTCGATGAATTGTTCATACTAGATTATAGCCCTTGAATGCGGATCGTCGCCTTCGCACCGGATGGCGTTAGATAATTGATATGCGGAAAATTATGTGGGTTTGGAAACTCATGGCCCCCCTCGGCTTCTCGCAACGGTGTGCCTCCAGCTTCTTGAATCAATCCTAAGGCCTCGTCTTTTGTCGGCACGTGTCCCAAAACGTCTTGAAGCGTTTTATCATCCTTTAATCCAGCTTGCGCTACCGATTTGACCGCATCGCGCCATTTTTTACCATTAGACCATCCCCACGGCGTTTTTACAGGACTTTCTTTTAGTCCATTTAGCGCGCCTTCAAGCGTCTTCGTTCCGCCCTCCACCATCTCTGCACCGGCCTTTTCCTCGCCCATCGGTCCCATTGTCATCCCCGCTTGGAACAGGGATGACGCACCTGCGTTGACTGGTGCGAGGGCCGGATTCCCAAGGTCGTTTCCATTTTCGTCTTTTAAAGGAGTCCACAGTGGCATCCCATTTTGCTCCATCTGAGACGAATACGAGTAGGGATTCTCAGTCGTAGTTCCTGTCACTCCACCGAGCACATCCTCAATTCCTTCGCCGACTTCGGGGTCCCAGATCAACGATGGATTCCAATTGTTTTCAATCCAACTCCAAAAACTATGTCCTGTTGGGTCGGTATACGTTAGCGGATTGTTGACGCAGTAAGAGTATCGGTTGTAAGTCTGTGGATTCGATATGTCAGCAATTGTCGTGTCCGCTTGTATAAACCTGCCGAGTTCGGGGTCGAAGTAACGGCCATAAGGCCCGCTCGGGGTACCATAATAATAGAGTCCACTCTCCGCGTCAAAAATCTGTCCTGTGAAACGGCGCGATACTTGAAAATTGGCCTGTGGATTATTTGTTTGGACTCGTCCAAACGGAAAATAAAGATCAACCTCAATCTGATTGTGGGCATAATCACTCAAGGCACTGGAAGTGTTTAAATTATCCTCGTGATAGTAATACCCGACGGCAGCCGCATTTGTGCCACTATCCAAAAAAGAGCCCGCTTCAAACGTGCAGACTTGATCATCACCAGCAAATACATGGAACAATGTTTTACCCGCCTTTTGCTCGTAAATATCGCCAATCCAGACTTGAATATTGGTCGGATTTTGGTCAACGCGCTTCCACAGTCGCGCACCATCGTAAGCGTAGCCAAACTCGCATGAAAACGCCCCGGCCTGCGAAATGGTCGACAGACGGTTTTCCAGGTCATAGACCATCGCCTGCGAGTTGGTCCCCCCCCCGTGTCGCACGATCATGTTTCCGCACAAATCGTATAGGTTAGTGTAGCCAAAGGCAGTGCGCACCGCTTCAAGACGCGGATTCGCATAGCTGTAAGCAGAACCGCCGCCCTCAATATTGTTTGTGATATTCCCAGTCGGATCATAACCGTAACTGCCTGAGAGTGCAGTGTAACTCTTGACGCGATGCAAATTGTAATAGGCAATGTTCATCGTTCCACCTATGCCAGTACCACTAATGGAAGTGATGTCACTTCCCGCAGTGTATTGAAACGAGCGGGTAAATACAGAACCCGCCGAAATATATTCCAACCGTTCGGAAACAGGAAAATACGTCCGGGTGGTTGACAAGCTATTTCCATAGCTAAAATTCGTTACATGTTCAAACGCATCGTAGGCGGCGGCAGGCACCGCGTAATAGCTGTAGCCGCCGTTGTTCAGCGAGACTTGGCTTATGCTCTTTCCATGGAAATAGGAATAATTAATTGTTGGTCCGTTAGGATATCCTATCGCAATGACATTGTCCGCTTGGTCATAACCGTTAGTTGTCGTGTAGTTGCTAGAATTGATATTAAGAAAACGGGTGGTCGCGACGGTGCGCGCTAATGTGTCATAGCCATTTTGTTCATTCCCCTGTTTATCAATCACTTCGTAAAGAAGCCCTGGATAGACCGTGTAATTGACATTGGTGCTCGCGTCGTAAAGATAAATGTTGGTATACGCCGGGACGACTATCTGATTGCTGTAGTTAAAGCCATAGACGGTCTGCACCTGCAAGCGATGCAGCGCATCTTGATATCCGGTGGTAGGGCTGACAAAGGAATTGGAAACCACATTCCCACGTGCATCCGTCTGTACGCGCAAACGACCGGAATAGTCTAATTGATAAGTCCACTGACCAAGATACGGGTCAGCGATTGCGACTTCGCTTCCAGCATCGTTGTAGGCCCAATAGATGTTCTCGCCTTTGGCGTTGACGATGTTGGTCAAATTCCCGGCCAGATCATATTTCAAAAGGTTAGTGTACGTGCTACTACCATCCACCTCTAAAATCTGGTTTGTGCGTCCAAATGCATCCAGATGGTAGCGGCGAGTTTGCCCATCCTCATCCGTGGCTATAATCCACCATGGATCTGTTCCATTGACATAGGTCCAGGTCTTGGCTCCAAGCGGTGAGCCACTGTCGCCCCCAAGGACGGCTTCGCTGGTCAAAGAGCCATTCGAGTTAAACGTCGCATTGACCGGACGGTTGGTAGCAATCCTGGCTGGCGCATCGTATCCGGTCCATGCTGCCGTTTGACCGGAACTTGGTTTTGTAAATGTGGCTCCGTTCCCAAACACCGGCCAGGTTTTCAAAACAATATCGCCGCGCCCGTCATATGCTGTTGAAACGACCCTGTAGTTTCCATTCTCGGCCTGGACACGCGTTTGGATTATTCGTCCGAAGCCGTCAATATACGTCCGGTTAGTGAACCCGCCAACGCCATCGTTTTTTACCTCGTCAACGTAGTTCGTTGCCAACCCCGAAAAAATCGGGTTTAGTGTTGACGGGTAGTAATATTTTTTTGTCCAAATGGCGGAGCCGCCGCCAATGGGAATTCTGTCTGTCTCAGTTAAACGACAGAAGGAATCGAAGCTATTGCTCGTTGTAAGGCCAGCCGGATTCGTGGAAATGGCAAGCCGACCAGAACGCGAATCATAAGCGGTCGAGGTGATAAAATCGCTGCTGGAATCACTATTGGGAATTGCGCGAAGTCGCGTGGCCGACGGATAGGTATTGTATGTTGATTCGTATGTAGTTTCTGTTTGAACTCCCACAGGGTCTGTGGTTAGACCAACCATTCCGTAAACGGTGTAACTGGCATAGCTGTTGGTAGCGTAATAGCCAGGAGAAATTCGAGTTAGCTTCTCGGCGACCGTGCCGCTTTGAGGATTATACAAATAATCTAATTCTCGAATTGTGTTATTGTTGCCGTCGGCGAGTATTTGACTTGCCGGATGGTCCACAATGTAACTGTTGCCGCTGATAATCGCATAGGCGGTATTATTGTACCGGTTGTCAGTGGAATCCATGTCCGTGAATGAAAAGCTATTAACGCTGGTCGGGTTGAAATTAGTGATCTCTCCGTATTCGATTTTGTTGGTTAAATTGCCAGTCGTTTGGTCGTAGGCAAGTTGCGTTGCTGTCATGTTGGGCGTGCCATTACCAGGATAGTCGCAATCAATGGCCAAGTCCGTGAATGGAAAATATCGGGCGTTACCTAAACTGTTCTGGTTGACCTGGTTGATCCGAACACGGTATAGTTTTCCGTCATTTCCATAGGTCTCTATGCGGTAAGGTGTCCCGGATTTGGCGAAATTACCCGATCCAGTCGTTGAGTTCGTGTCCTGATATTCTCCTAAAGCGGAATAATTCCTTCCTCCACCTGTGTGAAAATACGTCACCGTCATGCGTAGCGTCGGGTCAATATTCGTCACAACGGCAAAGCCATGAAATTCACGCCGTGGCCCATCAAAATAGCCGCCACCATAGCTGTAAGTGCTCGTCTGCGGGGGATTGATGGCATCCGATTCCGTTACCGTGGCCGTCACGTATCGCGGAAAAGGCATGTGACTGCCGGAATTAGGGTCAGTCGGGTCAACGCGATTGTCATAAGCGGTTGATGGGTTATACGCGACAGCGACAGTTCCTCCGATTCCGTTATTGACGTTCGTCATCAGGTCCGGGTACGGGCCCTGGTTCAGTTGCACGATGAGATAGTTATTGGTGGGAATATAGGGATAAACTGAAGGATTGTAGTAAACCGAGAGCACCCGGTCGAGAAGGCCATCGCCATTGATGTCGATCATCGTTGTAAGGTTCCCTTCGCTTCCTACAAAACACTGCGGGCTCCACCACGGGGAATTTCCCGCGCCAAGGTTGTACAACCCCTCGTTGTCAATATTTGTGATTTCAATGTAGTTGGTACTAAAGCCATGGCCATTGTTCAGGTAGACCTTCCATGAGGAGTTCGGCTGATTTATAGTCCCTACGTCTACAAAAACACGGTCTGGCAATCCGTCCCCGTTGACGTCAAACATTCCTCCATACGGTTCATCATTAATCGAATCTGACCAATAGTTGATGCCACCATAATAAGCCGCGCCGTTGTTGGTCTGGGCGACAACTCCAGGCCATTGGTCGAACGCCCCAGGCGCGCTCGTGGAGGAATTCGTCGATTCAAAGGAATAGCCATCGTTGAATTCAACGGCGAAAAAAGAAGTCGGATGAGGCGCTTCCAATGTGGGCTCGGAGGTGTTCAGTGGCCACATCACTCGGTCCGGCAAACCATCCCCATTAATATCCAGCATGGTCGCGTCCGGAGTTTGAATTCCCGCCCATCCATAGACGTCCGTGGTGTTTGCCGCGTTATAGTTCTGGCTGCGGTATGGGCCAAATTCCACTACCGGCCCGAAATTCGTGCCGGTATTCAGCTGGACCATGAAATTGGTCATCGGCGCCTGCTGCCACCAGCCCGACATCACCCGGTCGGGCCTACCGTCGCCGTTGATGTCGAACAACCCGACGTTGACCGACCCGTCTTCCACGCAGTAATAATATAAGGAGTTGTCGTTGGTGTTTTGCAGCGGCCCCATGTTCACCGGCCAGTTCGACACTGTGGAAAACCCGTTGCCAAGGTTCAACTGTACCTCGTAATTGGTGAAAGGGACGTAGGGCGGGTTTTGCCCTGAGTATACAGAGTTCAGGGCCCACCAATAATCCTCCACCCGATCTGGCAAACCGTCACCGTTGACGTCGATCAACCGGCCCTCAGGCGAGTTGAGTTCGGCATAGCCGGAGCCGTCGGGAAACTGGTTTGAGTTAGTGGCGAGCGTGCCGCTCCCAGTAGAGGTCGGGCCGAAGCTGTAGGGGGAACCGAACAAGCCGTTCCCGTTGGCCTGCATGCCCATGTTCTTCTGAACCTGGTACGAATTCGGCGACGTCGAACTGTTCCAGCTGACCCGGTCCGGCAAGCCGTCTCCGTCGATATCCACGAGATCCGCCACAGTGTATTCATAAGGGACGTTTTGCCCGGTCTCCTGATCGACCTGCGACACCTCCGGATTGTACTCGCCTGATTCGCCCGGAGTGGCGATCAGCATGTTCGTCCAAAGGATGGCAGGTCCGAACGAGACACCGTTTGGGTTCGCCTGATACGCGAAGGAGTTCGTCAAAAATGGCGTTGCGCTGTTGCTGGAATATCCGTAGATGACTACATTCGTCAGCAACGAGCGTCCGGTGGCGGGAGATATGCCATAATTCAAGCTGTAGCTCCAAACGTCCTGCGATCCGATCTGACTGAGGATGCTGGTCAACCGCCGGGTCTGGTCGGTCCGGAAGCCCGATCGGAAAGAGAACCGCCAGTCGTTGGTACGAATTTGGGTCTGGAAGGTGATCGTGTCCGGTCCCGCAAAATTCGCCGAGTAGCCATTCCAGTTAGTGTGGCCATTGTACGCGATTTGGAAGGGATAAAGCTGCCGCTCGGGCAAGCCGGTAAAGGGACTCGTCGAGTTCGTGTAAGCGACCGTGGTCCAGTCGCCGGAAGCGGTTATCACTTGGTCCAAGGCCCAATGGAAGGTACCTCCATAACCGCTCCAACCTGGCTTCGGATTGGAAATCCGTGTGTTCGTGGTTTCTCCGAAATAATAGGCTGTGCCGCTCTTGTCATAGACGGTCCAAAGGTCATTGCCGGTGTCCAAAAAGCATCGCAGAAAGTCCGTGTCCACCTCCGCGCGGTACTCGACGACTAAACCGTTCGTGGCCACCGAGAACAGCTTGTAGCCTTTGCCAAATAGATTCAGCATGAATCCCTTCGTGTCGTCGTATTGCGTCAACGGGGCGGGCGGTGAGGCGGTCGAATACGCGATCGGAAACCCGTCGCGCGCATTCCGGTCGATTGAACCGACGTCGAGTGTCCAGCCCATGCCGCACCATCCGAGATCGCCCGCGGAGGAATATGAAAGCGTCAGTTTTGGCTGTGAGCCGTTCCGTGCCGGGGCGCATGCGATCGGGATCGAATATCCGAAGCTGCCCGTGAACAAGTCTACCTGATGTTGTCCCTGTTTGCCCACAAGATCGATCGCGGCAGTCTGTTCGTCGGAGCCGGAAACCGGCCCGCCGCTAGTGCCGGAATTCCCATTTTGGGCCTCGCAGACCTCCGCAGTCGCCCAAACGGCGGCCAGAGCGACCGCGCTTCGCTTCAAGTAATTTAAAAATCGCATATGAAGAAGTTGGCGTTACGGGACCGGGTTCATACTGTAGGCAGGCAGCCCCGGCGCGGGCTGAGCCACGCTGGGATTCAAACCGACCATCACTTTGTATTCGTCCGACAGGCCGTCACCGGAGGCGTTCTCCTTCCAAGCAGGATTGTTTGTAAGCATGTTGCCACCGAAAAACGCCTGCAGAAGGTTCGCCAGGCCGTCCCCGCTGTAGTTTTGGTAACCGTCGCCGACTGAGCTGTTGGTGAAGGAGTTCCAGTTTGCAGGGTTGTAGCCCTGCGAGCGCATCAGCCATTCCTGGAACGTCGTAAGGCCGTCTCCGTCCGGGTCGCCGCTCGGAGATATGCCGATGTGGCCGAAGTACAGGACTTCCCAGCCGTCGGCCATGCCTGTGCCGTCTGTGGAATAGTCATTTGTATTAGCGTGAGCGACAAGCAGCTTATACGCGTCAGTCAATCCGTCTCCAGTCGAATCTTGCGGCGTTCCCAAAATTATGATCGTCTCGGTGGGACTTGGGATATTCGTGAAGGTGTAGGTATTTCCAGCTGCGCCCTGACCCACCCAAGCCCAAACCGCATTGGTAATCGGAATTTCGAGCGCGCTCGTGGCAAAGACGTCGTACACGTATCCGCTCTGGCCGCCGTTTATCGAAAAAGTCAAGTTCATGGAATTGCTGCTCGCCATCGCGGCTGAAACATTGGTAATCCAGACGAAATACGCGTTGGCGTTAGTCGTCCAGTTCGGCATGGCGCCATCCAACTTCAAATAGCCGGGGCCGGTAATCACGTCCGGGATAACGGCATTCGTGAACGAATATGAACCCCCGCCGGGACTTGAAGGCGCTGAATCCAGCGGCGCCATATAGGGGATGTTCCATGGCATGATTTCGATATCAAGAAATTCCTCGCCAAAAATATTCGCCACGGTATTCGAATCAAGGACAGTCCCAAACGCCTGAACCCAATCAAATAGACCATCGGCCAGGAAGTTTCCGTTCGTGTCGGAACCGAAGTAAACCCCGTTCGGTACGACGGCCGCGCCCGGCCAGACGCTCAATCCCCCCGGGTCATTCGTTGCTAATTCCCCATCCAGATAAAGCGAGACGTTGGTGCTCGAATAGGTCAGCGCA
>DASXFM010000113.1:0-1868 GCA_036489615.1 Verrucomicrobiia bacterium | reverse complement strand
CTGGCAAAATTCCTGGCGCGCGGAGGCGCCGGACATGAACTCGTGGTTGAATCTTTATACGGAACGGCGCTACGGCGCAAAAATTCCGGCCGCCGCTGAGGCATGGAAAGTTCTGCTCGAGACGGCTTACGACGAACCTCCGCCCGGAACGGCACACGTCATCAAACCGGCTGTCTGCACACGTCCCACCCTGCTTCAGCCGAAATTGCCCTCGGCCATGGTGCAACCCATCCAAAATCGGCCGATCACTCAGTTACACTATGACCCGGCGCGCCTGGTTGACGCATGGAAATTGATGCTGGACGCCGCGCCGCTGGCGCGGGGGTCAGACGCCTACCGATTTGATCTCTGTGACGTCGGCCGGCAAGTGCTGGCAAACTTGAGCGCCGGTTACAATCAGCAGATTGTTACGGCATTTCGGGCGCATGACGCAAAAGGCCTTCACGCGGCCAGCGACAAAATGCTTGGCCTCATTCGTGACATGGATGAATTGACCGGGACACGCCGCGAATGGCTCCTGGGGATTTGGCTTTTCGATGCGCGAAATTGGGGCGCCAGCCACGACGAACGCGACCAGTGCGAACGGAACGCCCGCGAATTGCTGACCACCTGGACACGGTACGACAACATCACCGACTACGCCAACCGCCAATGGAACGGATTGCTGGGTGATTTTTATTATCATCGCTGGCAACTATGGCTGGAGGCATTGAATGATTCGGTGGATAACCATACGCCGTTCGATGAAAAAGCGGTAAACGCCAAAATTCGAGATTGGGAAGTCGCGTGGACTCGACAAACGGACAATCCTTATTTGATTAAACCCCACGGCGACGCTGTGGTCATTTCTCAAAAGCTGTATGACAAATATGCGAGCGATGCTTCGATGCCGGCTGATTAATCTCCAAAGTCCCCTGCTCTTCTTCGCCATCACCCTGCTTTTACTTGCCACAGGGTGCAGAAATGTTGCTCCAACTGTATCGCCCGGGGCGCCGGCGTCCGAAACCTGGCGCGGGGTGCATGTCCCTGTGCGGGATGATCAACAATTGGATGCAGTGAAACAGGAGCTTCCGCAATTTGCCGCCGCAGACGTCAACGCGGTAGTCATCGAAGTAAACTACAATTTCGATTTCAAATCGCACCCGGAATTGCGGCCGTCCCGGTTCATTACCCGGGCCAAAGCCCGTGAATTTACAGCGGCCGCCAGACGGCTGGGCATCAAGGTGATTCCCGAATTTGATTGCCTTGGCCATCAATCGTGGGCGGGAACGACTTTTCCGTTGCTCACCCAATATCCTCAACTCGATGAAACGCCTGGCAAATTCGCGGATAACCAGGGCATCTATTGCCGAAGCTGGTGCCCGCAAAATCCCGAAGTCTATCGCATCGTTTTTCCGTTAATCGATGAAATCGCCGACGCTTTTCAAGCCGACATGTTTCATGTAGGCATGGACGAAGTATTCATTATTGGCGATAAAAGCTGCCCGCTCTGCCACGACGAAGACCCGGCAAAGCTCTTTGCCGAATGCGTCAACCGGCTCCACGCGCACATCACGGGCGAGCGCAAAATGCAAATGCTGATGTGGGGCGATCGGCTCCTGGACGCGCACACGATGGGCAATCACATGTATGAAGAATCCATGAACGGAACCTGGCCCGCCGTGGACATGATTCCCAAAGACATCATCATTTGCGACTGGCACTACGATTCTCACACGAATTATCCATCCGTGCCATTTTTCCTGGGCAAAGGCTTGCGCGTCTGGCCGTGTGGTTTCCGACCTTTGAACGCAACCGAGGCGTTCAGCCAATTCTCGCTCGAACAACGCGAACATAACAAAAACGTAATTGGCTACCTTTGCACAACG
>DASXFM010000109.1:0-5484 GCA_036489615.1 Verrucomicrobiia bacterium | reverse complement strand
AAATCCTCAAATATCCTGGGATCGAGTGGACCAGGGATTTACAGTCATAGAAAAATCCTTTCCAAATTCCCTGGCAGCGAAGAATGAGCGGGCCCATCTCGCGGCTTTGTACGGGGACAAGGAAAAAGCCCGCAAATACTTCATACAAACGCAAGGAGCCGTTGACCTCAGTGACTGGCAGGCAAAAGGAGAATTTGTCGATTTCGCAAATTGGGTCTTCGCACCATGATGCGAAAGCTTCGAATCAAAAAGCGTCGTTCGCAAAGGCAAAGTCAAATTTGTCCATGGCCGCTTGCGGCAGTTCGTTCGCCTGTACTAATCGAACGATTGTTTCTTTGAAGAATTCGGCGTGGTCTGGCGGCAAGAGCCTGCCGCGCTTCAGGACTCTCCCCAATTTTACTGTGTTCACAAATTCCCTAAAATAAAAGATCGAAGAGGCGTCTTCCGGAAGAGGCAAACGTTTGCTTTCAACATCGCTTTTTAACATCTGGCACTCGAGGTCCAGGGCCTTGAGAATACATTGCACGGGAAGATTCGCGATCGTCCGGGCAAAAATCTCAAAAATTTGTACACGCATAGTATCGAAGGATTCCCCCTAAAGGATTCCCGCATGGAAAGCCGGGACAGCGCGTTTTCTGCCCGGCCCGCGTTGGAACGGCCGGCTGATTTGGAAACGGGTGATCGGCTCTCTCTCGCCCCGCCTGCCCCTGCCCTCGCGCTGCCCAGGCAGCATCTTTCCGGGCTTCCCATGCCGCTCAAGCTGGCATGATTGGGAACCTGCCTTACGGTTGATGGGAGCAGCCTCTTTTCCCGGGTTATGGACCCGAATTTCTATCGCTGCATCATTCAGCCAAAGTACTGCCAGCCTCTTTCGCGCTGGAATATGCCTCTCAAGTATCATCCTGCTCCAATCTCGAACCTGCCGGGCCCATTTGCCATTATACCTTGGTTTGATCCCTGAATTGCACTGTTTTTCATCACTGTTCACATGCCCAAAAACTTGGTGGCCACAGACAAACACGCCGGCCACCGCGGCGCTCAGAAGTGGGCGATAGCCATCTTGGGGGATCGCTGGCAAGCTATCAACCCGACGTGCCTGTTACGCCAACCCTAAACGCCAGCGACAAAACATCCTATTTCATCTCAGCCAATCGACAATTATACTTTGGTCTAATAAGTACGACTACGGACTCGAGAGAATGCGCAGGTTTTCCGCCATGCGGACGAGGTCGGCGATCGACGCGGCTTTCATTTTTTTCATCACGCTGGCGCGTTGAACTTTAACGGTGATTTCCGCAGTCCCCAATTCAGCGGCGGTTTGTTTATTGAGCAGGCCCCTGACCACGAGGGTCATCACCTGCCGTTCGCGAGGTGTCAACAGGTCATAACGCGCCCGCAGTTGCGCATCCTGCCGGTACGCTCTGATCCGGGTGGTTTCGCGTTGGTTTTCCCTTTCGATACTCCGGATCAAGACTTCGGCGGCGCGGACGAGCCGGGCATTCCAGGCGCCGACGATCCGGACAAATTGACTGACCCGCCGAAGTTGCGAGGTGTATCTCGCCAATTGTTTTTCGAGTGAATGGTCCGAAGAATGGGTCCCCTGCTTTTTCCGGCGCTGCGAAATACGTCGCTTCATTAATTTCGCAGAGGCTAACGGCCCCGGGCGGCGCGTTCTATTATACTTTGGTGTGATGAACGTCGTTTTTCCGGAGCATTTCGGACATGCGCACCAGTTCCGCCAGCGAGGCAGCCTGCATTTTTTTCATGGCGTTCCCCCGCTGAATTTTGACGGTGATTTCTCTGGTTCCCAATTGCGCGGCAATTTGCTTATTCAACTTTCCGAGCACGACCAGATCCATGACCTCCCGTTCGCGCGGCGTCAACCGATTGTACCGGGAACGCAAATCCGACAAGTCCGCATTGCGCTTGAGGCAGTCGCGGTCCCGTTCCAGGGCGGTGTGAATCGCGTCCAGCAGCACCTGGTCGCGGAAAGGCTTGGTCAAAAACTCGACGGCGCCGTCCTTCATCGCCCGCACGCTCATCGGAATGTCGCCATGCCCGGTAATGAAGATGACGGGAAGGGAACAATTTCCGGACGCAAGCTCGCGTTGAATCTGCAGCCCGTTGCGGTCCGGCAGACGGACATCCAGGATAACACATGCCGGTACTTCCGGCCGGGGGTGCCGGAGAAACTCCCGTCCGCTGGTGAAAGTTTCCACCCGCAATCCCGCCGAGCGGATCAGGCTGTCCAGCGCCTCGCGCACGGAGGCATTGTCATCCACAACAAAAACCACCGGGGTTTTCGAAATAGAAGTTTTCACGGTTCGTCGCCGTCATAGACCGGCAAAGTAAATTGGAAGACCGCCCCGTGTTCCAGGCCGGGCGCGGCCCAAAGCCGGCCTCCGTGGGCCTCCACGATTGAACGGCTGATGGCGAGACCCATTCCCAGGCCGCCGGGCTTGGTGGTATAAAACGGCTCAAAGACGCGGTCGCTTTCCTCCGGGCTGAGGCCCACGCCGCTGTCCAGCACAACCACCTGGACGGCGTCTGGTTCTGTGCGGTGAGTCCGGATTTGCAGCAGGCGCGGACGTCCCATCACGATACTTAAGGAATCGAGGGCATTGACGACGAGGTTCAACAGGACTTGTTGCACCTGCACGAAGTCCACCAGCACCAGGGGTAATTCCGGCGTCAATTCGGTTTTCAGGGAAATTCTTTGGCGCCTCAACTCTGGTTTAACCAGCATAATCGTTTCCTGGACGAGTTCGTTGAGGTTTACCGGTTCTCTGGCGGGTTCTCTCTTTTTCATCAACGCGCGAACGCGCTGAATCACTTCGCTGGCGCGACTTCCGTCCGACACGACGCGCTGGATCGCCTGGCGCGCTTCCTCCAAATTTGGCGGCGATACGGCGAGCCAGCGCAGGGCGGCGCCGGCGTTGGCAACGACGGCCGCCAACGGCTGATTCACTTCGTGCGCAATCGACGTGGTCAACTCGCCCACGATTGTCAGGCGCGCGATCCGCGCCAGCTCCAGTTCGGTCTGACGCAATCTTTCTTCACCCTTCTTTTGTTCGGTAACATCTTCATTGACGATCACCGCCCCCACGATCCGACGTTCTCCGTTGCGAATGGGAGCGGAGGAATTACGGATGGTTTTCTGCTGGCCGTCAAAAGTTTCGATATCGATCAGCTCATTAATGCTGGTCTCGCCCCGGGTCAACGCCCGTGCGGAGGCCCAATCGGCCGGAGTAATCCTCTTGCCCGTGTCATGCCAAAAGCCTTTGCTTTGCGCCCACCGTTCGTCACCGGTACGGATCATATCGCCCCAAATACGCTTGGCCTCCGCATTTGTGAGAACGACGTCACCGGCCTGATTGGTTACCGCCACGCCCACCGGCAGCGTGGCGAGCACCTGCTCGAACAGTTGATGGCTCTCCCGAACCACTTCTTCCGCCCGCTTACGTTCGGTAATGTCGCGCCCAATGGAAAGGACACTGGTCAGGTGGCCATTCGCGTCAAATTCCGGCTCCAAACGAACGGCGTAATTTCTCCGGCCATCCGGCAGCGGCCAAGTCGCTTCAAAGTCCAGCGGCTTCCCCGTATCAAAAACCGTTTTAAGCGAACGTTGCAGAATTGCGACTTCCTCTTTCGTCGCGTCCACCACGCCATTTCTTGCCGTCGACCCCACTTTTCGACCCAAAAGAGCTTCCCTGTTGCCTCCGTTTGCTTTGATGAATGCCGGGTTGACATAGGTACGGCGCATTTCACGGTCGAAACGCACGATTGGATCGGGCGAATGTTCAACGATTGCCCTGATTTCCTGCTCGCGGGTTCTTAATAGCTCCTCGGCCTGCTTGCTGTCCGTAATATCCTGCACTGTGCCGAACATACGAGTCAGCCGTTTTGAACCGTCATACACCATTTCATCCCGGACATGCACAAATCGCACTTCGCCATTGGGACGAACGATACGGAATTCCACGTCGTAGGGCCGCCGTTTTTGCAATGCGTCTTCCATTGCCTGTTTTTGAATCGGCCGATCGTCCGCGAAAATTAATTTCTGCAGAGCGTCCTGCGAAAAAAGCGCTCGATCCTGCGGCGGAAATCCAAAGATGCGCCAGGCCTCCTCCGAGAAAGTAATATGGCCATTCGTGAGATCGCGCTCCCAATGACCAATATTCCCAATTCGTTGCGCTTCTTTCAATTTGGCTTCGCTTTCCCGCAACGCGGATTGGGCCCGGTCGCAACCGATGGCAATCGAAGCGATGTGCGTCGCCGTTTCAACCAACCGCTGGTGCTGCGGCTCAGGCTGCCCGGGCCGGCGATAATACATGGCGAACGTACCGAGCATTTCCCGTTGTGCGGAAAAAATTGGCGTCGACCAGCAGGCATGGAGCCCATGCGGCAGTGCGAGAGCGCGGTATTTTTTCCAAAGGGGATCCGTGGCAATGTCCTTTACCACGACAGGCTTCTTGCGATAAGCGGCGGTTCCACAAGAACCGGCCGCCGGCCCGATGGGCAAACCGTAAATCGCTTTTACGTAATCGCGCGGCAAACTCGGGGCGACGCCGCCGCAGAAATGGCGTTTGAACCGGTCAATGAGGAGGATCGAACCCAACATGCCGGGGGCCTGTTTTTCAATAAGGCGCACCAGCGCGGCGAGCGATTCCAGCAGAGGAGCGCCGGCGGCAATCATTTCCAGGACCCGCTTCTGGCCATCCAACAGGGCCTCGGTCCGTTTGCGTTCGGCAATTTCAATTTTCAGCCCTTCATTCGCAGCCGTCAACTTCGTGGTCCGATCGTTGACTCGTTTCTCCAATCCGGCGCGCGGCTGCCGCAGCAGGGCTTTTGCGGGCTTGGGCTTCATAATATTCCTCAATTACGTCCAGTAGCACCTACTATGCGCCTGTACGGGCGAAAATCAACAGGATTGGGAGTCCCTGGAGGGACATCGTTCCTGGATCCGGCGTTTTCGCTCGAACGATTCTCCCTCATCCCGGCTTTCTCCCCATGGAGAAGGAGAATGGTCGTCCGATGGTTTGATACGACTAATGATCGCAGCGGTCCGGAGGTTCAGTGCGTTCTTAAGTGCTGCGGCTGGCCCCCTTGCCACACACAGCCGCGCCCCGCTTTCGATGGAACAGTTGTTGGACAGTGTGGGCAGCGAATAAGGTCTTTAGATTATTGCGCGAAATAATTAGAGCGGACTCACGTCCACTGCTACGCAGGCGAGTTGGACGCCTCGATGCGCGATCGTGGAATCGTCGAAACTTCCAGGGAGGGGTGCGAAGTTTCCATTTTTGCGGGTATAGTGCGGAAACTGGAAACTTCGGGAAACGAAGATGGAAACGAGAATCTTTTCTGGATGAAAAAGTGCGGATTTATTGGGAAATCGGGCCAGTTGAGGAAACGAAGAATGTCGCCGTTTAAGGAAACTTCGATGCGTTTTTGGGGTGTTTGAAGTTTCCATTTTAATCAGATACT
>DASXFM010000098.1:0-21017 GCA_036489615.1 Verrucomicrobiia bacterium | reverse complement strand
GCGATGCATCCGCCCGATAATTACACCGGGCTCACCTATCGCGCCGGCCGGGTCTTGCAGTGGCTTTCGCACGGGCATTGGTTTTGGATACATACGACTGATTATCGGATGAACGATCGCGCCTGCGGCATGGAATGGCTCTCGGCGCCAATCTTATTGTTCACCCAATCTACTCGGGGTTTGTTTTTGCTCAATTTTCTGCCGTTTCTGCTCATGCCTGGACTGATTTTCAGTATTTTCGTCCGGTTAGGCGTGCGCGGACGTGTGGCATGGTATTGGATGTGGCTGCTGCCGACCGGCTACACGTTTCTATTGCAGGCTGGAGGAAATGCCAATGACACTTTCCCCACGGTCTACGCGCTCGCGGCGGTTTATTTTGCCTTGCGAGCGGGGGACAACTCAGATTCGTCCGCAGCCATTGGAGATTTGCGACGCTCGATTCTGGCCGCGGCATTGCTGACAGGGGCCAAAGCGAGCAATTTACCGTTGCTCTTGCCGTGGGCGATCGCGGCAATGCCGTCCTTTCCGGTGCTGAGAAAAGGAATCGCCGGCATGGCGGTCGTGGTGCTTGTGGCGGCAGTCGTATCATTTTTGCCCAGCGCCATTCTCAACGTCCATTACCTCGGTGATTGGTCCGGATTGTCCATCGAACAAGAAGGGATGAATATGAAAAATCCCTTCGTCGGTGTTTGGGGTAACGCATTCTTGCTGCTGCTGGACAATTTGACACCGCCTTTATTTCCCCTCGCCACGTGGTGGAACCAGCATGGGTTGTCCTTGTTCCCGCATTTTCTGATGGCGCCGATGCTCCGCAATTTCGAGGAGGGGTTTTTATGGGTCGGTGAATTGCCGACGGAAGATTGGGCCGGCATTGGATTTGGGGTCGGGATGTTGTTGATGGTTTCCGTCATCGCGAATTTCTTCAGATCCAGCTCATCCTCCACTGCGCCATCCGCCGGACGCCGTGTATCTGCGACCCTTGTTTTGCTCGCGCCATGGGTGGCGTTATTGGCTTACAGCATGAAAACGGGCATGGTAGAGCCGGAGCGGCTGATTGCCCCGTATTATCCTTTGCTTGCGCCACTTTTGTTGGTCGGAGGCGGGCAATCAGAAATCGTTCGTCGCCGATGGTGGCAGATGGCCGCAGGCGGCGTTGTTTTTCTGGCATTCATCGTTCTGGTATTATCGCCGGATCGGCCCCTATGGCCGGCGCAGACCGTTTTGTCCCGGCTGGCCGCAACGCAGCCGGCGAATCATTTGATTTCGCGGGCGCGTGATGTTTATGCGGTCTATGCCAGGCGCGCCGATCCTCTGGTCAATGTGCGCGCATTGCTGCCCCCGGGTATCAAGCTCGTCGGTTTTGTTGGCGCGGAGGACGACTGCGACATTTCATTTTGGCTCCCGCTTGGTTCGCGGCGGGTGGAACATTTTCTTTTGAGCGATCCGCCGGAACGATTTCAGGAAAAAGGGGTCAAATATGCTCTGGTTGGCGGGTTGAACCTGCATTTGCGAGGTGTGACTCTCGATGATTGGCTGAAAAAAACAGGTGCGGAAGTTATCGCCGAAACCAATGGGACGTTGAAGGTCTCGGAAGGGCCGCAACAGTGGTATATAGTTCAATTAAATATAAAAAAACCGGTCTCGGGGCTTTAGAACGTTAATATTAATACGAAGAACTCCCGCTGGAAGTACTTTCGTTCGGCCGTGTGTTGCGGGAGTGACGGCTCCCTTTTGATCGAAAACTGACAGTGGAAATTCGTCATTGGTGCTTGGAATTTGATGATTGTTCTGGCATTGTGTTTTTATGGCGGTTTCGCCTACATCCCGATCGATACGCAACCCGAAAACGCGCCTGAACTGGCGCGTAAGCAAGGTGCTTCGCTGGGCGATCTCGCGCTGGCTCGAAATTCGCGCGAAAATTACCGGCCAAAAGTACGTTTGTACCGTTCTCCAGGGTGAATCGGAATACAACATGACGATCAATTCGGATTTAACCGTTTCGTGCAATTGCCAGGATTACGATGGCAGCGGACATATCGGCGATTTGAAAAACAATTCCTTCGAAGAGATTTTTTTCGGGGAGACGGCGCAGAAGTTTCGGGATGAATTGGCGCGGGGAAAGATCCCTATTCCCACGTGCTCGCGTTGCGAATTGCGCCAGTTGAAACGCGGGGAGGCCCCTCCGAAACCACGCCTGCCTTATCGTGGAATGCTTCTGGAGAACACCGTGATTTGCAACGTGGATTGCATCGGGTGCGCGCGCGAAGGCGCGGCAAATATCCGGACCAAAAAAATGATGCCGCTGGATCAATTGGGACAGATGGCCGATATCGCCGCGCGGTTGGGGATGCAGCGGATTTTTTACTTGAACCTGGGTGAGCCGTTTCTGTCTCCGGGAATTTGCAGCGAATTACCCTTGTTGCGATCGAAGAATCCCGGCGCGTATATCCGGGTTTCGACCAACGGCGTTTTGTTGAACACGGATGCCAAGCGTGAAGCGGCGTTGAATTTGAGCGACATTCAGTTTTCAGTCCACGGCATCAGCGACGAAATGTGCGGCAAATACATGAAGAATGGCAGCTTTGAAAAGGCCCATGATGCGATGAAGCAAATGGTGGCATATCGCGACGCGCGTGGATTAAAAATGCCCATTCTCGAATGGAAATATCTCTTGTTTAACTGGAACGATTCGCCCAAAACAATCCAGCACGCCATCGAAATGGCAAAGGAAATTGGCGTGGACCTCATTTCGTTTTGGCCGACGGGGAATCCATTTTACGGAATTTCATGGCGGTACCGGCTAGGCGTTTTTAATGACGTGGGCAGGCCGAGTTGGAAGGGGCGGGAAGTAATTTTGCGACCGGAAAATGCGGCTGCGGCGAAATAAGCCGAAACTTCTGGCTTTGCTGATTTTCAATTAAGGCTTCTGCTACGATGCTGGTTTGCCCGAAGAACCCCAAAACTGTTTTGCGCGTTTTTGCGCTTCCGTCAGGAAGCTGTCAATCAGCGGGGTTTTTCGTCCGCGCCAGAGGGCGCCGATGAGCAATGGCGGGAAACCCTCGAGCGGCAGGGCACGTACGGCGGGTGAAAGATTCTTCCGTGGGATGCCAACGGAAACTCCGATGCCCAGGCCGCTGGCGACATAGGCTTCAATCAAGTCCACGGAACTCGCCTCGATGGCTGGAAACCAATCGACGCGGCGCTTTTGGAGTTCGTCCTGAAATTTTTTACAGAAGCTTTCAGCGGCGGGCAGGCATATCAATGGCTCCTCAATCTTGTCGCGCCGCCATAATTCTTCGGCCGACCGAAAACGGCTTTCCTTATGCACCAAAAGCACCAGGGGCAGTTCGACCAGGACCATTGAGTGGGTCCCGGCTGCCGCCTTTTTTTCAATGATGGTGAATACGAGATCCACTTCATCCTGTTCGAGCAACTGTTCCAATTGTGCGGGATAGCCTTCGCGGAGTGATAGTTTCAGGCCGGGAAATTTCTTTCGAATGGTATGAAAAACCTCCGGTAAATGATCGCGCAGGACGATGGTGGATGCGCCAATCCGAATATGGCGGGTCTGGCCGCCCTGAAGATCGGCGGCGATCTTGTCAAGGTTGGTGAAAAAGGGCTGGATGAATTGAAAGAGTTTTTCGCCCTCGGGAGTGAGCGCAAAAGGCCGGCGTTGGAACAGCGTCGTCCCCAGATATTCCTCGAGTTGGGCAATCTGCGAACTGACGGCGGGTTGCTGGATTCCGTAAGGGATGTTGCGTACGGCCGGCATTATCCCGCCGTGGCGCGCGACGTAATAAAAAAGTTCAAGATGATGGACGTTCATCGAATCGGTCAATATCAGCCAAAGTTTTATCAATTCACGCGCGCAAGGCAAGGTGAGTTAGAAGGGATGCATGCAAACTGAATTTGCAAGTGCACCAACCGCGCAAGCTGAATTGGACCTGTCGGTCCCACCCGGCGTGGCGCAAAAGACACAAACCGTTACCCCAAAGGAATCCAATGAAAACCGCCCTGCTCATTCTTGTAAAAATTGCCGTTACTGTTCTGGCCGCGGACTTTGTCGGCGGGCTGGTGCATTGGCTTGAGGACGCCTATGTGCGCGAGGACACGCCGCTGATTGGCCGGGGCGTCGCGCGGCCAAATATCGTGCATCACCATTATCCGCGTTACATGACGCGGCATGGCTGGTGGCAAACGTCGTGGAACCTGGCGGCATTGTCGGCCATTCTTGTTATCGCCGCGTGGTTTGCAGGATTGCTGACATGGGAAGTGTGGGTTTTTGCCATTTTGAGCGCGAATGCGAATGAGTTCCACAAATGGGCGCATCGTACGCGCAAAGAGAATGGATGGCTCATTTCGTTTCTGCAGGACGCCCGATTGCTCCAAACAGCCAGGCACCATGCGCGTCACCATACCGACCCTAAAAATAGCCACTATTGCACCATGACCAACGTGCTGAACCCGATGCTGGATGGAATCGGTTTTTGGAATGGCATGGAATGGGCGGTGGCACGGACAGTGAAGTTGGAGAGGCGGGAAGATACTTCCGTGCGCGGACATGGACCGGGACCGGCATGGCTGGCTGAATACCGCAGGTAAATTAGCAAATGATCACAGCGACCCTATTGGCTGGAAGGGCTGAAGTATGGCATCAGTTCTTTCCGTCGATAGGGCAACGGCGGTTGTGGCTCAGTGATTATTTTATAATTGACCGTCTGAGTCTGGCTGGTTTTGGTGCGCCGGCGATAACGTGCGTAGCTTGTTCCTGCCTCAAGGGTTTTGGACTGAACGACCACAGCGTCCATCGGCAGCAACGTCACCATTACCGGTGTAACCATGCCGTTGTGGACATCCACATCCGCCATCCCTGCAGCGGCGATGACGCGGTTGGGGAAGGTAACCTGAAATTGATAGTGTCCCGGTTTGAACGCCAGCCGCAGAATCGATTCCCGTAGCGGTCGAAATTCAGAAAAAACCTTTTTATTCGAAGTGGTGTCAGTGACGTCCCAATACAAATCATTTGTGCCGGCGGCGTAGAAATCGACATAGGCCATATCGTGACGAGGAACGGCGGGATTTACGTTGGACGACGCGCAACCCGCCCAAAGGAGGGTGTTCAAGGCCAGTAGACAGACTATGAGCAATTTCATAAACGGGATCATGCCCTGCATGAAGTTACGTCATTTTTCCCATTATCCAATTCGTTGTTTTTTCGGCGAGTTTATCGAACGCCGTCACGGCGAGTTCGAGGTGCTCTTCTTTAGTATCCTCAATTTTATTGTGGCTGATGCCGTGCAGACTTTGGACGAACATCATTACCGTGGGCACGCCGGCCGCGGCGACCTCGGCGGCGTCGTGCAGTGGCCCGCTAGGCATGCGGTGGATTTTTCCGCAGGTTTCGCGGATGGCCTGGTCGCAAAGCGCAATCAAGTCATTGTGAAATGGGCGCGGCGCGATCTGCCAAAGACGTTCCCACGAAACGGTTATGCCGCCGTCGCGCGCGAATTGATCTCCGGCGGTCCGGGCGTCGGAGAGCATGGTCGCCAGCGCCGCAGGATCGAGGTGCCGTTGATCCAGGGTGATGCGGCAATCTTCGACGACGCTGGTAACGATGCCGGGACGGGTAACGCAAGAACCGATGGTGCAGACGCCATTGCCGCTGCGGGCGGCGATGCGATAGATTTCCTGCGCCATTCGCCCGGCGGCCAGGAACGCGTCCTTACGGCGATCCATCGGTGTGCTTCCGGAATGCGCCGCCTGTCCTTGAAAATGAATGGCATGCCGTTCCACTCCGAATGTTCCCAGCACGGCAGCCAATGGTAGATCCATGTCCAAAAGCACGGGACCTTGCTCAATGTGGAGCTCAAGATAGGCTGCGGCGCTCTTCAGTTCGGCGCCGCTTTCCTTGACACGTTCGAAATCGATGCCGACTTCGCGAAGGGCGTCGGGCAGGCGGACGCCATTCTTATCTTTTAAGTTTCGAGCTTCATCCAGGTTCAGGTTGCCCGAGCAAGCGGAGGAGCCGAAAAGGCTTTTGCCGAAGCGCGCGCCCTCTTCGTCCGCCCAATCCACCAGACGGACGGTCACGGGAGGTCTGCCATTGTATTGGGCATTCATCCGGCGCAAAATTTCGACGCCGGCGAGAACGTTCAGAGAACCGTCAAGCCATCCGCCGTTGGGAACGGAGTCTATATGCCCGCCAATCAGAAGGCATTTGTCGGATTCGCCCGCCAACGTAAACCATGTGTTTCCGGCGGCATCATTGTGGATTTCGACCGGCAGTGTCTGGACCTTTTCACGGAGCCATTCACGCGCGGCAAGCCAGGTTTGGGTAAAGGCAACACGTTGTGCGCCGTGTTCATCGGATGTGAGTGAACGCAGCTCTTTGAGTTCGGCGATTGTGCGTTTTGTGTTGAGCGCGCCCATTGGATTAATCACCGAGAGAGGCCTTGTAATCCGGCGGGGCCTCGCCGTAACCAACGCGCCGGCGCGCTACGGCCGGCTCGATGATTTCGCGACGGACATCAATCTCTGCGTGAAAAATCTCATGCCAAAGACGGCGCGTATTCTCCGGATACTGATTTGGCAAGTCTTCCTCAAACGCCGGTCGGAACAAGTCGACGGCATTTTGGAGTTCGTGCTTGAATTCTTCCGCCGTCGGATGACGCGTAATCTCAATGACGCGTTCGAAGGCTTTCAGGTCCTTGGCATCGAGGCGATTCAATTTGCCGATAAGAATGTCGAGCGGGTGCGGAAATGTTAGTCTCACGGCTCCACGCTGGATTGTTTTTGCGCGCTGGCGCCAGTCCGGATTGGTGCGATAGCTGAGTTTGAATCCGGGCTCGATGTAAATGCCGCGATGGGTTTTATCCAGCCCGGCTGCTGCGACAAAGCCCGATAAATCTTCGTCATCATCTGAAAAGATATCCACATCGGCGCTGAGTAATTGCCGATCAATGGTAAGTTGAAGCGGCGCTGAACCATAGACGGTGATGTGAAAGGTCCGATTTAGCGGTAGCGAATTCAGGAATTTTTCAAGCAACTGCCCCGCGGGGGCGGCCCAGTCAATCTCGCCGGCCCACCAATTTTTTGTCGAATTCATGTTTGCGGGATCCAATACCCAAAAAATAAAGTGCCTGTTGAATCAAACGATTGCTGACTTCCGGGTCATTAGCTAACTGGCGTGCGAGAACGCATTCGCGCGGGCGCCATCGGCGGGTCTCCTTGCGGAGCAACAGGCGCGCCGCCAGACGCGATTTGCGCCACGCAGTGTCGGCCCGTTTTGCACCCTGTTTCATTTGATGAATCTATTGTAATAGTGTGGGCTTGGCAACCCGGACGACGACGGTTGGCATTGGCAAAATGGTTGTCATACCGGTGAGGAAGAGGTATACGATGTCCAAAGGGAAAGAGCAAATGGACGTTTAGAGTATTTTGGATATAAAAAATTATGCCAACTTTAGAGACCACCGTGGACGGCTTAAAACTGCCGAATCCGTTTGTTATCGGCTCGGGACCGCCGGGAACGAATCTGAATGTCATCATCAGGGCTTTTCGCGAAGGCTGGGGCGCGGTGATTGCCAAGACGGTGAGTCTGGATGCCTCGAAGGTGGTCAACGTAACGCCGCGTTACGCCAAATTACATTCCGCTGATGGCAAGGAAGTCATCGGGTGGGAAAACATCGAGCTGATTAGCGACCGGCCATTCAAAATATGGGAAGACGAATTCAAGAAGTGCAAAGATATGTTTCCGGATCGGATACTGATCGCCTCCATCATGGAAGAATATCGCAAGGAAGCGTGGTTGGAGATTGTGGAGCGATGCCAGGCTTGCGGGGTGGATGGTTTTGAATTGAATTTTTCCTGCCCGCACGGATTGCCTGAGCGAAAAATGGGAGCGGCGATGGGGGAGAACCCTGAAATTCTCACGGAGGTTGTCGGCTGGGTGATGAGCGCGGCGAAAAAACCCGTCTGGGCGAAAATGACTCCGAACGTAACGCACATCGAAGACCCCAGCCGGGCCGCGCTCAAGGCAGGGGCGGCCGGCATCAGCGCCATCAATACGATTCGCAGTGTGATGGGCGTGAATCTGGAAACGTTGCGGCCCGAGCCGTCAGTAGAGGGATATACCACTGCCGGGGGATATTCATGCCGCGCGGTCAAGCCGATAGCGTTGCGGATGGTGATGGAAGTGGCGCAACTGATTCGCCAGGAATTTCCGGGTCGCTCGCTTTCAGCCATCGGGGGCGTCGAGAGTGGAAACGACGCGGCGGAATTTATTTTGTTGGGCGGCGATACCGTGCAAGTCTGCACGGGAGTAATGAAATTCGGATACGAACACATCAAGCCGATGTGTGAACAATTGCTGGCGTTCATGGAGAAGCACAAATTTGAAACGATCAGTGATTTCAAAGGCAAAAGTCTGGATTATTTTACGACGCATGCGGATTTGGTGAAACGGCAGGGTGAACGCAAAGCTGCGCAAAAGGCGGCCAAAGTGGTCAAGAGCGACGGTGAATGGAGCGGAGACGAGTTTGTGAAGCAGTCGCAAGCGTTGTCGAGATGAAGTTCTGGAGTTTATACCGGTCGCGGAAATAGCAGGCTGCAGGCAAAATACATGCAAACACACAAGGTCAAAGTCTATCCATCCAAAACTCTTTTACCCAGGACGGAGCAGTTGGCGTGGAAAATCGCCGCCGTGGCGTCGGACAAAGCGGCGATCGATTCTGTGGCGGGCGAGATGGCCATTAATCGGATAATTGATAATGGCGCTGTCGCGACCGCTGCCATTAACCGGACGCCCGTTGCCAACGCCAGATCGCAGGCGCTGGCGCATCCGCGCGCAAACGGCGCTGCGTTGTTTGGAATTCCGGCGGGACAACGATTCGATTGCGCATGGTCGGCATGGGCCAATGGGGTGGCCGTGCGCGAACTGGATATGCACGATACATTTCTCGCTGCGGATTATTCGCATCCGGGCGATAATATCCCGCCCTTGCTCGCCGTGGCGCAGCAATGCGGTCGTGACGGAGCCGACTTGTTGCGCGGAATCCTGGTGGCGTACGAGATTCAAATGGACCTCGTTCGCAGCATTTGTCTGCATGAATTTAAAAAAGATCACATCGCCCACCTTTGCCCCTCCGCGGCCGCCGGCATCGGCGCCATGCTCCATCTCGATACGGAAACAATCTACCAGGCAGTCCAGCAGTCGGTGCATGTCGGATTCTCCACCCGTCAGTCCCGCAAGGGCGAGATTTCGAGTTGGAAGGCTTATGCGCCGGCCCATGCGGGCAAGCTGGCGATCGAAGCAGTCGATCGGGCTATGCGTGGCGAAAAAAGCCCTTCACCCATTTACGAGGGCGAGGATAGTGTCATCGCCTGGATGCTGGGTGGCAAGAACGCCAGTTATGAAGTTCCGTTGCCTGCCCCGGGTGAATCCTGTCGCGCTATCCTGGATTCCTACACGAAGGAACACTCGGCTGAATATCAGGCGCAGGCCTGGATCGATCTTGCGTTCAAATTACGGAAACAGATTCCCGACCTCAAAGCCATCCGCGAAATCATCCTGCACACGAGTCATCATACGCATTTCGTCATCGGCACGGGTTCGGGCGACCCTCAGAAATCTGATCCGGACGCCAGCCGCGAAACACTTGATCACAGCATCATGTTTATCTTCGCCGCGGCGCTGTGCAGCGGCTTTTGGCATCACGTCAGGAGTTACTCCTCGGAAGTAGTGAAGAATCCTGATGTCATCACGCTCTGGAGAAAAATTACGACGCGGGAGGACGCCGAGTGGACACGGCGCTATCATTCGACCGATCCGAAAGAAAAGGCCTTCGGCGGACGAATTGAAATCAATTTCAATGACGGAAAAAAATATGTGGATGAAATCGCCGTGGCGAACGCGCACCCGCTGGGCGCGAAACCTTTCAGCCGCGCCGATTATCTGCGCAAATTTGAAATGCTCACGGAAGATTTGGTTTTACCGGCCGAGTCAGAGCGGTTTTTGGCGCTCGTCCAACGGCTGCCGCAATTGACGGCGGCGGAGGTTTGCGAATTAAACGTCATTGTGCCTGCGAAAAAACTGACTTGCGCTGTACGCGACCAGCGCGGCATTTTCTAACGATGCATCCAAATGCCATATCCGCCGCCCAAATACGCAAAGACTTTCGCGCGGCGCTGAAATCTGGAAAACTCCTGAAGTTTCCTGGCGCGTTTTCCCCCCTGGTGGCGATGGCGATTCAGCGGCACGGCTTCGACGGTGTGTATATTTCCGGCGCGGCATTGTCCGCCGACCTCGGCTTGCCGGACATTGGGTTGACAACTCTTTCCGAAGTGTCAGCCCGTGGCGGGGCAATCGCGCGAGCCACGGATTTGCCGGCGTTGATTGACGCGGACACCGGCTTTGGCGAGGCGTTAAACGCAGCCCGAACCATCCAGACACTTGAGAACTCGGGGCTTTGCGGATGCCATCTTGAAGACCAGGTGAACCCGAAGCGTTGCGGCCATTTGGACAATAAGTCGTTGGTCACGGCGCAAGTCATGGTCGAAAAAATCCGGGCGGCAGCCGGCGCCCGCAGCGATAAAAATTTTCTCATCATGGCGCGAACGGACGCTCGCGCTTCTGAAGGTCTTGATGGTGCGATTTCCCGCGCCAAGGCATACACCGACGCCGGCGCCGATGCCATTTTTCCCGAAGCGCTGGCGGATGAGGGCGAATTTGAGAAATTCCGTAAAGCCATCAAAGTGCCGTTGCTGGCCAACATGACAGAGTTCGGCAAAACCAAATTGCTGACCGCCGGCCAGCTTTCCGACCTGGGCGTGAATATCGTGATTTATCCTGTGACCACCCTGCGCCTGGCGATGAAAGCAATTGATGAAGGCCTCGCGACCATCAAAAATGAAGGGACACAGGAATCGCTCGTGAAAAAGATGCAGACGCGGGCGGAGCTTTACGAATTGCTGGGTTACGAAAACTACGCGAAGTTCGATAAAGACATTTTTAATTTCAAGCTATGAGCCAGGATACCATCATTCATCGCGGCCTTGACGGGGTTATCGTGGACACCACGCGCATTTCCAAGGTGATGCCGGAAATCAACGCGCTTGTATATAGCGGTTATCCCGTCCAGGACCTTGCGGAAAACTGCCGTTTCGAGGAGGTCGCGTGGCTCGTTTGGCATGGCGCGCTGCCGTCGGCGAAAGAACTCGCGGCCTTTGAAGCCGACGAACGCTCACGCCGCAATATTAGCGCGCCTTTGCTGGAAGTGATCCGTAAGTGCCCGCGGACGGCGCATCCGATGGATGTGTTGCGCACGGCGGTGAGCTTTTTTGGAATGGAAGACGCCTCACCGGACAAATCAGACGCCCCGACGAATTTGAACCGTTCGATTGACCTGCTGGCGAAGATTCCCACGATGATTGGCGCGTTCTATCGCTATCGCAAAGGACAGGAATTTATTCCTCCGCGCAACGATTTGAGCATGGCGGAGAATTTTTTCCACGTTTGCCATGGGCGGGTTCCCGCTCCTGAAGTCGTGCGGGCGTTTGATGTCTCCCTGACGCTTTATGCCGAGCACGGTTTCAATGCCTCGACGTTCACCGCGCGGACCGTCGTATCGAGTTTGTCCGACCTCTACAGCGGCGTGCTTGGCGGAATCGCTTCGCTTAAAGGGCCGTTGCATGGCGGCGCGAATGAAGCCGTGATGCAGATGATTTTAGAAATCAGCGAACCGGCTAAGGCCCGTGACTGGATGTTGAAAGCTTTGAAAGAAAAACGCAAAGTGATGGGCTTTGGGCATCGCGTGTATAAGAATGGAGATTCTCGCGTGCCGACCATGAAGAAATATGCCCAAAAGATGTCGTCATTCACTGGCGAAAGAAAATGGCTTGAGATCGCGGACGTTCTCGAAGCGACGATGCTGGAACAGAAAAGCATTCATCCCAATCTCGATTTCCCCAGTGGTCCGGCTTATTACATGATGGGCATAGACATCGATATGTATACCCCTATCTTTGTGATGGCCCGCATCACCGGTTGGACGGCGCACATCATGGAACAACTGGCGAACAATGCGTTGATCCGGCCCATGTCACAATATGTCGGCCCGGGGCAACGGAGCGTCGTGCCGCTCGAAAAACGATAACTTGACCTATGACCAAAGTAGATTCCTGTCCTTTTTATATTGGAGGCGAATGGCTCGAGCCAAAAATTCCCGGCACGCCGGTTTTTAATCCGTCCATCGGCGAGATCATCGCCGAATGTCCCGCCGGCGGAATTTCCGAAGTGAACGCCGCTGTCGAGGCGGCCGCCGCGGCCTTTCCGGCGTGGATGGAAACCCCGCCTGTCGACCGCGCCCGGGTATTTTTCCGTTTCAGAATGTTGATGGAGGAGAATTTTGAGGAGCTTGTGCGTTGCAATACGCGGGAACATGGCAAGACCCTTACTGAATCGCGCGGGGACGTGAAGCGCGGCATCGAGATGGTGGAATTTGCCTGCGGTATCCCCTCATTGCTCATGGGCGAGGTCCTGGAGAACGTCGCGCGGGGAATTGATTGCGAGGCCATCCGCCAGCCGCTCGGTGTTTGCGTGGGAATCACCCCGTTTAATTTTCCGGCAATGGTTCCGCTCTGGATGTATCCGGTGGCGATTGTTTGTGGAAATACGTTTGTGCTTAAGCCCAGCGAGAAGGTGCCGCTCACGGCCATCAAAATTGCCAGGCTGCTCGAAAAGGCCGGGCTCCCCAAAGGCGTGTTGAACCTTGTTCACGGCGGACGTGAAGTAGTGGATGGACTGCTGACGCATCCGAAGGTCAAAGCGATTTCATTTGTCGGTTCCACGCCGGTCGCTAAATACATCTATGAAATCGGCACAAAACACGGGAAACGCGTGCAGTCCAACGGCGGCGCCAAAAATTTTGTTTTGCTGATGCCGGATGCCGACGTCGAGAACTCCACGCGCGGCGTGATGGAAGCCGCGTTTGGTTGCGCCGGGGAACGTTGCATGGCCGGCTCAACCGCGGTCGTCGTAGGCGGCGCGGAAAAAACGGTTTTGCCGGCGTTGATTGAGGCGGCGCGCAAAATCAAGGTCGGTCCCACGGATCGCGATGCGCAGCCGGACATGGGCGCCCTGATCACGCGCCAGCATCGCGACCGGGTTTTGGAATTGATCGAAACCGGTGTGAAAGAAGGCGCAAAGATTTCCGCCGATGGACGGAACGTGAAAGTGTCTGAAGCCCCGAATGGCTTTTACGTGGGCGCGACGGTTCTTGACCACGTGCAAAACGGCATGACCGTCGCGCGCGAGGAAATTTTCGGGCCGGTGCTCAACGTCATGCGCATGGATGATTTAAACGCGGCGATTGAGCTGGCCAATAAATCGAATTACGGCAACGGCGCTTCCATCTTTACGCGATCCGGCAAGGCCGCCCGGGAGTTCAAACATCGTATCAACTGCGGCATGGTGGGCGTCAATATCGGCGTGCCCGCGTCAATGGCCTGGTTTCCGTTCAACGGTTGGAACGACTCCTTTTTTGGGGATTTGCACATGCAGGGCAGGGAAGGCGTGCAATTCTTCACCCAACAAAAGGTCACCACGAGCAGGTGGTTCAGTTATGGAGAAGGGGATGTGTGGCACAGGGAAAAATGAAAAAATAAAAGGGAAAAGGTTTCTCATTCCATCCTTCACGCCCTGAAGCCCGAGCGATGGCTCGATCTGCTACACGGCCTGCTCATCCTGTTCGCCCGTGCGAATCCGGTGGGCTTCTGCGATTGAGGAGACGAAAATTTTTCCATCGCCGATCTTGCCGGTTTTG
This sequence comes from Verrucomicrobiia bacterium, assembly GCA_036489615.1. Classification (GTDB taxonomy): domain Bacteria; phylum Verrucomicrobiota; class Verrucomicrobiia; order Limisphaerales; family UBA11358; genus UBA11358. The sequence goes on along the minus strand of DASXFM010000098.1, from coordinate 7,197 downwards.
GCGGCTTTAATGATCGTATCGATTGCCTGTTTTACCATGTTATCGGGGAGTACGGTTTCGATTTTGACCTTGGGAAGGAAATCGACGGTGTATTCGCTGCCGCGATAAATTTCGGTATGGCCTTTCTGGCGTCCGAAACCTTTGACTTCCGAGACGGTCATGCCGTGGATTCCAATTTCACTCAGGGCATCTTTGACTTCTTGCAGCTTGAACGGTTTGATGATGGCTTCGATTTTTTTCATAATTTTAAATTTGGTCTTTGCCGTTATTCGCTGTAGGCGCGTTCGCCGTGCTGCGTAAGGTCCAGACCGATGCTTTCGTCCTCAATATCCACACGCAGGCCGACGCAGGCGTCAACTATTTTGAAGAGAATCAGCGTGATGATTCCGGCGTATGCCGCCGTAAATACCACTGCAATCGCCTGGTCACCCAGTTGACGCGCTCCGCCGCTGAGGGACACGGCGGCGCCGTTGGCATGAAACGTTGTGAGGATGGCGGGATTGACGGCGGCGCTGGCAAAAACGCCGAGCGCCAATAGTCCCACCGCGCTGCCCACACCGTGTACGCCAAAAACGTCCAGCGCGTCATCGTAAGCAAATTTGGCTTTGAGTTTCGTGACGGCGAAATAGCAAACGGCGCCGCCGGCCAGGCCGATGCAAAAAGCGGCAGGAATTCCGACAAATCCTGAAGCGGGTGTAATGGTTGCCAAACCGGCGATCATTCCGGACGCCGCGCCCAGGACGCTGGGTTTGCCCTTGTGCCACCATTCGACAAATGCCCAACTTAACGCGCCGGCCGCTGCCGAGAAGTGTGTGGCCGCAAATGCGCTCGTGGCAAGGGTGCCGGCATTGAGAGCGCTGCCGGCATTGAAACCAAACCAGCCGACCCACAGCAACCCGGTGCCAATGAGCGAAAGCACCACGTTGTGCGGCATCATCGGCTCATGCAGGTACCCGGCGCGCCGCCCAAGCAGGATGGCGCAGACGAGTGCGGAAACACCGGAACTCACGTGCACCACCGTGCCGCCCGCGAAGTCCAGGACCGGAATTTTGCCGCCCAGCGCCCAGTTAAAATACCCGCCCGTGCCCCAAACCATATGACACAAAGGGAAATAGACGAAGGTAATCCAGAGCAACACAAACAGAACGTAACCGCTGAACTTGATCCGTTCGGCCATGGCGCCGCTGATCAGGGCCGGCGTGATGATCGCAAACATCATCTGAAAGAGCATGAACGTTTCCTGCGGTACCGTGCTGGAATAATCCGGATTTGGCGCTCCGCCGACCCCATTCAACATAAAATAGGTTAGGGGATTGCCCACGAACGCGTTCCCCGGCGCAAATGCCATGCTGTAGCCAAAGATCATCCAAACCATCGAAACGAGGGCCATCAGGATCAAACTGTGCATCATGGTAGCCAGCACGTTTTTGGCGCGGACTAGTCCGCCGTAAAATAAAATGAGTCCGGGAGCGGTCATCATCAGGACGAGAGCGCAGCTGGCGAGCATCCACGCATTGTCGCCGGAATCAACGACTGCGGCCGGAACTGCGGGCGTCGCGGTGGCGTCCGTGGCTGGGCGGGGGATCTGTGCGATCATGGCTCCGGCTTTCGATGAATTCGCTGCAACGAGGATAAAGAGTGCGGCGAAAAAAATGAAGACGACGGAGCGGCGATAGCTTTTCATGCGCGTGGATGGAGTATAAACAGTCCTGATATGATGGCGTCAATGGATTTTTCTCCGTGCCATCCTTTTGGCTCGCCAAAGAATAGCGCCCGTGATAGAACGCGCCTTCGAAAGCACCGCATTTTTTATGTCCCTGCTGATTAAAAGCGGCGAAATTGTCACAGTCGGCGAACGGTATATCGCCGATATCGTGTGCGATGGCGAAACGATCACGCAAATCGGCCACGACCTTCAAGCGCCGCCGGGCGCGACGGTAATTGACGCGAGGGGAAAATTTGTCTTTCCGGGATTTATCGATCCACACGTCCACATTTATCTGCCGTTCATGGGCACGTTTGCGAAGGACAATTATGAAACGGCCAGCCGCGCGGCGCTGGTGGGAGGCACGACCACGCTCATCGAAATGTGTTGCCCATCGCGCAAGGACGACGCGCTGGAAAGTTTTGAGTTTTGGATGAGCCAGGCGGTCGGAAAATCCGCGTGCGACTTTTCGTTTCACATGGGCGTGTCAAAGTTTGATGAAAAGACTGAAAAACAGCTGCGGGAGATCGTCAGGCGCGGCATCAGTTCATTCAAAGTTTTTCTGGCGTATAAAGGCGCGTTTGGCGTGGATGACGCCGAGTTGTTCCGCGCGCTCAAATTAGCCAAAGAGCTGGGGGTCATCGTGACCGCGCATTGTGAAAATGAAACCCTCATCGCGGAACGGCAGGCGGAATTGCTGGCCGCCGGAAAAACGGGCCCCGGCTCGCATTACGAGAGCCGTCCGCCGCGGGTCGAGGCCGAGGGTGTCCATCATCTGATGACGTTCGCCGAAGCGACCGGCGCGGAGACTTATATCGTGCACCTCAGCTGCCGGGAAGCGCTCGATGAAGCCATCGCGGCCCGGCGGCGTGGAGTGCGTGTGAGCGTGGAAACGCTGGTGCAATATCTCACACTCGACAAGACCTGCGCGGAAAAACCGAAATTTGAAGGGGCCAAATATGTGATGTCGCCGCCGTTACGCGACAAAAGCAACCAACAGGTTTTGTGGAACGGCCTGCGGGATGGATTGGTCCAGACGGTGGCCACCGACCATTGCCCGTTCGATTTCAAAACGCAAAAGGTCATGGGCAAAAATGATTTCACGAAGATTCCCAATGGCATTCCTTCGCTTGAAGACCGCGTCAATGTGCTTTATACGTATGGAGTGAAGGCTGGAAAAATTGATTTGCACACATTTGTCAATTGCGCCAGCACACAGGCCGCCAAAACTTTCGACTTATTTCCGCGCAAAGGAACCATTCAAATCGGCGCGGACGCCGACCTGGTGATCTTTGACCCGAAGTATCGGGGAAAAATTTCCGCAAAGACCCAGCACGTCAACGTGGATTACAATGTGTTTGAAGGGTGGAAAATCGAGGGTCGCCCGTCAGCGGTGACCGTGCGTGGCCAGGTGGCGGTTCGGGATGGAAAATTTGTGGGGACTATTGGCCGGGGAAAGTTTTTAAAACGCGAATCGGGTCATCATTGACTCGCGTTGACGAGTCCACAAACGGCGTAAAGTTTGTTGTGCAATGAGTCAGTGGAAAGCCCACCCTCACCTGGCCGATTCCGTCAGTAAATGTTTCAAAACATCGGACGGTGATTCACCCTCTCCCAGCCCGTCCTCCGTAGCACCGCGCATTGCAGTGCCTTCGAGATCGCGCAAGTTATTCCGCCCTGCCAGGAACCGCGAAAGAGTGATACTGCGGAGGGTGGACGGGAGAGGGCTGGGGTGAGGGAGAATCGTTCGAAAGGGAAGGTGACTCGGTTTATGGGAACTCCCACCTAAAAGCGCGAGTCTCTCCAATACTTGCGTGAAATCAACTCACACGCAATTTCCGGTGGAAAATCCGGGCTATTTCGCCAGCTGCGCTCAATAGTTATTCAGATTCTTCCGGACGTGATCGAGGATGTCCCGGCGTTTCTCCAGCTCCAGCCAGCCGCCTTTGGTGTATTGCGTTTCGAGGTTGGTCGTCACCATGAGATATTGTGTGACGACGCGCGGATCATCTATCTCCGTGATTTTGGTGGCCCTGGGGTTGGGAACAACGGATGAACCTTTTTGCTGGTCCACGCCGAAATCCTTCATCAAAATGGCAAGCTGGCCATCGAGAGTTGTAAGGGCTTTTTGCTCTGATTCCGCTTGGGCTTCGATGTTTTGCGCGGCGGAGTCGTCTTTAATTGCCAGGGCGGCCTTCGCGTATTGCATCGCTTCTTTGTAGTTACCCTTCGACAGGTCGGCATTTCCGGCCGCAATATAGGAAGTGAATAATCCCGCCTGCGCGTCAGTCTGCAACTTGGTCGCCGGGCCATCGCCGGGTTTGGCGGTCAGCGCAATTTTCGCCTGCCGAACCGCATCTTGAAATTTGCCTGCTGAAAACGCAGCGCCTCCGGTACTCATGGCGTTGTCGTATCGTTGTTGTCTGGCCAGGGCTTCGTCTATTTTTTGCTGTTGCGTCCGGGCATCGCTTTTCAGTTGGGTCGCCTGCGAATCATCCGGCTCATTCGCCAGGGCGGTGTCCGCGTCGCTCATCGCCTCATGATACTGTGCCTTTGAGTACGCCGCGTGTCCGGCGGCCATGGCCGTGTCATAATTTTGCTTGCGCGTCGCGGCATCTGCTGCCGCTTTGGCGCGCGCCTCGGCATCGCTTTCAATCTGGGTGGCGTCCTGGTCGCCGGGTTCATTTTCGAGGGCCACCTTGGCCTGGGCAATGGCCGTATCGTATTTGTTTTTTTGGAGCGCATCCCGGGCGGCAGCCATTGCCGTATCGTAATTGTGCTGGTGGACTATCGCGTCAGCCGCCGCCTTTGCCTGGGTCTGGGCATCCGTCTTCAATTGCGTTGCCGTGGGATCGCCGGGCTCGCTTGCCAGCGCGATATCAGCCTGCCGGGCGGCTTCATCAAATTGCTTGTTGGAAAGCGCGCCGCGTCCTGCGGCCATGGCGGCGTCGTATTTTTGACGGCGACCCTGGGCTTGGGCGCTGGCCTGCGCCTGGGTCTGGGCGTCACTTTGCAGCTTGGTGGCGTCTGCGTCTCCAGGTTCGTTTACCAGCGCGATTTGCGCCTGGCGAACGGCCTCATCATATTGCCCTCCGGAAAGCGCCGTGCGTCCCGCCGACATCGCGGCATCATAATTCTGTTTTCGGGCTTGTGCTTCGGCGGCGGCTTTTTGCTGGCTCTTGGCTTTGGCTAAAAGCTGCGTCGCATCTGGATCGCCCGGTTTGTCCGCAATCGCGAGAATTCCTTCGTGGACAGCTTTATCGTAGTCGCCTTTCTCGAGGGCGTGCCGTTCGTCCTGCATGTCCGTCTCATATGCTGCCTCGGCGGCGGCCAACTTGGCGGCGGCGGCATCCCTGGCGTTCTGCGCTTCGGTCTTTAGACGACTGGCGTCGGCGTCCCCCGGTTTAAAGTCGAGCGCCGTGTCAGCCTGGCGAATCGCTTCATCATATTTCTGCGCGGCGAGGGCATCGCGAACGGCGCTCAAAGCGACCTCGTAACCGTGCTCTCTCGCGCCCGACTCCTGCATTTCAATCGCCTTCTTCGCGGTTTCACAGTCCTGTTGCAACTGCTCGGCGGCGTCGTCTTTTGGGGCATTCTGCATCGCCACATTGGCCTGCCGGATGGCTTCGTCGTAGTTCTTATTTTCGAAGGCTTGTTGCCCGGCGTCCATCGCCGCTTGATAATCTTTTCCGTGCTGGAGTTTTTGATCCACTCGCGCAATTTCCGGGTCGTTGGGTTTGAGCTTGTTGGCGCGATCGATTTCCTCCTGCGCGGTCTTCCAGTTTCCGGCGGCGACCTCCTTTTCGGCGGCTTGCTCGAGGTCGGTGAAAATCTTTTCGCCCAGGCTGAGCGCCTGTGGATCGTTCGGCTTCATTTTCAACGCCTTGCCAATTTCCTGGGCGGCGAGGATCCAGTCGCCGTCATCCCGGGCGGTGCCGGCGGCGCGGAGATGCCTGTCAAAACCGCCGGCGGAATAAAGATAAATGATCGAGCCAACGGCGGCCATGGCCACCACTGCGGCGGCCACCGGCAGCAAAAATTTTTGGACATTTATGCCCAGGCGATGCTCTTTGGCCAGCCAATCAAGATTGGTCGTCGCCAAATCCAGTTGCGGATCAATCAGGCGATTGCAAAGCCCGCGCCAGCGCGGTTCGTCCTTGCCGAGTTTTTTCCAGTCGGGCGACGATTCGACCGGATAATTATAGTCCGAACCGCTTTCGATCAGGCGGCCTTCCACCAACTGAAGAATCAATTCGCCGATGGCCCGGAGATCCTGCGCTTCGAAGATGTTTTGGACCATCATCCGGTTGTCCGCGCCCAGGCCCGAGACGCGTGTGGTCGAAACCGGCATCGCGTCAACCATCAGCAACGGCGTGAACTTCAAGGGGCGGGATTTGCCGTGCAACAGGACGTTGCTGGGTTTTAGATTTCCATGAGAACGCCCGCAAATCGCTTTCAATGACCGGCATCCGTCGGCCAGCGATGAGACCACACGTTTCAAAGCGTCCGAATCCACACCGCCGCGGAGATTGATCCATGTCTTGAGCGAACCGCGCGCGCAATATTCCGCGGCGTACCAGCAGCCGGAGTCAGAAGTCCCGAAAGCCTGAATTGGCAAAAAATCGCGTGAACCCTCCGCCTGCGCCTTCTTCAGTTGTTTGACCGTCTCGATGAACTCGAGGCCGGGGTCAGTGCCGAGAGATTCATCCGAAGTATGCCCTCGATCGTCCCGATGGACAGCCAGGCACTTGATGGCAAACTGGCGGCCATCCTGTCCGCCGCTTTTTCGCGCCAGCCAGACCGTTGTGGTCTGGTTCCTTCCCGGCGTGACGGCGAGCGGCTCGTCATTGGATTCATACTCGCCAAAAAGAGGCATTGGCAATAATTGAAGTTTTTAAACTGGTTCTCGCGTTGTGCGGCGGCATTGCCGCTCCCATGTCTTGCCCGAGGCCGACCCGGTCACTTGTTCTTCTGCGGCGTGATCGGATTGACGATCGTGTCCTGCACTTCAAAGACCAGGGTATGTTTCTTGGCATCCCAGGCGCCTTTGTTCAACTGGATAAAGTTCAAACGCGGATCGCCCGGACCCGTGGGGAAATTGCCCGGCAAATTGGCGATGATCGCCAGTTCAGTATCTCCGTGCGAAAACCATTTCTGCCAAATCGGATCATCCTTCGACACCACCCAGGGCTTGTTCAATTCCAGAAAATGCGTGAGCTTGAGCGCATTCTGCCGGCGCGGATCATTTTCGTTGTTCCAGTAACTGTCTATGCTGTACGCCTCCCACTTGGGCTTTTCAGTATCGGTGAGGCCCACCAGATCCACCTGGATGGAGCCCGGCGTGACCTGGGTAATCTTGATATTCCATGCGGTCGGACCGGTGCTGCAACCGGACAGAGACAATATGGCGAGAGCGCCCAGTGCGAAAAATGAGAATTTAAGCATCTTCATAACGTAACGGCCTTCTGCTCTTCATACTGCGTAATTGGGTT
>DASXFM010000089.1:0-5381 GCA_036489615.1 Verrucomicrobiia bacterium | reverse complement strand
GAGTACACAACCTCCGGGGCGACGGTGAACGCCTCGTTGATTTCCGGTCTGGACAGGCCCTTTGGCATCGCCATTTCCGGGGACGACCTGTTTGTCGTAAACCGGGGCGATGCGCCCGGGACCGGCACGATTGGCGAATACACGACGTCCGGGGCAGTCGTCAACGCTTCGCTGATTTCCGGGCTGAACCTTCCCTATGGCCTGGCCGTTTATGGCGACGACCTGTTTGTCGCGAACCAGTTCAACGGGACGATCGGGGAATACACGACGTCCGGGGCAACTATCGATGCCTCGTTGATTTCCGGGTTGCATGAACCGGTTGATATCGCCATCGGTTCGGCGCCGGAGCCGTCGGGCGTGGCGCTCATTGGCCTGGGCGTGGCGGGCTTGTGGTTTTGGCGGAGGGTGGAACGTGAGAGCGTGAGAGCGTGAGATGAAACGCAAGCGCCAGGGGGCGCTTGCCTGGCAGCGCGGCAGCGCTGCCCTACCACGGGCTTCGCTGGCGTTATGACTCTTGAATCAGGCGAGGTCGAAGCGGTCGAGATTCATCACTTTGTTCCAGGCGGCGACAAAGTCGTCGATGAACTTCTTCCCGACGTCTGAGCTGGCATACACTTCTGCCAAGGCCCGGAGCACCGCATTTGAACCGAAGACGAGGTCGACTCGTGTGCCGGTCCATTTGACTTTGCCGGTCTTGCGGTCGCGTCCTTCAAAGACGTCTTTCATCTCCGAAACGGGTTTCCATTCCGTGCCCATGTCGAGCAGGTTCACGAAGAAGTCGGTGGTCAACGCTTCCGGCCGTTTGGTGAAGACACCATGCTGCGTGCCGTCGGCATTGGTATCCAGTACGCGCATACCACCAACCAGGGCGGTCATTTCCGGCGCGGTCAGCGAGAGCAATTGCGCCTTGTCGATCAGTAGCGACTCGGCGGCGATGGTGTATCGGCCCTTGAGATAATTGCGGAAACCATCGGCGCGGGGTTTCAGAAAATCGACGGATTCCACATCCGTTTGTTCCTGCAGTGCATCCGTGCGTCCCGGCTGAAAGGGCACTGTGATTTCGTGACCGGCATTTTTCGCGGCCTGCTCAACGCCGACGCAACCGGCCAGGACAATCAGGTCCGCGAGTGAAACCTGCTTGCCGCCGGTTGCCGTTTTGTTGAATTCCGTTTGCACGCCTTCGAGCGTTTTTAAAACGGTTGCGAGCTGCTTCGGCTGATTGACTTCCCAATCCTTTTGAGGAGCCAAACGAATCCGCGCGCCGTTGGCGCCGCCGCGTTTGTCCGAACCTCGGAACGTTGAGGCTGAAGCCCAGGCGGTGGTCACCAGTTGTGAGACCGACAATTTCGAGGCAAGGATTTTTGTCTTGAGCGCGGCGATTTCAGCCGGCCCGATCAATTCATGCCGGCGCGCTGGAATCGGGTCCTGCCAGATGAGATCCTCTTTCGGCACATCCGGCCCAAGGTAGCGTGAGCGCGGTCCCATGTCGCGGTGCGTCAATTTGAACCAGGCGCGGGCGAAGGCATCGGCAAATTGATCGGGATTTTCGTGAAATCGCCGGGAGATCTTTTCGTAGACCGGATCGAATCGCAGCGACAAATCCGTCGTGAGCATGGTAGGTACATGTTTCTTCGACGGATCATGGGCATCGGGAATGGTTGCTTCAGCGTTTTTCGCCACCCATTGATGCGCACCCGCCGGACTTTTGGTCAGTTCCCACACGTGCTTGAACAGGTTTTCAAAAAAGTGATTGCTCCAGCGCGTGGGCGTCTGGCTCCAGGTGACTTCCAGGCCGCTGGTGATGGTGTCGCGGCCTTTGCCGGCGCCGAAGCTGTTTTTCCAGCCCAGGCCCTGCATTTCAAGGCCGGCCCCTTCCGGTTCCTCGGCGACATGCATTGCCGCGGCAGCGCCGTGGGTCTTGCCAAAGGTATGGCCGCCCGCGATCAGGGCCACGGTTTCCTCGTCATTCATCGCCATGCGGGCGAAGGTCTCGCGAATGTCTCGCGCGGCGGCAATCGGATCGGGCTTGCCGTCCGGGCCTTCGGGATTGACGTAAATCAAACCCATTTGCACGGCAGCCAGCGGCTTCTCGAGATCGCGCGTGTGCGGCTTCTCGCTTTCGTCGTCGGAGACCAATACTGCGTGATCTTCCACCACACCGGGCGAACCCTGCGAATAGCGCAAATCACCGCCCAGCCATTTGGCTTCGCTGCCCCAATAAACATCGTGATCCGGTTCCCAGGTGTCCACGCGGCCGCCTGCAAAACCAAACGTCTTAAAACCCATCGATTCGAGCGCGACATTTCCGGTGAGAACGAGCAGATCGGCCCACGAAATTTTGCGGCCGTACTTTTGTTTGATGGGCCACAGCAGGCGGCGCGCTTTGTCGAGGCTGACATTATCCGGCCAGCTGTTGAGCGGCGCGAAACGCTGCTGGCCGCGGCCGGCGCCGCCCCGGCCATCCGAAGTGCGATAGGTGCCGGCGCTGTGCCAGGCCATGCGGATGAACAGGCCGCCATAATGGCCGAAATCCGCCGGCCACCATTCCTGCGAATCGGTCATCAGGGTCGCGAGGTCCTTTTTTAGCGCGGCAAGATCGAGGCTCTTAAATTCTTTGGCATAATCAAAACCATCGTCCATCGGGTTGGACTTTTCCGAATGTTGGTTCAGCAATTCGACCTTTAACTGGTTCGGCCACCAGTCGCGGTTCGTAGTCCCGCCAGTGAATGAAGCGCCATGATGAAACGGACATTTGGATTCGGTTGCCATATTTATTTTATCTTTCAAAGTGTTGTGTTACTGGTCATCAATCCCCGGCCAGAAGTAAAGCACGGGGCAAGCTATTATTGAAATACTTGTTTCCTATGTTTATCATAGGCATTGCCTATGGAAATGCAGCAGCTTCGCTATGTCGTGGCAGTGGCCCGGACGGGTAATTTCTCGCGGGCCGCGGAGCAGTGTCATGTCTCCCAGCCATCCTTGAGCCAGCAGATTCAAAAGCTCGAAGACGAACTGGGTGAGCGGCTTTTTGACCGGCTGAAACGCACCGCCCGAATGACGGCTCACGGCGAAGTTTTTTTAGCCCGTGCCGTCAGGATTTTAGATGAAGCCGAGGCCGCCCGGCGCGACATTAGCGACGCAAAGGGGCTTCAAAATGGCCGGTTCACCGTCGGGGCGCTGCCCACGATTGCGCCTTTTCTATTGCCACCCATGCTGGTGACTTTTGCCCGGAAATTTCCAAGAGTGGAGGTGTCGGTTCACGAAGACACGACCGCGCAACTCATCCGGCAAATTCACGCTTATGAGATCGATCTTGCGCTGGTCAGCCGACCGATTGAAGAGGAGCGGCTTGAGGTGCGTGACTTGTTTACGGAAGAACTCAAGCTCGCGCTGCCGCCGGGCCATCGGCTCGGCCGCAAACGATTCATCAAATCGGAAGATTTGCAGGAGGAACATCTGATCGTGATGAAATCAGACCATTGCCTGGGAGACCAGGTGCTGGATTTTTGCGGTCGGAGCGATTTTCGGCCCAATATCAGTTTCCGAAGCGCGCAATTGGAGACAATCCAGGCGCTCGTGTATGCGGGTGTAGGGCTTTCACTGGTTCCTGAAATGGCCGTGCGGTCGGACCGGAAAGGTGTGCCGGAATACCGTTCGTTGTCCGGGCCCAAACCGGAACGAACGATCGTTGCCATCTGGCCGAAACAACGGCCTCCGGGGCGGGCGGCGGCGGAATTTTTAAAATTGGCGCTGCAGGAGGCGTTGAAACGTTGAAGCGGAACGCGAGTCGGGCGATTCGTTTTGCGGGCTCATGGGACGGTGTTGAGCAATGGTGCCGTTTGACATTCAAAAGCCTAAAAAGTAGGATGAGGCACCTGGTGGGGAGGGAAAATCTGAATTTTTTATTAAATGAGCGACATGTTTGAGCAGGTGCGACAGCAAATCCATCAAATCCGTAATTTAATAGGGCCGGTCAATTTGAAATTGGCGGATTTGGAATACCAAATCATCAAGTGTAAAGTGGATTTTGAAGAGAGAACTTTGACCCTGGAATCAAAGCTTTTAGGAGCGTTGTTTCGGATTGACCAGCACGACATGAAACTTGTCGACGTCGTCGCTCTCCAAAAGGAGTTGCTAGAGAAAATGAAAAAATTCGAACGGAAATATCCGATTTGAGCTGCGCCAGGTCCGTTTGAACTTATTCACGTTTTAATGTGTGCGTTCTTGCGCACAATCGGTGCGACATTTGCGCCGACGAGTTCGATGGCGCGCAACAGCTTGGCTTGCGCTGATACCGCGACATCCATGTGAAACGTGATCCGGGAGATGCCGCCGAGCGCTTCGCTGTGGTCCAGGATTTTCTCCGCGACTTCATCAGGACTTCCCACCAGCAACGCGCCGTGCCGGCTCCGCATCGCGTCGAATTGACCACGCGAGAGCGGAGGCCAGCCGCGTTCCCTGCCGATGCGGTTCATGGATCGGGCGTATCCCGGATAAAAATCTTCGATTGCCTGTTGCGTCGTTTCGGCGACATAGCCCAGGGCGTGAACGCCTACTTTAAGTTTCTCCGGCGAATGGCCGGCGCGTTGGCCGTATTCCCGATAGATATTTACCAGCGGACGAAATCGCCGCGTCTCGCCGCCGATGATCGCGACCATGAGCGGCAGTCCGAGCATTCCGGCGCGAGCGAATGATTCCGGTGTGCCGCCGACGCCGACCCAAATCGGCAACTGGTTCTGCATTGGGCGCGGATAGACGCCCTGGCCGGTCAGCGCCGGACGATGTTTGCCGGTCCATCGAACAAATTCGTTCTCCCGCAATTTCAAGAGCAGTTCCAGCTTCTCGACAAACAGCGAGTCATAATCTTCGAGTTGAAGTCCGAACAGGGGAAATGCCTCGGTGAACGAGCCGCGTCCGGCGATGATTTCCGCGCGGCCTTGTGAGAGCAAATCGAGCGTGGCGAAATTTTGGAAAACGCGCACGGGATCGGCGGCGCTTAAAACCGTAACGGCGCTGGTGAGGCGGATGCGCCGGGTGCGCATCGCTGCCGCCGCGAGGATCATCTGCGGGGCCGAATCGAGAAATTCTTTGCGATGATGTTCGCCCACGCCAAAGACGTCGAGGCCGGCTTTGTCTGCGAGTTCAATTCGATCGACCAGATGGCGAATGCTGTCCGATGTGCTGACGCTGGTGCTCGCGCCGTCATCTTCGAAACGCGCGGCGAAACTATCCACGCCAACTTGCATTTGCGTGACGCCCTTCGGCTGCGACTTTGGTTCCCCGGTTTCCACGTGGCCTTCGCCGGGTTTATTTGGTTTCAGTAGTTCCGTCATAGTTCGAAATTAACACACGGCCGTCTCCCGGCGAAATATCATGTTTTT
>DASXFM010000042.1:0-33893 GCA_036489615.1 Verrucomicrobiia bacterium | reverse complement strand
GGTATGAACCGGGGAGAGTGGTAACAGATAGACCGGGAGGATAGGTAACACATACTGAGGCGACTATGCCTTGGAAGAAAGTGTTACCAATGGAAGAGAAGATGGCTTTTATAATAAAAGTGAAAGAACGAGCGCTGAGTTTTGCGAAGGTCTGTCGCGAGTTTGGGGTAAGCCGGCGGACTGGGTACAAGTGGTGGCAACGGTATGAGCAGAGCGGTCTAGCCGGACTGGCGGAACGCTCGCATCGGCCTCATGATTGTCCGCACCGTAGCGCTGCAGTGTGGACTGAGCGGGTGGTGGTTTTGCGGTTACGCCATCCCACTTGGGGCCCCAAGAAGCTGCGAGTCAAACTGGTGGCCCGTTATGGGCCAAAAGGGGTGCCCGCCGTCAGCACCTTGGGGGCGCGATTGCAGTCCCAAGGTCTGGTGCGTTCGCGGCGACGACGCTGGCGTCGGCCCGATCGTGGGCCGGTTCACTTGACCTTGGCGGAGCGTCCCAATCAAGTATGGGGTGTGGATTTCAAGGGCTGGTTTCGGACTGGGGATGGCCAGCGATGCGATCCTTTGACGGTGAGTGATCTGTACAGCCGGTATGTGGTCTGTTGTCAGGTGGCCGCCGACCAGGGATATGCCCAAGCCCGCCATTGGTTTGAAAAAGTCTTTAAACACTATGGTTTGCCGGAGGTGATCCGCGTGGACAACGGGTGTCCCTTTGGCTCCACGGGCGGGGCGGGGCTCTCGCGCTTGAGTGTCTGGTGGGTGGGATTGGGGATTCGTCCGGAGTTCATCCGGCCAGGGCATCCCGAGGAAAACGGGATCCATGAACGGATGCATCGGACCTTGAAAGCGGAGACGGCGCAACCGGCGGCAGCCAGTGGCCGGGCCCAGCAAAAACGTTTTGATCGGTGGCGTCGAAAGTTCAACGAGGAACGGCCTCATGAAGCCTTGGGTCAAGCGGTGCCCGCAGATTATTATCAGAGAAGTCGCCGGGCGTATGGGGGAGGCAAAGCGTCCTTTGTTTACCCGGCGGATGATGTGGTCCGGCGGGTGCGCAGCAACGGAGAGATCCGCTGGCGAGCAGGCTTGCGCTATGTCGGAACGGCGGTGGTGGGTCAATGGGTTGCTCTGCGAGCGGCCCAAGCCGGGCGGAGGGAAGTGTGGTTTGAAAACTATTTGCTGGGCGAGCTGCCTGAACACGAGTCTGGCGGACTCCGACCTTCGGTCTCCGTCCGCCAGACTCGCCAACAAAACTAAAAACTGTTACCTATCAGCCCGGTCTGATGTGTTACCTATCAACCCGTTCGTTCACACTCGGCGCTTTGTTTGAAACACGGTTAGGTGGCATCTCTTGGGAAACCTTTCATAATCAAAAAATACTCTCTGCTGTTCCTTCTCCCCAGGGGAGAAGGTCACGATGAGAGGAAGAGAACAAGGTATCATAGGCAGCAATCATTCATCTTTTCAAATCGCAGTATTTTGCTATGCTCCCCCTTCCGATTTTTAATTCGATATGGCATTAATTGTCCAAAAATACGGCGGCACATCGGTCGGTAATCCCGAGCGGATCACAAATGTCGCCCGCCGTGTCGCTGATTACCGTTCCCGCGGCGACCAGGTCGTCGTCATCGTTTCGGCGATGAGCGGCGTCACCGACAATCTCATCAAGCTGGCCAAGGAGATCATGCCCTTGCCCAATGAACGTGAAATGGACGTACTCCTGGCGACCGGCGAGCAACAGACCATCGCGCTCACTGCCATTGCCTTGCACTCATTGAACATCCCGGCGGTCTCGCTCACCGGCGCGCAGGCAGGCATCGTCACCGACGGCGTCCATACCAAGGCGAAGATCCACAACATCACGCCCAAAAAAGTCCACGACCATTTGAAAGGCGGCAAGGTTGTCATCGTCGCCGGTTTCCAGGGCGAGACTCCCGAAGGACAGATCACCACCCTGGGCCGGGGCGGTTCCGATCTCACGGCCATTGCGCTCGCCGCCGCGCTTAAGGCGGACCTTTGCCAGATTTATACGGACGTGGACGGCGTTTATACGACCGACCCGCGCATCGTGCCGAATGCGAAAAAATTGGAGGAGATCTCCTACGACGAAATGCTCGAACTCGCCAGCCTCGGGGCCAAGGTGATGCAGAGCCGCTCAGTGGAATTTGCCAAAAAATTTGGAGTCATCTTCGAAGTGCGCTCCAGCCTAAACGAAAACCCCGGAACCATTGTGAAAGAAGAAACCAAAAGCATGGAAGGCGTCGTCGTTCGCGGCGTCGCGCTCGACAAGAACCAGGCCAAGATCACCCTCGTGGGCGTGCCGGACAAACCCGGCGTGGCCGCTAAAATTTTCAAGGCCCTCGGTGACGCCACCGTCAATGTGGACATGATCGTCCAGAACATCAGCCATGGCAGCGGCGTCCCCGCGACCGACCTGACCTTTACCACGGACAAACCCGACCTGCTCAAGGCGCAAAAGGTCATCGACAGCTTGAAAAAGGAGATCGGGTTCAAAGACGCGATCACCGCTGAAAAGATCGGCAAGCTTTCCATCGTCGGCGTCGGCATGAAATCGCATTCCGGCGTGGCCGGTAAATTATTTGAAACGCTTGCCCAGGCCGGCGTGAATATCGACATGATCTCCACCAGCGAGATCAAAATCTCTGTCGTCATCGATTTGGCGAAAGGCGAACAGGCGGTGAAAGCCGTCCATGCGGCCTTCATCGGCTGATCTTTTCCAAAGCGATTTAAAGTGGTTGTGATGGAGACAACGATTCAGCCATAATCAACCTGCTTATGAGCAAAATGGACCGTCCGCCTGGTTTCGCGTCCAAATGCCTGGGCGCGATCAAGGAACCGTGGAGCCTGGCCTGGGGAAAAGATTTCCAGCGCACCGATCCCAACGGGACTCCCTTCTCAGCCACCCCGCTGAAACTACCCGGCCGGACTCTTGCCCTCCTGTTTCTTGGAATGTTGCTGGCTTTTTTTGCGATCGGTGCCTGCTCGATTCACGCGCCGTTTTTTGCATTAGATGACTGGGACGAACTCTTCCTGGCTCGCGCAAGTCATTCGATCTTTTCCCTGCTTGGCACCGACTTATATCATTTTTTTCGCCCGGTCAAAAACCTGCTTTTTTTAGTATATAACTGGCTTTATTTGCAAGGGGGCATGGTTCCAGTGCGCGCTTTGGCTCTTGCGATCGGCGCCTTCAGCGCCTGCGCCGTGTTCAAATTATGTTGCCGCCTGATGGCCAACCGCGGATGGGCTTTAGTGGCAACGGCCATCTGGTTATTGTCCCCCACCCTGGTTTCCTGCACCGTTTGGCTGAGCGCTTCAAATATCCTCCTGATGGCCGGTCTGGCAGCGGCGGCGATCACCTGCCATGATTTGGCCTGTGCCTCCGAGGAATCGACTTCGGAAACCGCCGGCAAAACCGGCTGGATTTGGAACCTGCTCGCGCCCCTGCTCTTGTTTTTAGCCCTGGCTACCTATGAAGGAGCGGTCAGCATGGTGGCGTTATTCGTCGTGGTGGACTGGTATCTCCACCCCCTGCGCCTCCGTCGCCGTTCCACGTGGATGAAATATTTCCGGTATGGCCTGGTGGTATTGATTTATTTGATCATCCGTCACGAGGCTCAATCCACCCAACAGGTACTGGGCGGATTCTCCGGCGTCTCCCGTCCGGATGCGGCAATTTCATCTGGCTACCTTACCGCGTTGCATACCAGTGTCTGGTTTTGGCCTTTCAATCGAATGGCAGTATTTGGCGGTTATTATTGGGGTCAGGTATCCATGGCGGAATTGGCTATTTGTTACCTCATTGTGGTGGCTGCGACGATATTTTCACTCCTTCAAGCCCGGCGTTATCCCTATGTGTCCCTTGGCATTGTATGGTTTTTGTTGGCCTTTGCGCCCATGAGTAATGTCCTGGGATTCCGCAACGGGCCGTATTGCGATTCTTATATTGCCCTGGCGAGCGTCGGAGCTGCCATCGCATTGACAGCAATCCTTCGTACATTATGGCCATCGAGGATGACTGGCTTTGCCCGTCTCTCTGCGCTGGTGATTGTCACTTTGTTGATCGGGTCGCGGGTTGCCGCTGCCTTTGAAGCGGCCGCCTGGTCTTCCTACTGGAACGACCCCATGGTGGCCTATCAACGCAGTCTCATCACCTTCCCGAAAGCCTTTGACGTGATGACTGAACTGGCCAAGCTCAACATTGCGCGTGGCGATTATCAAGGGGCGGACGAACTTGCCTCAGAGTCGATCAAGATAGCACCAGATCGTTCCGGGCCTTACGCAGTGAGGGCAGTCGTTGCCGAGCACCAGGGAAGATATCAAGATGCGTTGAAATGGCTGGCCATCTTCCGCAGTTTCAGCCAATCCGACGCATGGGATATTACCTTCGAGGCGGATATCTACGCGAATCATCTGGATCAACCAAAACGGGCCGAGGCACTTTATCAGCGGGCAATTGCCAGCCGCCCCTGGACACAGGATGCACTCAGGGCGGCTTACGAGCTGGCCTATCTGCAGGCACAGCAAGGCCACCAAGCGGAAGCCATCGCTCTTTGGGAAGAATTATTGACCTATCATCCCACCGACAGTGTGCTGCATTGGGACCTGTCCGTCGCGTATGCCCAGCAGGGAAATCAGAAACTCGCGGCCTATCATCGAAGCCTTGCGCAAGGCATGGCCCAGCCATCACCGGCTCCATAAGCGAATCTACCCAACTGATTACTGCTTGAAATGCCTGCGGTAGAGTTCAAAAGCCCAGGCGGTACGGCCCGGAACGTGCGCCATGACCGATTTAGGATCTTTGGCCAGGTCATTGATCAAATTGAGATTGTTTTCGTATCCGATATATTCGCCGCGCATATCGCGGATCAGGTCATGCACGTTACGCGCCTGATAAACGGAGGCCCGGTTAAAAACAACCTTGTAACCCAATGCCTGCACATAATAGCTCGGCCAGATGTCATCCATGCGTCCCACGTGTGGGAACATGAAATAATCTTTCAACATCTCCCCGCGAATGAAAGTGTTCTGGGAATCGAATGGCGCGGGTTTGTTGGCTGAAAATGGGAATGGCGCCGGGTCAAAAGTACATTCCGGCGCGTAGGCGATGCGACCCAGCGCATCGATGTCCGGATCGCCATTCCAAAAATCGGCCTGGATATCCACGCGCACGCTCTTGCGTGTTTTGCGTGTGTAATCACGTTTGGACAATAATTGCAACGGATACCCGCGATGCCACAAGTGTGGATAATTGGTCGCCCCGATCGGGTCAAACGCCGGCAGGTCCGTCTCGTAATAATTGACTTCGACGTCTTTGCCAACCAATAAATCTTCGCCCCAACCCGGCAAGGGAATGTTGTCATCATCAACCAGCGCCACCAGGTCCGCCTTCATTTCCATCGCCCAGAGGAAAGCATAATTACGCCGTTGAATGCAGTTCCAGCCAATCGCTTCGGACAGGACCGGGTCATACTTTTCCTGTTCCTCGGGAGTGATATAGACGCCGCGATCCAAATGATAGTCGCGGGGAGTTTTCTTGTCGCCGGCGACGACCAATTCCCAGCCCTTCATGGCCTGGAAAGCCTCGATGGCTTTGGTCGGTGGATTGATGGTGGTAGTAACGATGACTTTTTTCATGAGAGCCAGAATGATTTTTTATTGGCGAAACGTGCCTTGAAACCGATGCGAAAATACTCAAAATTGCGGAAAAACGGATTTTGCGACTCGCCCTCGATGCGCGGATACCAGACGGTGGGAATCTCACTGACCGGAATCCCCAGGCGCAATGGTTTGACAATGCTTTCGAGGTTAAAAGGATGGCGCACCTCTTCCCACCGGATGGCCTGGCACAATTGCGTAGGCATGATTCGAAAGCCGAAGGTCATGTCCGTCAGCCGCGTCAAATAAAGGACCGAGAAGAAACGCTGGAAAATCCAGTTGCACAGCAATTTGATCGGCGAGTAGCCGTGAAACTCGCCGCCACGGATCCAGCGCGAAGTCGTGATGACCGCCGCGGGAGTTTGCTGCTCTTTCTCGATCAGGATATGAACGTCATCAGGATTGGTTTCCAGGTCGCTGCCCATGATGATCAGATGGCTGCCGCGCGAAACCTCGAAGGCGTCTCTTAACGCCCCACCCAGAAAAGGCAGCTTTTGTTGCAAGACCACGATCAATTCCCCCAATTCCTTTTGGAGCTCGGCGATGACTGCCATCGCCTCGGGAGTCGTGCGCTTACAAACGACGATGAGATATTCGCGGATGAGCCCGCCTTTGACGTCGCGCTCGATCGTCTCGATGGTCTTCCGGAGGGAAGTCGTTTCATTGATCACCGGCAGGATGATGGAAACAGATTCCAGTCGCGTTGGAGGAAGGTAGGTTTTCATCTTTGCACACTCTTGATTCGGGGCGTCAAAGTAAACATCCGTTGGGGCAGGTCAATAAATTATTATGGGGCGCAAGTGCACGAAACGGTTATAACCGCACCGGAATCTTCTGCTTCGCCAAAAACTGTTTCACGTCGGCGACGGTGTAAGTGCCAAAATGAAAGATGCTCGCCGCCAACACGGCATCCGCCCTGCCCTCCAATAGCACATCGGCCATGTGCTCCAGCGTGCCCGCACCGCCACTGGCCACCACCGGCACCCCCACCGATTCGCTGATCCGCCGTGTGATGACGAGATCAAATCCCGCTTTGGTCCCATCCGCGTCAATCGAGTTCAAAACAATCTCACCCGCGCCGAGTGACACGGCCTTTTCTGCCCATTCGATCGCGTCGAGGCCGGTGGCCTTGCGTCCGCCGTGGGAAAAGACCTCCCACTTATCCGGCGCAACCTTTTTGGCGTCGATGGAAACGACGATACATTGGCTGCCGAATTTTTCCGCGCCGGCATGGATCAACGCGGGGTCGGCCAGGGCGCTGGAATTGATGCTGATCTTGTCCGCGCCGGCGCGGAGCATCGTATACATATCATCCACCGATTTGATGCCGCCACCCACGGTCAGCGGCATGAAACATTCGTTCGCCGCGCGTTCGATCACATCGACCATCGTCGCGCGGCCATGCGCGCTGGCGGTGATATCGAAGAAAACCATCTCGTCCGCGCCCTGCTCGTTGTAACGCATCGCCAGCGCGACCGGGTCGCCGACATTTTTCAATTCGCCGGCCTCGGCTTTGCCGAACTGGACGCCGCGGGTGACCTGGCCGTCGTGGACGTCAAGGCACGGGATGACACGTTTTGCGATCACTCCTCCATTGAAACGCGGGCGGCTGCGCAAATCAAATATTTCCGGATTGTTTTAGCGCTTATTTCAAAAAAACTGGCTTGCCGCGCGCCTTCCCGTTAGCCTTGGCAACTTGCATGGAAAAGATTTTTATCACTGGCGCGGCTGGTTTCATCGGCAGCAACCTCGTGGACCGGTTGTTGCGCGACGGCAGGACTGTCGTCGGATACGATAATTTTTCGACCGGCCAGAGAAACTTCCTCGCCGGGGCACTAACAGATCCCCGCTTCAAACTGGTCGAGGGTGATAATCTCGATCTGGCCGCCCTGACCAAGGCGATGGCCGGCTGCGACACTGTCTTTCACCTTGCAGCCAACGCCGATGTCCGTTTCGGACTCGAACATCCCAAAAAAGACCTGGAGCAAAACACCATCGCCACCTTCAACGTGCTCGAAGCAATGCGAAGCGCAGGCGTCAAACGGATCGCCTTCAGTTCCACCGGCAGTGTTTATGGCGAAGCGGCACAGATCCCCACGCCCGAGGACACAAATTTCCCGGTGCAGACTTCACTGTATGCCGCCTCCAAGGTTGCCGGCGAGAGCCTCATCTCTTCCTATTGCGAAGGATTCAAGTTCGAAGGATACATTTTTCGTTTCGTGTCCATCCTTGGCGAGCGTTATACGCATGGCCACGTCTTCGATTTTTACAAACAATTGTTGGAACATCCCGGCAAGTTGAAAGTCCTGGGCGACGGCTTGCAGCGAAAATCTTACCTGTACGTGCAGGATTGCGTGGACGCGATGCTGCATGTCATGACGAACGGCACCGCGCTTAAGGCGAAACACAACGTGGAGATCTACAATCTCGGCACCGACGAATTTGTGCAGGTCAACGATTCCATCGGTTACCTCTGCGGCGCGCTCAGCCTGAAACCGGAACTGGAATATTCCGGTGGCAAGCGCGGGTGGGTGGGCGATAACCCGTTCATCTTCCTCGACACAAAAAAAATCCGCGCCACCGGTTGGAAAACGTCATTGACGATTGAACAAGGGATCATTCGCACGCTCCAATGGCTGCAACAAAACCAATGGGTCCTCGAACGCCGATGAAAATTGCCCTGACAGGCTCCAGCTCCGGCATCGGCAAATTTCTTGCCGATTCCCTCGAGACTGCCGGTCATGAAATTTGCCGTCTTGCGCGTACACCCCAATCCGGCTTTAGCTTCCAGTGCGACGTCTCAGATTGGAACAATCTCCAAACCGCGGCCAATCAAGTCTCGCAGACATGGAATTCCGCCGATGCCCTCATCTGCTGTGCGGGAATCCAGGAACCCATCGGCCCGGCGATGCAGACCGACCCCGTCGCCTGGCGAAAAAATTTTGCCGTGAATCTTGATGGCACATTTTTCGCCATCCGCGCGCTCTATCCCCTGCTTCAAAAATCAAAATTGCGCGGGAAAGTCCTCTGCTTTTCCGGCGGCGGTTCCACCAGTCCGCGCCCAAATTTCGCCGCTTATGGTGTCGCCAAGACCGGCGTCGTCCGGCTGGTCGAAACGCTCGCCACTGAATGGGAGAACGAACGGCTCGATATCAACGCCGTCGCGCCCGGGGCCATTTTCACTCCCATGACCGAGCAAGTCCTCCTCCGCGGTGAAAAGCTCGCGGGCAAAAAAGAATTCGAAAGCGCTTCCAGGCTCTCGCGCGATAATACCGAAAAACTCCGGAAAGTCCTGGGCCTGGTCTCCTTTCTGCTCTCGGAAAAGAGCGATGGCATTTCCGGCCGGCTCATCGCCGCGCAATGGGATCCGTGGGATAAACTGGCCGAAGTAAAAGCCGACCTGCGCGAGGACATTTATACCCTGCGCCGCGTCACCCCGCGCGAGCGAGGAAAAAATTGGGGGGACAAGTGAATTACGCCATCATCGGCTGCGGCCTCATCGGCAAAAAACGCCTCGCCGGCCTTCCGGTTGGCTCAAAACTCACGGTCGCGTGCGATATCAATCTGGTCCGCGCCGAAGAACTCGTGAAACTTGCCCAATCCGGCCGCGCCGTCACTGATTTCAACGAAGCCGTTGCCGACCCGGGAGTCGACGCGGTCATCGTCGCGACCCTCAACTCCACGCTGGCGGAAATCTCCGCCGCCGCCATCCGCGCGGGCAAGCATGTCATCGTTGAAAAGCCCGCCGGCATCTCCGTCAAACAGATCGACGAGTTGCTCGCGCTCGAAAAGAAGCACGGTGTTTGCGTCCGCGTCGGTTTCAATCACCGTTTCCATCCGGCATTCGTGAAAGCCCGCGAGATTTTCGAATCCGGCATCATGGGCGAGTTGATGTTCATCCGCGCGCGTTACGGGCACGGCGGTCGCATCGGTTACGACCAGGAATGGCGGGCGGACCCCAAACTTTCAGGCGGCGGCGAACTCATCGACCAGGGCATCCACCTGATCGATTTGGCGGGATGGTTCCTGGGCGAGTTCGACAAGGTCGAGGGCCATGCCCAAACCTATTTCTGGAAGATGCCCGTCGATGACAATGCATTCCTGGATCTGCGGACGTCCAAAAAGCAGACGGCCTGGCTTCACGTGAGTTGCACGGAGTGGAAAAATCTTTTCTCATTCGAAATCTATGGGCGCGTGACGAAATTGCACATCGAAGGACTGGGCGGCAGCTACGGCGTCGAAAAACTTTTCCATTACCAGATGAAGCCGGAAATGGGCATTCCCGATACCAAAGTGTATGAGTTTACCGGCCCGGACGAATCCTGGCGGAACGAAATGCTCGAATTTGAAAATGATGTCAAATTGAAGCGGACGCCCGCCGCTGGATTGGCCGCTGCAAAGACCGCATTGCAAGTCGTCGAGGAAATTTATCGGAAAAGTGGATTTAACTTTGAATCCGCACCGGCAAAATCCAAAATCTAAAAACCGAAATGATTATCGCGCGTTCTCCTCTACGAATTTCGCTCGGCGGCGGCGGCACTGATCTGCCGTCATATTACGAGAAATTCGGCGGCTTTCTCATCGCTGCAGCGATCGACCGTTACGTCTATATCACTCTGCACGAGAATTTCGCGCCCGATTTGATCCTCAAATATTCCAAAATTGAGCGCGTCGCCGACGCCGGAAAAGTCGAGCACCCCATCATCCGCGAGGCTTTTGCGTTGACCAGTGTGGATGGTCGCGGCCTCGAGGTCGCTTCGATGGCGGACATCCCCGCCGGTACCGGCCTGGGTTCCTCCGGCAGTTTCACCACCGCTTTGCTCAAGGCTCTGCATGCCCACAAAAAAAATCTCATCCACCCGGCCGAGTTGGCCGCGCAGGCCTGCGAGATCGAACTCGGCCGCCTCAAGGAACCCATCGGCAAACAGGACCAGTACATTGCCGCGTACGGCGGTGTGACTTGCTTTAAATTCCTGGAGAATGGAAAAGTTGATGCTTGGCCGCTCAAGCTCTCCCATGAAACGCGCGATAATCTCGAAGACAACCTGCTTCTGTTCTTCACCGGCTATTCCCGCAGCGCCTCAGCCATCCTTAAGGAGCAGGACCAGAAATCGAAGTCCGATGACCAGGCGATGATCGAAAATCTTCATTTCGTCAAAGACCTTGGCTTGCAAAGCCAGGCTGCCCTGGAAAGCGGAAACCTCGCCGAATTCGCCCGGCTGATGGACGTCCACTGGCAGCGCAAAAAACAGCGCAGCAGCGGCATGAGCAATCCCAAGATCAATGAGTGGTATGACCTCGCCATGGCCAGCGGCGCGCTCGGCGGAAAACTCATCGGCGCCGGCGGCGGCGGCTTCCTGATGTTTTACGCCGAGGACAAAGGGAAATTACGCCATGCCATGCGGTCGGTGGGATTGAAGGAAGTGCGCTTCCGGTTCGATTTCGAGGGGACCAAACTCGTCATTTCGTGAGCGCACTGGAAAATATACCCGTGGCGATCCTCGCCGGTGGACTGGCCACCCGGCTCCGGCCCATCACCGAAAAGATTCCCAAATCGCTCGTGCCCATCGCCGGCAAACCATTCCTGGCGCACCAACTCGAACTGCTCCATTCACGCGGGATCCGTCGCGCCGTCCTCTGCGTGGGCCATCTGGGAGAAATGATCGAACGGGATTTTGGGAGCGGCTCCAATTACGGCATGGAACTGAAATATAGTTTTGATGGCCCGAAATTGCTGGGCACCGGCGGCGCCATCAAGCAGGCGTTGCCAATGCTCGGCTCGGAATTCTTTGTCCTCTACGGCGATTCGTATCTGCCGGTCGATTGCGCACCTATCGCGCAATCCTTTCACCAGAGTGGCAAACCGGCATTGATGACTGTTTTTCAGAACGAAGGAAAATTTGATACCAGCAACGTGGTTTTTGCCGATGGCGAAATAAAGGTCTATGATAAAAAGCTCAAATTGCCGGAGATGCGCTACATCGACTACGGCTTGAGCCTCTTCAAATCTTCTGTTTTCGATTCTTATGCCGCAGACCAGACCTTCGACCTCGCGGAAGTCATGACTAAACTCGTGCGCGAAAAACAATTGGCAGGATATGAAGTGCGCGAGCGATTTTACGAAATCGGTTCACCGTCAGGCTTGGACGAACTAGAGACGATTTTGGCGAAGAAGGTGGTTTGAGATTTGCAACCCAAATAATACTCATATCACTTGTTATCCAATATCTTGAAAACATCCGCCACCCCATCATCCACAATCTGGGAATGGTTTGATGATGAATATTTAACGCGATAATCTCTCGCCCATCCAAGGGCCTTCAAACTCGTCTGGTTACGAAGTGAATCGGGAAGTTCACGATAACTCGCGGCGAAGCCAATGATATCTGCGTCTAAATTTCCTTCCAACAGCTCGTATGCCTGATTGGTGCGTCCATCTCTCAACCGCTGTAAAATAGCCAGTGTTACGCCCATATCTGCATATTTCTGCGATACGAGTCTAGCGTTCTCGAGATCGTTAAACCGATTGAGAGTGTTTGTCTGCTTGGTGTCTTGCAGATAAGTAACAAAAGATCCAAACTGCTGGAGCGCACCAAAGTCATAGCTTGTTGGTTCATTGGCGGACGCCTGATTCGAAGGCTGTGCGGAGCACCAGCGAGCGGCAAG
Source organism: Verrucomicrobiia bacterium (assembly GCA_036489615.1). Classification (GTDB taxonomy): domain Bacteria; phylum Verrucomicrobiota; class Verrucomicrobiia; order Limisphaerales; family UBA11358; genus UBA11358. Next base: position 21,555 of record DASXFM010000042.1, on the reverse strand, counting down.
AAAACCAATCATGAGTGTTACCGTTGCGAGGACAATTGCGCGAGATGTTTTCATAGGATGTTCAAAGGATGGCTAACGATCCAAACCTGCGCCACAGAGTGAATAACCGCAAGCGCAAATAAACTCCCCTTTATTTTTAATCCTGAAAACCATAACCTGAAGCTTCATGAGCTTTGCCAAAGAATTTCTTGCCGAGGTGCAGCAGGTCACTGCGCAACTGAACACGGACGCCATCGAAAAATGCGCGGATGAACTCGCTAAGGTTCGCGAACGCGGCGGACGCCTGTTCATCCTGGGCGTCGGCGGCAGCGCCGGAAACGCCGGCCATGCCGTGAATGATTTTCGCAAGATCTGCGGTTTCGAGGCCTATGCACCCACCGACAATGTTTCGGAACTGACCGCGCGCACGAATGACGACGGCTGGGCCACCATTTTTGCCGCCTGGCTCGCCGGCTCGCGCCTCAGCGCCAAAGACGGCCTGCTTATCTTCTCGGTCGGCGGCGGCAACCTGGAAAAAAACGTCAGCCCCAACCTCGTCAGCGCCATCCAATTGGCGAAAAAAGTCGGAGCCTCGGTCATCGGCATCGTGGGTCGCGACGGCGGCTATACGGCCAAGGAAGCGACGGCCTGCGTGATCGTGCCCACCGTGAACCCGACTCATGTGACCCCCCATAGCGAAGCATTCCAAGGCATCATCTGGCATCTCTTGGTCTCCCATCCCAAATTGAAAGTGGCGCAGACCAAGTGGGAATCTACTAAGTAAACCCTAATCACTAAGCGCTAATGACTAGGGAATTCTCAAATGACAAATGAGTCTCCAATCTCGAACGACAAATCCAAGAGCCGGACATCATTTGACCTGGAAGAGCGAACGGCTGTTTTCGGGGAGGCAATAATCAATTTCACGAAGAAGATTTCAAAGAATTCTGTCACGTCGCCAATCATCAGCCAGTTGGTCCGTGCGGGCACAAGCGTAGGCGCAAATTATTGTGAAGCTGACGACGCCGTCTCTAAGAAGGACTTTAAGAATAAGATCGGCATTTGCCGGAAGGAATCCCGCGAAACGAAATATTGGCTGCGAATGATTGCAGCCGCAGAAACAGGCGCCAAAGATGAGGCCCGAAAACTGTGGCAGGAAGCCAAGGAACTTCATCTTATTTTTGCAGCCATCTGGAGAAAATCATGAATTCAAGACCTTTGTCATTAGCGTTTCGTTATTCTCTAGTCATTATGGTTTAGTCATTAGTCATTCCCTCCACCTTACCAAATTCCATGCCCATCCCGAATACAGGCCAAACGCCCTCCGCCCAACGAGCAGTATTCTTAGACCGCGACGGCGTCATCAACCGTGCCCTGGAGCGGAATGAGAAGCCCTATCCGCCGAGAAGCATGGATGAATTTGAGATCCTTCCCGAAGTGCCCGGTGCCTGCGCCAAGCTGAAAGCCGCTGGTTTCCTGCTCGTCGTGGCCACCAACCAGCCGGATGTCGGCCGCGGCACCATGCAACAATCCCTCGTCGAAAGCATCCATGCGCACATGCTCACGCGTTTGCCGATCGATCGCGTAGAGGCCTGTTTTCATCCGGGCCAGGGCGCGTCCGATTGCGATTGTCGCAAGCCCAAACCAGGCATGTTGCTGCATGCCGCGCGGGAATTGAAGATCGACCTGGCAAAGAGCTGGATGGTGGGTGACCGCTGGCGCGATGTCGATTGCGGCTACAATGCCGGATGCAGGACGATTTTTATCGACCGCGGATATTCCGAGGAATTAAAACATCAGCCCGATTTTCGCGTGAAAGACCTCGCGGAAGCCGCGGAAATCATCCTCTCACAGGCAAAATAGGTTGAACATTCGCGGAACTGCACTAATCTAATCTGCTCTAATGCGAACACTGAAAGATCTGAAAATAAAAATTTTTGCCGATGGCGCGGACAAAAAGGGCATGCTGGATTTGAACTCCAATCCGCTCATCAAAGGATTGACCACCAACCCTACGTTGATGCGCAAGGCCGGCCTCACAGATTTTGAGGCCTTCGCCCGCGATATTTTGGTAGGCATCACAGAGAAGCCCCTTTCTTTCGAAGTCTTTTCCGACGATTTTTCCGAGATGAAACGCCAGGCGCTCAAGATCAATAGCTGGGCCAGGAATGTTTACGTCAAAATCCCCATCACCAATACGCGCGACGAATCCTCATTGCCACTGATCAAAGAACTGGCCAACGACGGGGTGAAACTGAACATCACCGCGATCCTGACATTGGACCAGGTCAAAGGCGTGGCCGAATCGTTAAGCCCGAAGGTGCCGTCGTTCGTATCAGTCTTTGCCGGGCGCATCGCCGATACTGGCGTGGACCCCGTTCCGCACATGATCGAATGCAAAAAAATTCTCAAAGGCCTGCCCGCTGCAGAATTGCTCTGGGCCAGTGTGCGCGAGGTATTGAATATCTTTCAGGCGAACGATTGCGGCTGCGAGATCGTGACCGTGCCTCATGACATCCTGAACAAAGCCCTCAAGTCGGCCGGCGTGGGATTGAAAGACATGTCTCTGGACACAGTGAAGATGTTCGCCAACGACGCCAAGGGCGCCGGGTTCTCACTCTGACCGTTTTCGCGCAGCCAGGGACTCCAGCCAATCACAAACCGGCGGCAGCGCCTGGCTCCATTGCAACGTCTTGGCGCGGTTCCAGGCATTCACGCGCAACCGCGAATAGTCCTCCGGCGTTTTCAAGATTTGCAAAACCGACTGCGCTATTGACTCAGGCGATTCTTCGCTCGTGACCAGACCAGTCTCGTTATGTAAAGTAGAATCAACGAGGCCACCTACCGGATAAACGATGGCGGGCGTACCCATCGCATTGGCTTCGATCACATTCAGGCCCCACCCCTCCCGAACGGATGCATGGACAAGAAAATGAGCCGCGCGAAGTCGCTCGTTCTTTTGTTGTTCGTCCAACAAGCCGGTGAATTCAACCCAGTCAGCCACACCCAACTCGCGGGCCAATTGCTTCAGGGAATTTTCCATCTCACCCCAGCCCACTACCGTCAACCGGGTCTCCACGCCATTTCGTTTCAGCGGTATCAAGGCGCGAATCGCGTGGTCCACGCGCTTGTTCGGCGCCAGCCGTGACACCGCGATCAGGCGGAGTGGCAACTGAAGCGACTTGGGCTCCAGGTCCGGCAGCGGGACCGCATCGGTGCCGTTATGAAAAACGTGGACACTTTTAACGCCATGCTGGTACAGCGTTTTTTCGGTGGAGGTGGACGGCGTCCAAAACGGGACGTTGCGATAGAGCCAATGCGTCCACGCTTCCTGCCATTGGCCGATGGTGCTGACCGGCCAGGGATAAAATGATTTCCAGATCGGCCCCAGCACCTCGTGGATATAGGCCACGCAATTCGTGCCGCACCACCATGGCGCATACCAGGGAATGCCGTGATGCTGGTCGATCACCAGGTCAAATTTCTTCTGGGTGCGATACCATTGTCTCGCTTTAAAAACAGATGTGCCTTTGCCGCCGCCGCGGATGACTTGGATCCCCTGGATCTCACTCTGCGGAAACGCATCGGGAAAATCGTTCGCGAACCAATAGACCTCATGTCCGCGCCGCGCCAATTCGGCAAGGTACGCCAGGGTCACACGCTCCGCCCCACCGGAAATTGGATTCTCCGGGTCGCGCCAGTTTAGCATCAGGAATCGCATGGCCACCCGGTTATAATTTTGAGATCTTGTCCAAAAGCGCCGTCGTGGATTTGCCCGGGATGAATGGGATTATCCGGATTACCCCCCCCGCCCCTTCAACCGCCCGCCGCTCGTCCTGGTTCAATGTTTCCAAAGTATAATCGCCGCCTTTCACGTAGATATCCGGCTGCGCCGCCTTGAGAAATCCGGTCGCCGTCTGCTCCGCAAAAATACAAACGGCTGAAACACTTTCCAGCGCCGCCAAAATCGCCGCGCGATCAGTCTCCGAATTCACCGGACGCCCCCTGCCCTTCAAACCCTGCACCGCCGCATCGCCATTGATGCCGACCAGCAGTGCCTCGCCAAAATTCCGCGCCGTCTCCAGGTAAGTCACATGGCCAAGATGTAAAATGTCGAAGCAGCCGTTCGTGACGACGAGTTTTTTGCCGGTGGCGCGGAATTGTTTGCGCCAGGCAGCCAAGGAATCGAAGGCAATGATTTTGTCGCGGAATTGCACCGGTTTATTCTGCCGTTCGAGCGCTCCTTCGCCAACATGAAAATAAAGAGCCACTCTTCTTACGGTGGGGCGAAACTCCGTCGAGCCCTGACTTTACTGCTTTGTCATTGGCTATCAGGTGTCTGCCGTTAGCTTTTCTGTTGCCGGGCAACATTACATTTCCGCGCTTTTCTATATCCTCAACCCATGATGAACGCGAATTACCTCGCGAGCCATCCCCTTTTGGTTCGGGGGGAACGGGCCACCGGCCGGTCACTGTCGGCAACTTGCCGACCGTTTCTTCCTTGTCCTCCCTGCATTAACAAAAGACTGTGCAACCCCATTCATCCTCCTAAAAACAGGAAATTGCCAAACGAACCCAAAATTTATTTTTGCCAACTATTTCACATCAGTTTCTAAATCAATGACTTGTGATAAAAATCCCGCTTCTTATTTAAATGCCCGCCAAAAAAACGAACCCAAATTTCTCAGGTTTTCTCAACCCACCCCCACCCATTTATAACAGGTCATCCTATGCCAAATCCAACCTGGTCCGGCCCAGTCCGACCAAATCCGACCAAATCAAACCAGAAATATGAAAAAGAGTAAGACAGGGGGACGGGTTGGCATCATGCAAATTGTTTGTTTCCCTGTTCAAAATTCGCCATTCTAGTCTGGCATGTATTCACCATCGCTTGATGAATTTCAAAAGCTCGCGGCGCAGGGAAATCTGATCCCGGTGACGCGCCGTATTCTCGCGGATTTTGAGACGCCGCTCTCGGCTTATCTCAAGATTCGCGGGCAGGGCGAATCCTTTTTGTTCGAATCCGTCGAAGGTGGCGAACACATCGGGCGCTATTCCTTTGTCGGTTGCAACCCGCGCGCGGTCATCAAGCAAACAGGGAATACGATCGAGGTGATTGAAAATGGAAAGGTCGTGGAAACATTCACCGTTGGCAAGGACGTGAAGGACGGCCTGGAAATCGTTGAGCGGGTGATGAAAAAGTATCGGGCTGTCACATTGCCAAATCTTCCCCGCTTTACCGGTGGGGCCGTCGGGTTTATCGGTTACGAATTCATCCATGATATCGAGCCGGTCGTGCCGCGGCCACCCGTGGATGAGTTGCAGACGCCAGTCCTCTATTTCCTGATCGCGGACGAACTCCTCGTTTTTGACCGTGTCGCCCAGACCATCACCATCCTGGTCAACGCTGTCCTCGACGAGGCCGAAAGCCCGGCGGATGCCTATGAGAACGCCGCCAGTGAGATCGACCGGATTGTTTCGCTGCTCGAACAGCCAAGTAAATATGACGCGGTCGCGGTGGTGAATGATCTTCCCGCAGTCGAATTCAAATCCAACCAGACGCAGGATAAATTTTCCGCCAACGTCGAGACCGCAAAAAAATACATCCATGCCGGCGACATCATCCAGGTCGTCGGTTCGCAGCGGTTCTCCGCGCCGGTCAAGGCGTCGCCGCTGGATATCTATCGCGCCGTGCGTTCCATCAACCCATCGCCCTATATGTTTTTGTTGGAGTTGGACGGGTTCTCGCTGGTCGGCGCTTCGCCGGAAATCCATGTGCGTTGCGAAGAGGGCAGGGTGGAGATCCGCCCCATCGCCGGAACGCGCCGCCGCGGGAAGAGCGAGGAAGAGGATTTGGCGCTGGAGAAGGAATTGTTGGCCGATCCCAAAGAACGCGCTGAGCACGTCATGCTCGTGGATCTTGCGCGCAATGATATCGGACGCGTCTGCGACTTTGGCAGTGTGTCGGTAAAGGAGTTGATGATTATCGAGCGTTACAGCCATGTGATGCATATTGTGACCCAGGTAGAGGGAAAATTATCTGCCGGTAAGACGCCCTACGACCTCATGCGTGCCACCTTCCCTGCGGGCACGGTCAGCGGTGCGCCAAAGATCCGCGCCATGCAGATCATTTCCCAGCTCGAACAGACCGCGCGCGGGCCGTATGCCGGCTGTGTGGGATATTTTTCATTCAATGGCAATTGCGACACCTGCATCACCCTCCGCACTGCATTGGTGAAAGATGGCAAGGCTTATGTGCAGGCCGGTGGCGGATGGGTGAATGATTCGACTGCCGACGGCGAATACCAGGAAACGATCAATAAATCCATGGCCATGCGCAAGGCGGTGGCGATGGCTGAGAGTTTTTCCAATCAGGGATAAAATGGATCTCAAACCCGCTCAACCAGACCGTAAATGTGATGAGTGCGGTAACTTTGATGCGGTCGAGATGGGTGCTAAATTCCTTTGTGCCGATTGTATCACGCAGTCCGGGTGCAGTTGTGCTGAGCGTGATCAGGTTAATTGATTTGGGTTTTAATTTGGCAGGGACAGTGTGCTGCGCCGTCCGCGGATATTGCCGCGCGTTGTCCCTGCCGGGCGACCTAAATTATTTTACACTTTGTCGTTCATTTGCTAGGTTTAGTCATTGGGAAAGATATGAAGCGTTGGATTTCCATCGCGGTCGTTCTCTGCACAGTGGCACTCCAGGCCGCGCAGGTTGGGTTGATTAAAATCGACGGCGCCATCGGCCCCGCTACGGCCAATTACATCTCCCGTGCCCTCGACACTGCCGCGCATCAAAATGACGAATGCCTGATCATCCAATTGGACACGCCCGGCGGATTGGCCGCGTCCATGAATGATATTGTCGAAGGATTTTATTCATCGCCGGTTCCCACCGTCGTTTATGTTTCACCGGAAGGCGCGATGGCCGGCAGCGCGGGCTGTTATATCACCCTGGCGGCGGATGTCGCGGCGATGGCTCCAAACACCACCATCGGCGCGGCGCATCCGGTGGATTTGGGGAATGAGGACGAGACCACCAACAGCATCATGATGCAAAAGATGCAGAACGCCTATGCCAAGGTGATGCAGACCATCGCGGAAAAACGCCATCGCAACGCTGAATGGGCGGAATCGTCCGTCACCGAAAGCAAAATGCTCACGTCCAAAGAAGCATTGCAGATGAAAGTCATCGACCTGATCGCGACGAATCTTCCCGACCTACTCCAGAAATTGGATGGGAAAAAGATCGGAGACAAAACTCTCCAAACTGCCAAAGCGCAGATCGTCGAAATCCCCATGAGCCTGGGCGAAGTTTTCTTCCAAATGTTTTGGCAGCCGGAAGTGATGATGCTGCTGATGTTGGTGGCGATGTATGGCATCATTGCGGAGTTGAGCCATCCCGGGGCCATCCTTCCGGGCGTTGCCGGGGTCCTGGCCATCATCCTCCTGCTTTACATGTCGGCCACATTGCCATTGAACGTCGCCGGGGTGGCCTTGATACTTTTGGCTGTGACGCTCTTTATCATCGATATTTTCGCGCCAACGCACGGCGTGTTGACCGGTGGCGGCATCATCGCCTTTTTCCTGGGTGTATTGATGCTGTTCAATCATGAGCCGAAGGTGTATCAATTACCCATGACCTGGGCGATTTCAGTCACGCTCGTCACTGCGGCGTTCTTTGTGTTCTTCGTTGGCAAAGGCATTCGCGCGCAGTTTTTGCCCAGCCGTACGGGCCCGGAAACGATGATCGGTAAAACTGTGGCGGCGAAGTCACCCATTGACGCGAAGAGTGGCAATGTCTTTATCGAAGGCGAATTGTGGACAGCGGTCAGCGAAACACCGGTCGAAACCGGTCAAAATGTAGAGATCATCGGGATTGAAGGACTGGTTCTAAAAGTTAAACCTAAAAACACTTAAAATTATGGACGAATCAACTCAACACTTCTTCGGCGGCATCTTAGTGGTCATTTTCGTGGTGGGGTTCATCGGCATTTTTGTCCTGACCTCTGCGGTCAAAATATTGCGGGAGTACGAGCGCGGTGTCGTTTTTCGCCTCGGAAAACTCATCGCCGCCAAAGGGCCCGGCGTGATTTTTTTGATCCCCATCGTGGACCGCATCGTGCGGATGGATTTGCGGGTGGTGACCATCGATGTGCCCAAACAGGAGATCATGACGCGAGATAATGTGCCGGCAACAGTGGACGCCGTGATTTATTTTCGTGTCGTGGACCCGAATGCCGCCGTGGTAAAAGTGGAAAATTATTGGCGGGCGACATCGCTCATCGCGCAGACGACATTGCGCAGCGTCCTGGGGCAATCCGCCCTCGACGAATTGCTTTCGCAACGGGATGTCATCAACCAAAAACTCCAGACGATCATCGACAGCCAGACCGAGCCGTGGGGGATCAAAGTGACCGCCGTGGAGATCAAGGATGTGTCGCTGCCGGACAGCATGAAACGCGCAATGGCCAAACAGGCCGAAGCCGAGCGCGAGCGCCGCGCGAAAATCGTGAATGCCGAGGGCGAATATCAAGCCGCTGAAAAAATGGCGCAAGCCGCCTCGGTCCTCGCCAAAGAGCCGATGGCGCTGCAACTTCGCTACCTTCAAACCATGCGAGAAATGGCCAGCGAACATAACACGACGACCTTTATCCCGTTGCCGATCGATCTATTCAGCGTGTTTTTGAAGAAATAGCCCAAAGATAACAACGGGTCATTTGTTTGAGAATCCTTTCAGACATCGTCTTGCTTGCGCTCATTGTCACGGTGACATGGTGGCTGAGCGGTTATGATGTGCATTTGACGGGGGATAACAGCCGCCGGGATCACACCCGAAGAGCCATCCGCACGGGAGCCACCCTGCTACTGCTGGCCATGTTGATGGCATTGCCAAGCGCAGAAATCGCTGTCCCGTTCGCCGTCCTTATCGGGGGAGTTTTATCATTGACCTGGGCCTGGTGCATAGCCGAATGCGCTTCGCATGGGATCAATCTTTTAACGGGCGCCCACGGCAGCAAACGCGATTATGATCCGCATCATTTCACCCGGAACCTGGATACGCTGGCCTGCCTGCTTCGATACGGGCAACGCGAAGAAGCCCTTAAACTGGCCGAAACTTTGAAGGCGTCCGGCGATGCCAACGTGCTGGCGGTTGAAACACTATTGGAACGCGCCGGGATACCGCAGAATAACACCAAAAAATTGGCACCCCTTGCCGAAGCGAATCGTCTTCATGTGGAGGGAAAGCCCAATGAGGCTGAAATCATTTTGAGATCGTTGCTGGCGGAGAATCCATCGAATGTAGAGGCGGCCCTGATGCTGATGCGAATTTATGTCCAGGATTTTCGCCGCAGCGACAAAGCGACGGAAGTTCTCCGGGCGCTGGAAAAGCAGCCGCACATTTCCAAATCTCACATTGAATATGCCGCGCGCTCCATCCATGAATGGGGACGAAGGAAAGGAGCGCCGGCGGCAGAAATCCTGCCCGAATCGGCGGACGGCCTGATAGCCGCCGGTTATCTCGGTTCGGCGATTGAAAAGGCCGAAAGCGTGGCGAAGGAACAGTCCGGAAACTTAGAAGCGCAATTGCGGGTGGCCGAAATATATGCTTTGCACGCCGGCGACATCCATCGGGCGGAAAGGATCGTCAAAAAGATCGGGGAAGATCCGGCGTTCGACACGGAGCAGGTTGAAGCTGCCCGAACGCGACTGCAGGAATGGCGTGAAGCAAAACCCGCAGACAAATAGGGGTCATAATGGTGGGGCGCATTCAATTTTCATTCGACAATCAGCCTTTAAAAATTAAAACTATAGTATGCCGCTTTATGAATACGAGTTATGCGAAGGTGATTGCAAAGTCTGCGGTGGAAAATTCACGCTGAACCGGCCGCTGTCCGCGCCACCGCTGGAAAAATGTCCGGCCTGCAAAAAGCCTGTCCGGAAAATCATTTCCAGCTTCAGCACGCCTCATAAGCTCAAACCGCTCTCGGTCACAGATGCGAAAAAGGCCGGCTTCACTGTGCTCAAGAAGGTCCGCAAGGGCGAATATGAGAAGCAATAACGGTTGAATTGATTTTTGACGGGTGCGGTCTGATGAATTAACGTTATTTTTCAGAGATGTATTTATTTTTGACCAGATCGGGGTGTTTGTTATTGGTTGCCGCGGCGACCGGTATGGCGCTATTTGTCCCGGTGCAAACCATTGCCCAACAAGGGCAGCCGATTTTATTTTCCACGCCGGATAGCGGGGAGGCCAGCACTAACGTGCCTTCTTTGACGCCCCAACCGCCGGAATTGCCAGCCGGGATCAACGCGGACAGCGACTCATCATTTTACCAGCCACCGGTGCCCAATGTCATGCCGCAACAGCCGTTACCATCACCGCGAGATATTGCCAACATGCAGAAACAGCTCGATGATAAGGAGAACTGGGCGTTGTTGACTCCTGCAGAAATACTGGGAGTTCCGACGCCCGAAAAAATGATGGGACTTCCTGAGCGTGGCGCCAATGGGCTTACCGGAAATGAGACTGCGGCGGAACGCTTCATCGAGAGGCAGCAAATCGTCCCGACCAATGGCATGGTTAATTTGACACAGTGGGGACTGCCGGTCGGGGACTCAAACTCTGCCGCTACGACCGTTGCGATCTTTGGTTCAGTAGAGCCGACGGCAAATTCATTTTTTTCACAAATCCTGGGAACCATGCAGCCGGGCCAAATACAAAACCCAAACACCCCCAACCCGGTTTTTGGCTTCGGCTCGCCGCCTCCAGTGGTGACGACCACACCCACGCCTGAACAGATCGCTGAAAATGAAGCGTTTCAAAAATTGATCGCTCCTCATTCCGCACCACCCTCTGGTGGGACATGGTCTGGCGAATATCCTCCCCGCTCACAATCAGGGGTGGCACCTTTGTTCGCGACTCCCCAGGCAACTCCCCAGACCTATCCGATTGGCGAATCATTTACGCCGCTAACCAATGGCATTCATATCCCTGAAGGGACAAGACCTCTGCCCGGCCTGTTTCAGACTGAAAAGACGCCGGCGGTGTCAGAATGGAAACCGCAAATGCCGCCGTGGATGTCATCCGCGCCCCAGCCAGGTGAAATACCGCAAAGTAAAATTCTGAGTCCTCCCTAAAGCAGTTCAATAATTTTGTGCCTGAGGAAAGTGCAGGCGTGGGGCACAGAGCGTCGGAGTGAGATCTATTTAAACGCACTAATGCGCGGAGGTGATGAGGAGCACTTGTTCCAGCGTGGAGATCCCTTCTCGGGCGCGATCCAATCCGGCCATGCGCAGGGTGTGCATTCCTTCTTTGACTGCCACCTTGCCCATTTCGCGCGTATTGGCGCGGGCGATGATCAATTTGCGGATCTGGTCGGTGATGGTCATCGCTTCGATGATGGCCATACGACCGGCATAGCCCGTATTTTTGCAACGCTCGCACCCGCGCCCGCGATAAAGCTGGACGCCTTGAAAAGTGGCCGGATCAATGCCGAGATCCTCAAACATCTTGGCCGGATAAGTCACCGGCTCTTTGCAGTGCGAACAGATGCGGCGGATGAGGCGTTGCGCACAGGACAAGATCGCTGACGATGAAATCAAAAACGGCGCGATGCCCATGTCGTCCAGACGTGCAATGGCGCCCGGGGCGTCATTACAATGCATCGTGGAAAGCACCTGATGCCCGGTGAGCGCAGCCTCGATGGCGATTTCAGCCGTCTCGGTGTCGCGGATTTCACCGATCATGACGATGTCCGGGTCCTGCCGCAAAATCGAGCGAAGCGCATTCGCGAATGTCAGGCCGATTTCCTTTTTGGTCGGCACCTGGTTGATGCCGGGGATCTGGAATTCCACCGGGTCTTCGACGGTGACGATATTCCACTGGGGATTATTCAGTTCATTGAGCGCGGAATAGAGCGTTGTCGTCTTGCCCGAACCCGTCGGCCCGGTGACCAGGATGAGGCCGTGCGGTGCGTCGATAGCGGACTTGAATTGTTTGAACGTGTCAACGTCCAGGCCCAGCTTATCCAGGCTGGCGGAGAGATTCGATTTATCGAGGACGCGCAAAACGATCTTTTCTCCATGGACCGTCGGCAACACTGAAACGCGAAGATCGTAATCCTTGCCGCCGACTTTAACCCTCATGCGGCCGTCTTGAGGCAGTCGGCGCTCAGCGATGTCGAGGCTCGACATGATCTTGAAGCGGGACGCCAGCGCGAGTTGCATTTGCTTAGGGGGTGGGGTGGCGTCGACCAGGGCCCCGTCAACGCGATAGCGCAGGCGCATGACTCGCTCGAAAGGTTCCAGGTGGACGTCGCTCGCCCGGTCTTTGATGGCCTGGACAATGATGAGGTTGGCCAATTTGATGACCGGCGCTTCTTCGCTGGAAGCGGCAAGTTGGTCAAGATTGACTTCTTCCATCCCTTCCTTGACGGTCTCTACCGACTCGGCGTCCTCTTCATCCTGCATCTTCTGCGCATCCTGGATGATGTCTTCCATGGAGCCGCCCTTGGCGGCGTCGAGCGCGGCCAGTTTGTCCGTGATGCCTTTTTCCGACGAGATCAACGGGGCGATTTCCAGCTTTGTGATCCGTTTCACGTCGTCGAGCGCGAGAACGTTCAACGGATCGGCCATTGCCAGGAAGAGCTTGTTTTCCAACCGCGCGACCGGAACGACCTTGTGATTGTATTCGGTTTCGCGAGGGAGCAGGTCGGCGATCTCTTCGGGAATATTTACGCGCGCCAGATTGACCGGCGGCACATTGAGGACGCGTCCCATGCAAACGGACAAATCCTGCTCGCTGACATAAGATTTTTCGACGATGAGTTTGACCAGGCGGGCGCCTTCTTTTTTCTGCTGCTCCAGCAGTTCTTCCACCTGGCCTGCGCTCAGAAGTCCGTCCTCGACCAGGGCGTCGGCGATGCGTTCTCCAAATGATTTAACTTTGGCCATAGGTTAACGGAATGCTTTGCGGATCAGGGTCACAAGTTCCGATGGCATGACCAGGTACCACAACAGCCGAAGCGAAGTCGCTTCGGAAAGTTCCTTGGCTGCCTGTTGGTTAAATGGATTGGCGGTGGCCACCAGGATGGCTTTGCTCATCTTATCGAATGGAGCCACGCACCAGCGACGGCAGACATCTGCCGGAAACCCCCGCAACAGCTCGATGTCGACGTCATAACGTTCGAGTGGCAAAAATCCCGTGCGTGATTTATCAGTCAGCAACCGGAGAGATTTCTCGATCGTAAAGATGTTTTTTTCGTGCAACAACTGGATGAACGGTTCTTTCACGTCCTGGGGCGGCTGGGTCAAATCCGCAGGCCGCCAGCACAGGTCAAAATCCCCCGCGCTGATGAATTTGTTGTCCACAAAGATTTTCCGCATCGTCTTTTGGCCGTCTTCAACTTCGCCATCTTCTCCGGAATGGCCTTTTCTCTTGAATCGTGTCCCCGAGTCAGCCAACGGCGCCAGGGCCGCCGGTTCGGCGACCGACTGGGAGGCTGCGCTGCTCGCCGTGTCCTCGATTTTCCTGAGGGCGGTTTGCACGTCCTCATCATTTGGCCGCCGTTGCAGGACGGTTTCATATTCGAGGATCGCGGACGACAATTGCCCCATTTGCGTGTAGGCCTCGGCAATGCGTTTCGAAGTGCGGATGACATCCGCCTCGCGCCCAAGTTTGGTGTAGGCTTCCTTAAGGATTTCAAGGGACTGGCAGTCGCTGGGTTGCGATTGCACAATGACCTCAAACATCTCAATCGTTTGCAACAGTTGAGCTTCCTCGCCTGGATTCAATGTAGCGGTTGACATGTCAAATTCTGCTTGGCCGGCCTGAAAGTAGACCAGTTCCCATTCCAACGCAACCGCAGAAAATGCGGTTACTCAAATACTTGAAACTTGTCCTCAAAAATTCGAAACTCAATGCGTGGATCGGCCATCCCTGACCATGACCCCTGCACCCGGCGAAAGGCTCCTGCGCTTTGTCGGTGACCGGCTCCGTTTTACGCTACGGGAAGAAAAAAATCCGGTGGCGAAGAACGGTTCGCGCGCATTCCTCCGCACCAATCTTGGGCGCGCCGCTGCCCGCCGGCGCGAGATCATCATCGCCAATGCGGGGGGAGCGGCCTTCGCCGGCGAGTCCTGGCGTGATGTGCCCATGAGAAAAAATGGCGACGCCTGGGAAATTGAATTTCCCCTGGCCGAACCAGGTTTCTTCAAGGCAAAAGCCTACCTCGCGGATGAAAAAAAATGGCAGCGTTGGCCTGATGGGCCGGATGTTGGCATCTCTGTTCACCCTGATTTTGCCCGATCGGCCAATACTATTTATTGCGCGTTCACCCGGCTGTTTGGCGCCGCCAAAGATTTACCATCCACGGCCGATGAAAAATTGGATGCCCAGTTGAAGCTGCTCGATGCCAAAAATTATACCGTCATACCGGCTTCAGGAACATTTCGTGACTTAAAAAGGCAGTTGCCGCACATCGTCAAGACGCTCGGCTGCCGGATTTTGCATTTGTTGCCCATCCATCCCACCCCGACGACATATGCAAGGTTCGGCCGGTTCGGTAGCCCATATGCGGCGTTGGATCTCACGGCAGTTGATCCGGCGTTGGTTGAATTCGACAAGCGCACTACTGGCGTCGACCAGTTTTGCGAGCTAACCTATGCCGCGCATTCACTGGGAGCGCGCGTTTTTCTCGATATCGTCATCAACCACACCGGCTGGGGTTCAGTCTTGCAGGAAAATTCCCCGGAGTTTTTTCTCAAAAATCCAGACGGCGAATTTGCCAGTCCCGGCGCCTGGGGAACAATTTGGGAGGACCTGGTCGAGCTGAAACAGGATAGCGTCGTGCTCTGGGACAGAATCGCAGATGCACTCCTGATATGGTGCCGGCGCGGTACCGATGGCTTCCGCTGCGACGCCGGCTATAAAATTCCCGTTGTCGCCTGGCAATACATCATCGCGCGGGTCCAGGACAAATTTCCGGAAACCATTTTTTTGCTCGAAGGACTGGGCGGTTCATGGGAGATCACCGAGAGTTTGCTGACCGAGGGCGGAATGCATTGGGCGTATTCTGAATTATTCCAGAACTACTCGGGTCGTGAGGTCGCAAATTATTTGGATTATGCCAACCGCCAAAGCGCCCGCGTGGGCGCCTATGTTCATTACAGTGAAACGCATGATAATGACCGGCTCGCCGCCAAAACCATCACGGCCGTTTCGGCCGCAACGAAGACTTCACAGAGTGAAATCGCCCGCGTCTGGTCGCTCTTGAGAAACCGTCTTTGCGCTTTGACCAGTCCGAATGGCGGGTTTGGTTTCACTTGCGGCGTCGAATGGCTCGCGGCGGAGAAAATAAAGGTCCACGGTTGCACCGGATTGAATTGGGGAGCCTCGCAAAATATCGTGTCCGAGCTGGCGCGATTGAACCAGGTCATTGCGGGACATCCATGTTTTCTGGACGGCGCCAATCTGATGCGCCTGAGTGAGATCGATTCACCCGCTTACGCATTGCTTCGCCAATCTGCAGAAGGTCAGGATGCCGTGCTGGTGCTGGCGAACACGGATATCTCGACGGAACAGGTGCTCTCAATCGATGCTGAAGCCAGTGCCTTGCTGGATTTCAGATTTCAGATTTCGGAATTCAAGGTTGATCTGCTCGGCCAGCCTTCTCCGAAAGCTGCTCTTGCGGGCGATAAAATTATTTTCACTCTCGCGCCCGGTGCCGTGTTTTGCCTGGCTTCGACAGAAAGGCCACTGGGCATGGGCGGGGAAGAGTATCGCAACACCCGTGCCCGTGCGGCCCTTGCCATGCAGGCGCTCAATCGAGTTCTGCCTGACGAAAAATTTTCCGGGATTGATTGGACATTTCTGGCCGGGCAAATCGACAAATCGCCTCAAAATTTTCTGGCGGCAGCCAGCAGATTGGGTGGTGGCGAGTCACAGAACGGACTTTCTTTATTGGTTGAAGAAGTGGCGCGTGGTGAAATCTATCCAAATGTCATCAACTGGACGCTGATTGATGCCCGGCGGGTCACTCTGGTTCCGGCAAACCATTGGCTGCTCATCGAAGATATTGTCCCGTTTCGGGCGGCTCTGTCATTTCAAGAGCGGGATGCCAAATCACCGACCTGCTTGCGCGGGCAATCGATATCTGCCGGGAAAAAATTTATCGCCGTTTTTGAACCGCGCGATTTGCCAGCGGATGCCGAACTGCTCCTGGAGCGCTACGATGTCACGCAGCAAAAAATATCAGCCCGGCTTCGTTTTTTATCACCAGAACCAGAAGAGTTAACCTCTGGCAGTCTTCTTCCTGCGGGAGATGCCTTGGTTTTACTGACGAATGGCATTGGCGGGATGGCTCGCATCGGCGTTGATCTTAGCCGGGTAAACTCCAAGTACGACTGTGTATTGGGCGCGAACTTGAATCCCGACTTTCCCGTGGACCGCCACGTTTTTATCAAACGGATGCGTGTTTGGGTAAATGCCGACGGTTTTCTTTCGCCGTTGGACATGAAGAGTTTTTGCTGCTTCGAAAGCGGGCCGCCGGCCGTCTGGATTTTCATCGCCAATGCGGGCGATGGCCGTGTTGTGGAGATCGAATTGCGCGCGGAAATGCTCCAGGGACAAAACGCCATAGTATTCAAGTTCAGCCGACCCACGGAAAAAAAGGCGTTGGGCAAACAATTACCGGCGGATGCGGATGTAAGCCTGACTGTCCGTTTTGATATCGAGGACCGGAATTTTCATCAGGAGACAAAACGGAACGGGGGCGCGGAATATCATTTCTCGGCGAAAACGCGCGCGATGGACGACCGCATAGGGTTCGCCTTTGTGCCGGAGCCCGGGCGGCAACTTCATGTGATTGCGAACGCCGGGCAATATCATATGGAACCGGAATGGTGCGAAAATATTCCGCACCCCGTCGAAGCCAGCCGTGGCCAGGTGGCCAGCGGCGATGCCTTTAGTCCGGGTTGGTTCGAGATTCCATTGCCCAAAGGTGCCAGCGCAACAATTATGGCGACTGCCGAATTGGAAGTGGCAAAAGAATTTCCCCGGGTCAATGATTTGCCGGCGGGATCCGTGGCATCGTTTGAGTCGCGGCTGGTGCTTGCTGCCGGGCAATTTGTTGTCCGTCGCGGCACAGGAAAGACAGTCATCGCCGGTTATCCGTGGTTTTTGGATTGGGGACGCGATTCCCTGATTTGCGCCCGCGGGTTGTTTGCGGCCGGCATGGTCGAAGAAGTTAAACAGCTTCTTTTGACCTTTGCGAAATTTGAGAAAGACGGCACTTTGCCGAACACCATCCATGGCAACGACGTTTCCAATCGTGATACGACGGATGCGCCGTTGTGGTTTGCGGTCGTATGCGAGGAATTTTGGGAAATTCAAAAAACAAAATCCAGAACTGAAAATTTTATTGATACGCGCGTGGATGAAGCCGGTCGCACGATTCGTGAAGTACTGGTTAGTATTGCTGAAAATTATTCGCGCGGCACGCCCAATGGAATCCGCATGGACCCGGACTCGGCTTTGATCTGGAGCCCGAGCCATTTTACCTGGATGGACACCAATTTTCCCGCTGGCACCCCGCGGGAAGGTTATCCCGTTGAGATCCAGGCCCTGTGGATCCGGTTACTCAAGCAATTGGAGAGGATTTCCGTGCCTGCCGACAAAAAGAAATGGCGGACGCTGGCGGAACGCGCGACCGCATCGTTTGAAAAATTGTTCTTTTTAGAAGGCAAAGATTGGTTCGCGGACGTTTTGATGGGTGGGTCGCGTGTGATTGCGCGCGATGCGATACCCAGCGATGCCCTGCGCAGTAATTGTCTCCTGGCGGTGAGCCTTGGGCTTGTCACGGGCGACCGCGCTAAAAAGTGCGTGGCGGCGGCACAAAAATATTTGGTGGTGCCGGGAGCATTGCGTTCGCTCGCGCCGCTGCCCGTGTCAGTGCCATTACCCATCCAAAGCAACAGTGGAGGATTGTTGAACGACCCTCCCAATCCTTATTGGCCACACTATGAAGGCGATGAGGATACCCGCCGAAAGCCCGCTTACCATAATGGCACCGCGTGGACATGGACGTTCCCGATATTTTGTGAGGCATTGGCCCGCGCATGGGATTTTTCACCGGACGTTGTTGCCGCCGCAAAAAGCTGCCTGGGCAGCGCCGAAAGCCTGATGGATAAAGGTTGTCTTGGCCAAATCCCGGAAATCCTGGATGGTGATGCACCCCATGCGCAGCGCGGTTGCGATGCCCAGGCGTGGGGCGTCACTGAAACGCTGAGGGTCTGGAAATTACTTTGTCATCGGTCTTCAGCAGGACCTGATACCAGTAAGAGTGAATCGCCTAAATCAGGTTAATTTGTCGCGTGCCTGGGCACGATTCGTTGCAGGCGTTCGGTCACATGTTTCACCTGGGGTGTCACAAAAATCAAAAGGCTGGTTGAGCGGTTGCCATCCATCGGTTGTCGAACCAGAATTGTCTGGCCAGATTCCAAGTCCAAGGTCGCTGAGTTCGTTCCTTTGATGCTGATGATTTCGTTTTGTGAGTCATCCATGCCCCGCCATTCGGTCGCCAAATTGAGGTTAACGGATTTGGAATCCCCGGAAATCAAAGCCGCCACTCCCAGAGTCACTCCGGTCTCTGTATTTGTCCCGGCGACTTTGAGGGGTTTTGTCATTGAGACCGTTCCCTCATGTCGCTGTCCCGGCGTGGGCGGGAAAGCAAGGCCGGGCGCGCCGAATATTTTTACCTGCTGGTTTAGTTTTAGTTGGGCGATGAGATTGGTGTGTTGCTCCCTGGTGAGAATGGCGGTCGTCCCGCTCGAATCTGCTGTTCGCCACGCCAGGTCCAAACTCCCCAGGGAATCATCGGGAACCTGAACAAATTCCGAGGCGACCACGAGAGCGGTGGTTGCGATGCGATTGTCTCCGCTGATGGGAAGCGGGCTCATGGCTTTAGGCATTTGAATTTCTTTGACGGCAACCGTGGCAGCTCCCGCTCCCAACAAAATGACGACGCCGGTGACGAGCACTGTTTTTGCTTTGGACCACACCATAATTTTTAATGCTCCTTTGATGAGGGTGAGGGTTGAGGTGGAGGCCGCTGCGCTTTTGGCCAGGGCCACGGTCGCGACGGATTTGGCCAGCGCCGCCGGCACTGTCTGAATTGAATTGGCGGAAATGGCGCCGGCAATGATTTCAGTGGTTGAGTTTACGCCTTGTTTAAGAAAGGTTTTTCTGAGCTTTTCCAGGGCGTGAACGACCCGTTTCTTGGCCGCGTTTTCACTGGCGCCCACCGTCGCGCCGATTTCCTGGAAACTTTTTCCTTCAAAAAACCGCAGCACAATGGCGTTGCGATCCTTTTCGCCCAGGCGGCCCATCGCGTCTTCGAGCAACGGCATGATTTGTGGCCAGGCTTCGGGTGTCATTTCGTTTGAAAGAGATTCCATAAAGGCCTCCTGTTCGCGATGCGCTCGCCGGATTTCGGCGCGCAGGAAATTTGCGGCGGTCAGCCGGGCGGTTTGATAAAGCCAGCCGGAAAGGACGGTTTGTTTCCGCAATGAGCCCGCCTTCCGGGCGAGGATGACAAAGACAGCCTGGGTGACTTCCTCCGCCGCCGAAGGATTTCCTGTTTTCCGCAAAGCCGCAGAATAAACCAGCGGGACGTGCCGCTTGACCAATTCTGCAAAAGCTGTTTCTGAATTCTGCCCGGCGTATTGACGGAGCAATTCAATGTCATTCAGTGCCTGCATCTACTCATAAATGTCCGCCCGCGCCTAAAAGTGCCATTAAATTATCCAATACCTTAATTGGCCTTGTCCACGACCAGCATTTCAACGGGCCTGGTTGAGGGGATCAGTTCAAGCCCAAGTTGATCGGCCAATTTTTGTTTAAGGTCATTTGAATCCCGATACCTCAAATCAATTTCAAAGGTGCCTTGCAAACCCGTTTGATCTATTACCGGGATTGCAAAGTGACTTTCCAGGAAGCCGGCAAGTCCTGAAATGGGCTCCCCGTCGGATTTATATGTTCCAATTCCGGAGGTCCAGCCACCGGATCGTTTTGTACTGCGCACTAAACCCCTTGCGTTGGGGGATCTGACTTTCAATAACAAAACATTGGTTTCAATCATTTCTGTTTGCCCGGCCACGCCGAATTGTTTTTTTATTTGCTGCCGCAATGCCTCCATATTTCCCGAGGGCAGACACGCAATGAAATCATATCTACCCGGCGGCAATGGGGCCAAAAAGACAGTGCGGCTGGTGCCATGATCATAGGCAGCTTCAACCACATAGTCCGCCGGGGCGCCCAGCCCCATTAATTTTTCCGTATCGGCAGTTGTTCCCTGGTTGTTCCATCCGGAACCTCCAAATCGAGGAAATTTCGTTGGAACGATTCGAACTTGCGGTGGGGCGCTATTCAAAATTCTCGAGTCAAAATTGGGCTGAATCCGCCAGGAATCGATTTCCCTGGTTTTTGAAATTTCTTTGACGGTCACCGTGGTGGTTCCGGCTGCCAATAATATGATGATGCCCGTGACAGCCGCAGTTTTTGCTTTGGTCCATGCCATAATTTTTAATGCTCCTTTGATCAGGGTCAGGGTTGAGGTTGAGGCGGTGGCGCCCTGCGCCAGTGCCAGCGCAGTCGCAGATTTGATCACCATTGCCGGGGCGGCTTGCACGGCTTTGACTGCCACTAATCCGCCGAGAGCATCCACGGAAAGCGTTACCCCGCGTTTGGTGAAAAAGCTCCGCAATTTCTGCACGGCACGGTTGACGCGTTTTCGGGCCGCTTCCTGGTTGGTGCCCATCGCGACGCCGACCTGTGCCAGGGTTTTGTTCTCGAAATAGCGCAACAGCACGGCGTTGCGGTCGCTCTCGCCCAGCGCCGCCACAGCTTCATCCAAATGCGGGGCGATCTGCTCCCAATCCTGCTCTTCGCTTGCGGTTGTTTGCATGTCAAAGGCTTGTTGTTCGCGTAGTTGGCGGCGGCGCTGTTTCTTCAGGGCATCGGCGGCGGTGAATCGCGTGGCCCGGAACAGCCAGCCGGGCAATATCGTTTCTTTGCGGATAGAGCCTGCTTTACGCGCCAGGATAATGAATACCGCCTGGGTCACTTCCCCGGCGAGCGACACGTCTCCGGTCTGGCGCAACGCAGCGGAATAGACCAGCCCGGCGTGGCGTTCCACCAATGTGGTGAACGCCGCTTCCGACCCGCTCGATGCGTACTCGTGCAAAAGTTCGATGTCATCCATCGCGTGAATCATCTATAAATGGACGCGGAAAGCCAAACCGGACATTTTAATTCGACGTTTCCGGCTAGATTGTCTTTCTGTAACTCAACTTGATCAGGCTTGTTTGATGCATTCCGCACGATAAACAGGAGAGAATCCGGTTTTTTAGTAAAAATGGTTTGACCAGGCCGGACTCACTATTGTCCAGCTATAAGCTGTTGAAGTTAAGCATGCTCTGGTTTTGATTTGTTTCTATTTTTGGGATGTTTTGCGCAAGTAGTTTTGCCAGAGGGATTTGTTCAAATGGCCGCAGGCTGATTAATTGCGTCAT
>DASXFM010000036.1:0-4955 GCA_036489615.1 Verrucomicrobiia bacterium | reverse complement strand
GAATCCGGGCACGTAATCATTTGCAACCCCAGCAATCCGTGTGGCCTCAGCAACTGATGGCATTTGGAAAAATACGTTTCCAAATATCGGTCGCCCACCGCCTCAAGCATTTCAATCGAAACGATTTTATCGAATTTTCCGGCGAGCAGACGATAATCCTGCAATTGGATTTCAACCCGGCCGCGCAGATTCTCTTTGGTGATCAAGTCGTCCGCAAATTTGAATTGTTCGCGGGAAATCGTGACCGCGGTTACCCGGCAGCCGTAATTTTTCGCGGCGTACCGGCTGAAGCCGCCCCACCCGCCGCCGATTTCAAGAACATGTTCCCCCTCCCTTAGTTTCAAGAACCGGCACAAGCGGTCATATTTCGCGATTTGAGCCTGTTCAAGGGTTTGCCCCTGTCCGGTAAACAGGGCAGACGAATACGTCATCGTCAGGTCCAGAAACAGTTTATAAAATTCGTTTCCCAGGTCGTAATGAAAGGAAATATTCCGGCGGCTGGAGGCGAGGCTGTTCCAGTTGAGACAATGGCGCAGCCGATTTTGCCAGCCGAACAGGTTCACCAGCCATTTTTTGCCGCGCGAACCGGACATCGCCGGGGAATTTTCTACATTCAGAATAGACCAGGAAATAACTTTGGTTATGTCATCCGTCTCCCAGTCCCCGTCCACGTAGGCTTCGCCAAAACCAATGTCGCCGTACAACACGCAACGTTTGAAAAGAGCCGGATTCACGATCCGGACGGTTGCCGAAATTTTCGCGTCTGGTTCACCAATGGTCATGTGCCTGCCATCAGGCAGTTCCAAGTGCAAGCGGCCCAATGTCATCCCCTTAAGTTTCTGCATCACGATGTCCTGGTACAGGCCGCCGGACTTTCCGCCGCGTGGAACGGCCAGGACAGGTTTCAGTTTTACAGCGGTGGAGTTCATTTTGGGCCGGGAACGAGCGTTGAATGAGGGCGCAGGACTTCGCGCTGAAATTGCGGGTTGGCCGCCTTGCGGTGAAATGGCACACCTTTTAGCCAAAGAATGAGGGCATGCCAATGAATTAGAAAAATGACTTTGAGAGTCACCAGCGGATATTTAACCGTAAACCAGAAGAGATTCCGGTTGGTCAGCGCCGCCCGCCGCCCGCTCAGCGCGCTGGCGAGGACCATTTCGTCGCCGTCCTTCTCGTTAATCCTGATGTCCAGATTCTCCGCAGGAATGCCCAGACGAAAATCGAAATTCAAATCCAGGGCCGAGAACGGGGAGACATAAAAATGTTTGCGCAGGATTTTCCTGAATCCAAGGCCGTCCTGAAGCTCGTCCGCGCTTAACAGGTACAATTTTTTTTCGCGAAAGGTGTTGCCGACTTCCGCGACGGAACAAATCGGGGTTTCATTGGGTCCAAAGCAGAAGTAAATGGAAATGGGATTGAAAATATACCCGAATACGCGAGGCAGGGTCAGCAGCATCACACGGCAAAAAGGTCCCGGATCGATTCCATTTTTACGAAGAAAGAGAACTACGCGTTCTTTCAGGCAGCCGGCGCCAGCTGGTTCGTGATCGCCATCGCGAAAGCCATAAAAATTCCCCCGGTTATAGCTGAACGGAAGAATCTTTTTCGAAAGCATATCCAATTCATCCAGGTCCAGCCACCACATGAAAATTTGATGCTCAAAATGATGCGCCTTCGGAGTAAACCGGTGGTGCATCACCGAACATTCATAGAGGCATGAGTTCATGTCCACAGCCTTTCTCCCGTGAGCGCGCGGCAGAGTTCCAGTGCGGACGTGAAGGCATCTTCGTGAAAACCGTAACGAAAATAGCTGCCGCAAAAATAAACATTCGTCATACGCTCGTTCAATGATTTCAAATACTTCTGCGCCCTGACGGCGCCCAGACTGAACACCGGGTGTTCATATTGAATACGCTTGAGAACCGAACCTGGATTCACGGAATTTTCGCCGTTGATGGATACAAAATAATTTTGCCGTTCGGAAACGCCCTGGAGGCTGTTCATCCAATACACCGTGGAGGGCATCCGCTTTCCGCCCGCCTCGCCCGCAATCCGGTAATTCCACGAAGCCCAGCATCGCCGGGTTCCGGGCATGACCGACTCATCTGTGTGCAGCAACGCCGTGTTCGTCTGATATTTGAATTCGCCAAGTATTGAAGATTCCTGCAGGTCGGGGTCGGAAAGCATTCCCAGGCTCTCGTCCGCATGGGCGGCACAAATGACCGCGTCAAATACTTCCGTTTGGCCTAAAACATCGGTTACATGGACCCGTTCATTTTCCCGCCGCACGCGGACAGCCCCGCGCAATAACCGCATCTTCGCTCGAAACGGCGTGGTCATTTTTTCGACGTAGGATTTCGCGCCACCGACAACTGTGAACCACGGATGCTGCGTGTGCAGGCCGAGAAATCCGTGGTTGTGAAAGAAGCGGAGCAAAGTGACGGCCGGGAACTCCAGCATTAATTCCGGCGGCGTGGACCACACGGCCGAACTCATGGGCACGAGGTAAAAATTGAGGAAATCATCGCCGTAACCATTTTCACGGACGTAATCGCCGAGCGTCACTTCCCGGGGCGCCGGCAAATTTAGAGTCTCAACCGCCTCACGGTTGAAACGATCGATTTGCCAAATCATTTTCCAAAAACGCGGACGGAGAAGATTTTTTCGCTGGGCGAAAATGTGGTTCAGGCTGGAACCGCAAAATTCGAGCTCCGTGGGCAAATGCTGAACGCTGAAGGACATTGGCGCCGGTTTCGTGGCAACCCCAATCCCCCGGAACAGCCGCGTCAGGTTCGGATATGTCACGTGGTTAAACACCATAAAACCCGTATCAATCGGTATTGGACGGCCGCCTTCCGGAACGGAAACCGTATTGCTGTGGCCGCCGGGATAATCGTTCTTTTCGTAAATCGTCAGGTCGAATTTGGGGTGCAGAAAATAAGCGCACCCCAAACCGGCTATACCCGTTCCGATAATCGCGATCCGTTTCACGCGCGATGACGATTTGCAGTTGAAACCCTTTTGGGTTCCGAAATTCGATTTGTATTTTCATAGGCGGCAAGCGGTACAGGTTTAAGTCCCCAGATAAGTCCCGTCCAGGAAAGCGCTTTCAACAACCCATAGGAGATATCGATTTCCCACCAATAAAAACCCTGGCGGGTGGCATTCATGTAGCGATGATGATTGTTATGCCAGCCTTCTCCCAGCGTGATGAGCGCCAGAATCAGGCTGTTGCGGCTGTTGTCTTCCGTCTCGTAACGGCGTTTACCCAGCAAATGCGCGAGGGAGTTGATACTCGAGGTGGCATGAAACAAAACCGTGGTACTGATAAAAAAGCCCCAAACCAGCATCTGCCATGATGTAACGCCGAGGGAGGGCAAATAAACATGCAACAGATGGCCAAGTCCGAACAGGAAAACCGCGAACAAAAACGGTACCAGGGAATCAAAGCGGTTCAAAAAGACCAGTTCCGGAAAGCGCGCCAGGTCGCGCACCTGCGAGTAGTCCGTAGGGAAGTTCCGTCCGCTGGTGATCCAGCCGATGTGCGACCACCAAAAACCGCGCAGTGTCGGTGAATGTTCGTCTTCGTCATCGTCCGAATGCTTGTGATGGTGCCGGTGCTGGTAACTCCACCAAAGCGGGCCGCGTTGAACGGCTGTGGCGCCCAGCACTGCGAATAAAAATTGCGCCGCGCGCGACGTATGGAATGTCTTGTGCGAAAAGTAGCGGTGGTAGAAACCCGTGACGGCAAACATCCGCAACAGGTAGAAAAACACAGCGGCGCCAATCGCTGTCCAACTCCAACCGGAAAGAAAGACACCCACGCAACCGGCGTGCAGCAGGATAAAGGGCAGAACCCGCGCCCATTCCACTTTGTCAGGCTTCGCCCGAATGGACTGGAAATTCTCGTTGCCGTAGTCGGCATCGAACCAATGTATCAGCGAGATCACGAGCCTTCGGAGCGGCGAGAGATTTTTCTTTTTTAACTCGGTCATAATGTTCTTCAGTGTTAAATCGTTTGCGGGAAAGTTTTGGATGCACAAAAAATTTGCGTCTTTTTCCAGCGGGCGTTCGTTATTTCAGGAAAGATGGCAGCTTGTCCTGCCGTTACTGATTTGTTATGAATGCGTGCGCCCAGATTGATTTCGGGCGGGTTTTTCCCGCCCTGAATCAAAAGTCATTTGCGGGCTCTTTAAGGTTGTCTAAAAACGTGAGCGAGCAGGACGCCCAGGATATTGAATTGTTGCGCCAAATCGCCGCCGGGGATCGCGCGGCATTCGCCCAATTTTATGACAGCCATTCTGTCCTCATGTATTCAGTCGCCTGCAAAATCCTGGGTGACACCAATGAAGCGCAGGATGTCGTCCAGGAAGCCTTCATGCAAATTTGGGAAAAGGCTTCGAAATTCGATCCTAAATTGGGAAAGCCATCCAGCTGGGCCGCCATTCTGGTTCGCAACAAAGCCATCGACCGAATTCGCGCGTCCCAACGCCGGACCCGCCTGGCGGAGGAGGCGGGCGCTGAAGAAACCAGCCAGCCGAAAGGGGATGACCCGGCCAATGAAGCCGTTTATGGCCGCGAAAAGGCCCGTTTGATTCAGTCGGCGATTGTTGAATTGCCGGAAGAGCAGCGCCGGGCGATTGAACTGGCCTATTTTTCCGGCCTTACCCAGGATGAGATTTCCAAAAAATTAAGCGAGCCGCTCGGGACCATCAAAGCGCGCATCCGCCGCGGCCTGCTAAAACTGCGCGACCAACTGGAGGGCCTTCTATGATTGACAAGCACATGGAAGAACAAGCCTCATTGCATGTCCTTGGCGCCCTGACGGAAGCCGAAGCGCGCGAATTTAAGGCGAAGATGCGCGCCGATCCCGAATTACAGGAATACGTCTCCCGGTTAAGTATTGCGACCGGTGCCTTCGCCGGCACGGCGCCTATGGCCGAGCCGCCGCCCCA
>DASXFM010000034.1:0-5788 GCA_036489615.1 Verrucomicrobiia bacterium | reverse complement strand
AGCTGCCGCCGGGATCACGACCCTGGCCGCGCAGCAACAGATTTTGCAGTTGGCCAATCAAAACCATGAGCCAGTGTGGTTTGATGTTCACGTTTGGGACGATGGCCCTGTGATAGATCCATCATTGAAGGCCATGTTTTCCTACGACGATGCCTTGGGGCAGATATCCGGCGGGGCCAATTACAAAGTAGTGGTGTTTGAGTTGAATGCAAACCATCACGACCAGGGCCGGGCGCTGGGCAATGCGCTGGCAATCAACGCCGCGGAACGGGACGGGCGGTTGCCGATCGTGACCTCAGCGAATTGTTTGCAACCGGATGGACAGAATGATAATGGCTGGGATCAGGGGCTGTTGTTCTTGAACCCTTACGAAGTGTGGTTGCAACCGCCGGGCTATGTGACCCAGATGTATTCAGAAAATTATCAACCGCAGGAAGTCTGGACCAGTGTTTCAGACCCGAGCAGTGCTTTAGACATCACTGCGGAACGAAGCAAGAACGGGAGCGCATTGGTACTGAAAGTAGTTAACCATGGCTCCAAAGTGATTCCTGAGGCACTCATTATTCAAGGGGATTTGCAATATCGATCAGCCACGGTCGGAGAATTAGAAGGAAAGCTTGAGCAGGTAAATTCAGCCGGTACCGCGAAGCGAGTTTGCCCGAATCACGGAAAACGGATCGCAAATTTTAAAGACAACAAATTAAATTACACCTTTCCACCGGCGTCGTTGACCGTGATCTACTTCTCCAATAAAAATTAGACTGGGAGCGCGGCGGAGTCCGTTACTTTTCCCAATTCGCAAACACGGGCTGCTTGCGTGAGAATCACGCGTATAAGTCCAGATTCACGCGTCTCGATTTCTTCAATGTCCAGGTTTCCTCGCCAATAGATTTAAAAAAGCATTGGCCCGTGTTATGCGTTCACAAAACCATCATGGATCCGTTCGCAAAATTAGTGATGGACCTTCTTTCGGAAACGAACACGCGGGAGCATTTAGGGTGCGTTTCCGTCTAATAGGAAAATGAAAACAATTCTACTTGAGGTGCCATATGAACGAAAATGACGAACTCAATATTCCCGGCGTGCTCAGCGCGCCGCCACCGATCGCGCCAAATCTGAACCCTGAAACGTTTTCAAGTTTGCCTCCGCCCAGGCCGTTATCGTGGTGGCTTCGCAAATTTTTCGCCTGCAACCCGTTTTATCTGATAAGCGCGGCATTGCTGCTTTATGGCTGTTACTGCGTATCGATTGACGGGACGTTTGCAGACCGCGAGACGGCGCGGTTGCTTTTCAATTTCAGCTCAGTACAGGTTTATGAATTGTTGCTTGTAGGCGTAGCCATTTTTCTGGCGCGCCGGTGTCTGTGGTACGATTCTATGCTGCTCGTCGGGCTGGAAAACCTGCTCGTGTTCGTGCCATTTATTCTCATAAGTTTGGCCGCCCTCATAGGGCCGGGGATAACCGGTTCTGTTTGTGCCGCAGGGGTAATTCTGGCGGTAATACGATATAGCGGCCTGAAGCGATACTTCGCAGGACTGAACCTGCCAGGGTCGTTGTTGGGAGTGGGTTCCATTCTGCTGGCGCTTAACGTGGCGCTGCCGCTGACGTACCGGCATTACATCAATTTAAAGATAGGCACACACCTGGACGCGGGGCCGGACTATATCATGAATGAATGCATGTGGCTGCTGGTTTTGCCGGCGGCACTGGCGCTGGTATATTTTTTACCGCGTGCGCAATCAGGTGGGAACTTGCTGCCCCAGCGCCGCTGGCTTCCGCTGGGCTCGTTTGCGCTGTGGATCAGTGTAACGGGCCTGCATCTGTGGGCGCTGGATTATGTGTATGGATATTACCTGCGTCCCGACCTGTTTGCACCCGTGGGCTGGGTGCTGGCATGGATGGTCTTTCTGCGCGTGTCCGCGAAACCCGCCGCTCTCAAATCTGCGCTGATGATCCCAGCCATGCTGGTGCCATTTTTGGCAGCAACGCCCGGAAAGGAGCCAACCTATCTCGCGCTCATGGCCCTGAACGTGGCGGTGTTTGGAGTCATGCGAATTGTCCAGAACAATAACCGTTTCGCAGGACATTTGTGCTATGCCTCGATCCTTTTGCTTATCGCCGGGCTTCCTGAAAACTGGATTCAAATGGCGATTCACGGTGCAACCGCAGCAGGCTGCGTTGCGGCAGGGTTGGCGGCCTACCTGATCTTCTGGACAGCCCGGCTGCGGAACCCCAAGCTCGCGCTGTTTGGCGCGATGCTGTTTGGCATCGCCATTGCAGTGCTGTTTAACAACCATCCGAATGTACTAAACTGGGCGTTGCAAGGCAGCTTCGTTTTCTTCCTGCTCCACAGTTTACGCTGGAACGATGCGGAACATGCCGGTGCCGCCGCCACGCGCAACTTCATTGGAATTGCCTGGACCATCCAGTCTTTTGCCTGGATGAATTGCGAGGGCACGCGGTTCTGGATGCCGTTCATTCCTGGGATGCTGGTGCTTGCCCTTTATTGCGTCTTGTTTCTGTACCGGGGAGTCTGGCAGTTATTGGCCGTTCCGGTGTCCGCCTTAGTCGTGGTTCTTTCCGGCCCGTGCTGCGTGGCCATAGACCGCCTGCGTTCCACGCCTGCCGGCCTGCTGGCGGTCATTGCCAGTTTCCTTTTCCTGGGGCTGGGCACCGCCGCCGCCCTCACTCGCGAGTTTTGGCATCACCACGAACAAAAGGCGGAAAGGAAATGATTGTCAGATGGCACAAGGGGTGCAGAAACCACCCCTTCTGCCATTGCCACGAATTAAGATGTTCAGGAAAATCGCGCGCGCAGGTGAGCGACTTGGTGACGACTATTCGGAAGTTCGCCAGTTGCCGATTGAATCAAGGCGGCGGGAGGCTGGCGGGAACCCTGGCGGTGAATTTTCTCATTAAGCCATGAGCGCAAGGGTTGGTATTCGCCCCGGCGCAGGCCGGCGTCGAGCCCGGGATTTTCCTCGAGGGCGCGATGCATCAACTGCGCGGCGTTGAGATTTCCCAGGGTATAGGTAGGGAAGTATCCCAGTGCGCCCATCGACCAATGGATGTCCTGAAGACAGCCATCAGAATCGTTAGTGACCTTAAGGCCAAAGAGTTTCTCGAAGCGCTCGTTCCAAAAAGCGGGCACATCCTTGATCGCGAGTTGGCCTTCCACGAGGCGTTGTTCGATTTCAAAACGGAGAACGATATGGAGGTCATAAGTGACCTGGTCAGCTTTCACCCGAATAAAGGACGGGGACACGCGATTGATGGCCGCGGCGATTTGGGCAGGCGAGAACGGTTTCAAATCCGGAAAACATTCACACGCGACAGGATGCCAATATTCCCAGAACGCTTCACTGCGGCCGACGTGATTTTCCCACAACCGCGACTGGGACTCGTGGATGCCCAGGGACACCGCCGCGCCCAGGGGCGTACCATAATGTTCCTGCGGCAAGCCTTGTTCGTACAAACCGTGCCCGGCTTCATGGAGAATCCCATAGAGCGAATGAGTAAAGTCCGTTTCATCGTAACGGGTGGTCAGCCGGCAGTCATCGGCCCCGATGCGACTGCAAAATGGATGAGTAGTGGTGTCGATGCGTCCGGCGGCGAAGTCAAAGCCAATGACCTCGGCCACCCTGCGGTTGAAGGCTTGCTGGGCCGCTACGGGGTAATTGCCCTTCAGAAAATTGTCAGGGACGGCCGATGAACGCGCGAGGGCAGTGGGAAGGATCGAAGCCAGGGCGGTACGCAATTCGGAGAAAGTTTGATCAAGCGTGGCGGCGGTGGCGCCCGGTTCATATCCCTCGAGCAAGGCATCATAAGGCGTCCGGGCGTAACCCCAGCAATCGGCCATCTTCCGCGTGAGCGACAAAATCTTATCCAGGTATGGTTTAAATAATTTGAACTGCGATTTTTGTCGTGCTTCGCACCACGCTTCCCGGGCCAGGGCACCGGTCCGTTCCAATTTTTCGACGAGATGCGGCGGCACTTTGGTGGCGCGATCATACAAGCGCCGCCATTCACGGACATTGGCGGCCGCATCTGATTCGGGCGGAAGGGCGGCCTGCTCGCACTCGGCAATCAGGTCGCCGACGGCGCCCGCGGTGAAGCGGCGATGGGCCTGGCCGCTGAGCCATGCCAATTGCTCGGCGCGATAGGGCAAGGCTTTGGGCGGCATAAACGTTTGCTGGTCCCATGACAAGGCGCCGGCGCTGCTTGTCAGGAACGCAATTTCACGGGTCCGCTTAAGCAGTTTTTCGTAGGAGCGAGGACGAAGCGACATGGAGCCGAAAGTATCATTGCAGGCGGGCAGGTCAATTCCTTCCGGCATTGCGTGCGTGAGTTCGAATCTTCTTCTTTTTGCCATTACTTCCTTGCAATCAGTTAGATACAGAGCTAAAGTACTCTCACTGTGCGAAACTTGGCGAATTATATTCGGCTTTCTCATTGATTAGCGTCCTTTTGTCCCAAACTGCTTCGGAAGATCACCCGCCTCATGAACAACAAATCCAATGGGAGCATTGCGGCATCATGTTTGGCACTATGCTTTTTTCTATTCCCCGTGGGATTGGCGTCCGCTGCACCGGTTATCGCGCCTATTGGAAATGTCACCGTGCTGGCCGGAAAATCTTTAATAATTCCCATCACGGCAACGGTGACGAATGGGCGGCCATTGACCTACACCATCACCGGCAGCACTAATGCCATGGCGATCGTCCTGCACACGAATGACCCGTTCTGGAAACTTAATGTCGTGCAGGCGTGCACTCCCAACGCGCCGGGGGCATTTCAAACGCCGTTTCGTGGCGGGCTCGCGACAGTGACCAATGTGGGAGACCTGACGTTCATGTTGTTCCCGGAATATGCGCCGAATACGGTGTCGATTTTCCAGGGGTTGTTGGATTCGGGTTTTTATAACACCAATACGATTTTTCACCGGGTGGTCAATGGTTTTATCATCCAGGGAGGCGATCCATTGACGAACGGCACGGGCGGGCTGGTGTTTCGGTACAATGACGAATTCAATCCCCAGGCGATCTTTAGCGGATACGGCCAACTAGCGCTGGCGAACTCGGGTAAAAACACGGACGGCTCGCAATTTTTTGTGACGGAGGCGCCGTATCGGTTTGGAGATTTTCAATACACGATCTTTGGGCAATTGGTGCGCGGGTTCAATGTATTAACGAACATCGAGACGACACCGGTAGATGCCAGCAGCCGGCCATTGGCGAATGAGATTATCACTCAGGCCTCAATGGTGCCGGACACGGCGGACACAGTGATCACTTTGGTGGCTACGAATGTGGCAGGGGTGACAAATACCGTTACGGTGGTGGCAGACGACGGGGCCGGCGGACGGGCGACGAATACGTTCACGGCAATTTCCGTGACGGACACTAACAGCAACAGCCAGCCGTTCTTTTTTGTGAATACCGTGACCAATGTCGTGGCCCCGGTGAACAAATCTGTGACCAACGTGCTCAACGCACTGGAATTGGATGGTGAGCCGCTATATTGGTTTCCCATTTCTGTCAATGCCGCTTCGCAAACCAACTCATCCATCAGTGGGGTAACGAGCAACTCGTTTTTGAAATCGCTGACCTATAACGTGACGAATTCTTCGGGACAGGTCCAGTTTTATGTGACGCCGGCCGCAAATTTCACCGGCCAGGTGGCGTATTTCCTCGTCGTGAGTTCCAGCAGCGCCTGGTCCTTCTACTATCAATACGGTTTGAGTCTGCCGCCTTATTATGTCCTGACCTATTCCTTTACTTTTGGCGAC
>DASXFM010000025.1:0-49316 GCA_036489615.1 Verrucomicrobiia bacterium | reverse complement strand
AGCGATATGCTCGTGCGGGCCTATCACCATACTTACGGCCTGCCCGCGGTTATCACGAACTGCTCGAACAATTACGGCCCGTATCAGTTTCCGGAGAAATTAATTCCCGTGGTCATTCAAAGCGCGCTGGCCCGGAAAGCGATTCCGGTCTATGGCGACGGCATGAACGTTCGCGATTGGCTCTATGTCCGCGACCATGCGGAAGCGTTGTGGACGGTTTTGATGCGAGGAAAGACCGGGGAAACGTATAATATCGGCGGTCACAATGAATGGGCGAACATCCGCATCGTCGAGACCATTTGCGATCTGATTGACGAACTCAAACCGGAAGCCGGAGGCCAAACCCGCAAATTGATTCAATTTGTCAAAGACAGGCCCGGCCACGACCGTCGTTATGCCATCGATGCCTCTAAAATTGAACAGGATCTGGGCTGGACCCCTGCGCATAAATTCGAGGATGGAATCCGGGAAACGGTGCGGTGGTATGTGGATAATCAGCCGTGGGTCCAGGCCGTGCTGGCGGCAAAGACGTAAAACGACCGCCGTTTTACCTTCGGTGAAAGGCCTGTCGGTGAACGAGAACGAATCTAAAGGGTCAAAAGCACGTTGAAACTTTTAGTTGCCCGCATTACAATAGAGCAAACCGTTAGATTGCAGGCTTTTGCAAAACGATGAACCGGTTATTTAAATTTGCGGTGATTGCGTGTTTGTCCGTGGCGGCAAGCATTTCCGCCCGCGCGCAGACCAACGTCCTTGTTTGGCACAAGGACAAAGGCACGGTGGACGCCGCGATGCGTCACGAATCTCTCCTGCCACTGCTTAAGAGCATTGCCGGCCAAAGCGGCTGGCACGTTTATGTCGAGCCGGGATCGACACTGGATTCCTCGACCAAATTCAAGAATCTTGCCGCCGGTGACGCCCTCAAGATGCTACTGGGCGATTTGAATTTCGCCCTCGTTCCCGAAAGCGATTCCCCATGGCGACTCTATGTCTTTCGAACAACCATGAAAAATGCGACGGAGTCGGTCACTGCCAAGCCGAAGCATGTTCCAAACGAGTTGGTTGTCAGGGTCAAACCAGGTACGAACATCGACGCCCTCGCAAAAATGTTGGGCGCGAAGGTCATCGGACGCAACGATAAATACGGTCTTTATCGTTTGCAGTTCACTGATGAAAATTCGACAGATAATGCCCTGGCACAGCTTCAGACGGACAGCGACGTTCAGTCTGTGGGTTACGACAATTACTACGATCCGCCGCCATCTCCGCAAGCCATCGCTTCGTCGGGCTCTCCTTCGATGCCGCTGACGCTCAGTCCGCCGTCGGCGTCGGGAAGAGTCACTGTTGGCCTGGTTGATACGGGCGTTGACCCGCAATCGCTCGGCGCAAGCGCGTCTCAATTTGTTCTACCGGAAGTGAACGTTGCGGGCGGAACAGACACTGCTTCGGGCCCTACACACGGTGACGCGATGGCGTCTCTGATTTTGCAGGCAATTGCCAACACGACCGGTAGCCAGCAAACGTCGGTGCAAGTCCAGCCATACGATGTCTATGCATCCGGAGAACAGACAACGACCTGGGAAGTGATGCAAGGATTTACAGACGCGGTCAATGCCGGTGACAATCCAATCAATTTAAGCCTCGGCAGCAGCGAAGACGACGCGAGTTTGGATTCTCTTATCAATCAGGCAAAACAGGATGGCATAACTGTATTTGCCGCCGCCGGCAATACTCCGACTGACAGCCCCTACTACCCTGCGGCGGCCCAGGGGGCTATTGCCGTCACTGCTTTAGCGCAACCGGGCCAGCTTGCCCCTTATGCAAACTCCTGGGATGACCCGACCATGATTGCCTTGCCCGGCACAGGGGTATTCGGTTACGACGGTCAGAATTGGCAAGTTGAGGGAACGTCAGGCGCGACTGCGCTGGCTACGGGTATCGATGCCGGCAATGCTGCAGCACACGGATGGACACAGCCGCAGATTATTTCCGCAATAGAGACCAGATTCCCGGTACCGCGCTAATAGCGATCCAGGTCACTGCGTCATGCAGCCCAGCTTGCCGAAAGCCACCACGTAAGCGATGAGAACAATAATGAGGAATAACGGCTTGCCCGAGACCACCAGCACGATTCCCGCGCCGAGGAGTGCGGCCATGAGCAAGTAGACCAAAATTGCCAAAGCAAACTTCATTGCCGAAATTGTAAACGTTTGAATCGCGAATGCAAGGGATCAAAAATCCCCTACCCCTTCAGGCTCAGGAAATTTTTCAGAATGTGGCGGCCATTTTCGGTCAGAATGCTTTCAGGATGGAACTGCACGCCCCAGATCGGCAGAGTTTTATGCCGCACACCCATGATTTCGCCTTCGTCACTTTCGGCAGTGACTTCGAGGCAATCGGGCATGGTATCGCGCTGGATGACAAGGGAATGATAACGGGTTGCCAAAAACGGATTGGGCATCCCGGCAAACAAGTCCTTTCCGTTATGCTTAATCGGCGAAGTCTTGCCGTGCATCATTCGATAGTTGACCGCAACATTCGCCCCAAATACGTGTCCGATGCATTGATGGCCCAGGCAGACGCCAAAGACCGGCACGCCTTCGGTGGAAAATGCGCGGATGACTTCATTTGAGAGGCCGGATTCGCGGGGCGAGCAAGGCCCGGGCGACACTAAGATGCGCTCAGGTTTGAGCCCCCGGATTTCGGCGATCGAGATCTCGTCGTTCCGCTTTACGACGGTGTCCGCCCCCAACTCGCCCAAATACTGGACGAGGTTGTAGGTGAACGAATCGTAGTTGTCCAAAACGAGAATCATCGCAAAAATCAAATTAACCCATGCGTCAATACTTCAACGCTTTAACTCTTCCTGGGCAGCGCGGCTTTGCCCGTGCGGGTCAATTCGGTGATTCCGAACGAGTCCATGAGTTCGAGAAATTTTTCGACTTTGCTCTCGTTCCCGGTCACCTCGATGGTCAGCGACTTCGGCTGAACATCCACGATTTTGGCACGGAAGATGTCCGTGATTTGCATGACTTCGGCCCGAGTGGTGGAGTCTACGGCAACTTTGGCCAACACCAATTCGCGGTCCACATATTCGCCATCGCGAAAATCCTGCACCTTGATGACATCGGGCAGTTTGTTGAGTTGCTTGACGATTTGTTCGAGCGTCGATTCGTCGCCGTGAGTGACGATGGTCATGCGGGAAAGCTTCGGGTCGTGCGTGGGGCCGACGTTGAGAGTGTCGATGTTGTAACCGCGCCCGCTAAAGAGGCCGGCGACGCGCGTGAGCACGCCGAACTTGTTCTCGACCAGGACAGAAATGGTGTGTCGCATAGGAACAGGCAGCTTAATAGCCCCTATCGACACGGTCAATGGAAACGTTGCGCGGTGAAACGTTAAAAAGTTAAAATGTTGAAACGCAAACAGATTGTCAGAAAAACGGATTATGCTCTCGCTCTTCCGCGACGGTCGTCATCGGGCCGTGGCCGGGGCACAGGAGGGTTTCGGGCGGGAGGGACAATATCTGCTCGCGCACTTTTTGCCGGGCAAGGTCCCAGGATTGATTGCCGCGACCCATGGATCCGGCGAAAATCGTGTCACCGATAATTGCAACGTGCGGGGCGTCCTCCTGCCAGTTTCCGACGAGGTAGGTAACACCATCCTCGGCGTGGCCTGGAGTTTCGCGATACGTGACACGGAGGCCCCCGAGATGGATGATTTCGCTGGATTTGTTGCGCTGATCCACCGGCGCGTTTTTGGAGCCGGAATGCAGCTTAGCTTTGGGCCAGGCTTCACGAAATTTGGGCAGCGCCTCGACGTGGTCCCAATGTGAATGAGTAATAAAGATGTGCCGAAGCGTCAGGCCGTTTTCGGTGATACAACTCAGGACCGGGCCGGCATCGAGGCCGGAGTCGAACAATGCCGCATCGCGCGTGACTTCGTCCCAGACCAGATAGCAGTTAACGGTTGTGCCATCGTGGTCCGCCGTGGTGAACGCGCGCAGTTCGTGCCAGAGGCCAAGGTCCTTTTTGGATGGCAGCCAGCCTTTGGCGATGGCTTCCAGCTTTTGGGCGTGCAGGCCAATAGTTTTTGCAAGCCCGGTAAAATTTATGGCGCGTCCGGCGTTCCCGGAATCCTCCAGCGCCGACAGCTCGGATTCAGATATACCCGCCGCCTTCGCCGCCGCGTCCGCGGAAATATTTTCCATGGCGCGCGCCTTGCGGATGATGTCGCCCAAATGGTCCTCAAGATTCATGGGTGAAAAGCTAACCGCGTCCTGCCGGGGCGCAAGTCTTTGGTGCATTCTTTTTCATGCACGGCATCGGACGAAGAAGCGAGGGCCGCAAAGACTCGACGTAAAAGGCTCAAAGATCAAAGTGTATTTTCGTTGCAGATTTTGCGTGTGTGGGTATTGCGACCTGCAACGAAACGGAAAACGGTAATTCCCGGCATTTCAAAAGCCTGTTTTTATTGGCAAATTGAAGATTTTTTTCGACAAAGAGGCGGAATTGGCTGCAACGAAACTGCGCTCAAAAACACGCCTTTCGTTGCAAGATAAAGTTATTATTATAATATTATTAATAAGGTAATAGAATTTTAAGCGCCAAAAGGTCTCCTGAAGAATTTTATGACGTTGCGCCCGGTTTTTTGTAGATTTGAGTTCAAATGGGAACTCGCAAAAGCGCGCGCATCGCAACGATGATTGAGTCGCATGGTGGCCAGGGAGTAGATCCGCACTATGCGGGCTACTTCCATTGCTTCAATCGGCAGCTCTTTTATGAGGCGCACGATGTATTGGAAAACCTCTGGCTGGCGGACAAGCATGGAGCAAACGGCGCTTTTTACAAAGGACTCATCCAATTGGCCGGCGCTTTCGTACACTTGCAGAAAAACCGCCTGCGCCCGGCGGCGGCCCTGTTTAAGCTGGCGCGCACCAACCTCGAAAAATATCCGGACATTCACGACCACCTAAATCTAAAGGCCGTCCATGCTATTATCCGCCATTGGTTGGACGAACTGGAATTGAAGAACTTTGAAATCAATCCCTTGACCGCAAAAAATCCCCCGCAACTGGCGCTGGAGATATGAAAAAGCGCCTGGTCATTGCCGGCGGCAGCGGTTTTATCGGCTCCGCCCTGGCGGCGGAGTGGCTGGCGCAAGGTGGCGAAGCAGTTGTGCTCACGCGTTCGCCACGAAAGCGGAACGATGGCGCGATTGAGGTCCAATGGAATGGCGTCCACATCGGCGAATGGATCCAATACCTGAACAGCGCCGCGGCAGTCGTCGTCCTTGCGGGAAAGAACATCAATTGCCGGCATACGCCCGAAGCCGTCCGGGAGTTAGCGGAATCCAGGATCAGCGCGGTTCAGACCATTGCCGCTGCTATTGCGCACGTAACAAAGCCGCCGGCTGTATGGGTGCAGGCCAGCGCCATTGGATTTTATGGCAATCGCGGCGACCTCATTCTTGATGAAAATTCGTCGAACGGCGAAGGGACTCTGTCCGGGATTTGCCGGCAATGGGAAAGCGCCTTCGAATCGGCGAGCGTTCCTCGAACCCGAAAGGCCCTGCTACGGATCGGAGTCGTCCTGGGCCGGGAGGGCGGCGCGTTGCCGGTGCTGGCGCGCTTGACACGCTGGTTTCTCGGCGGTCGGGCGGGCAACGGAAAACAATTTGTGAGTTGGGTTTATCTTAAAGATCTGACGCAAATGTTCCGGGAAACTATCCGGCGCGAGGATCTGACGGGAACG
Organism: Verrucomicrobiia bacterium; assembly: GCA_036489615.1. GTDB lineage: Bacteria > Verrucomicrobiota > Verrucomicrobiia > Limisphaerales > UBA11358 > UBA11358. The sequence continues at coordinate 43,566 of DASXFM010000025.1, read as the reverse complement.
TACAATGCCACGGCTCCAGGCCCGGTGACGAACGGCGAACTGATGCGACAATTACGCCACGCCCTACACCGTCCGTGGAGTCCGCCCGCGCCTGGCTGGGCGATCAAAATGGGGGCGCGATTGATGGGAACCGAATCTTCCCTGGCGCTCGACGGCTGTCGCGTCTTGCCACGACGATTTGCGGAGGCAGGGTTTAGTTTTCAGTTTCCGGAGCTTAAAGCAGCGCTGAAAGACATTTTTGAGCCCACAAGGTAAAAAAGACTGATAGCCATCCAAATCTTCGCAAAATCAGCCGTCTACCGTCATCTGCCGTCCGTTATCTTTTGCCGAAATATTCAGAATGAATGGCACCGCCGTTTTGGCCCATTCATCAGGGGTCGGATAACTGCTGGCGGAGCCGCCAAAGCAACTGCGGAGCATGTCCGTGTCGATGATACCCGGATTAAGAGGAACGGCGGCCATGCCTGAAGGCAACTCCTGCGACAGCGAGTTGGTCAACCCCTCTATTGCCCATTTGGTGGCGCAATAGGGAGCGACTTCGGCGTCCGCCGACCGGCCCCAACCGGAACTGAAATTGATGATGGCACCGGCCCCGCGCGCGACCATGGCTGGAACGAAATGCCGGATGACATTGGCGACTCCCTTGATGTTTACGTCAATGACATCCGAGAATTCCCGGGCTGGAACTTTCCAAAGCGGCGCATTGCGAGCGATGAGCGCGGCGTTGTTGAGGAGCAAATCGGGCGGACCGTGCGATTTCAACACGCGACCGGCCCACGCGGCGACCTGGTCATTGGACGAAACATCCACGGTGGCGAAATCGTGCGGAGACAGAAATTGTTTTTGAAGCCGGGCGACGGCTTTTTCAGAGCGGCCACAGCCAATGACGGTGTGGCCGAGGCGAATGAACCCTTCGGTCATGGCCCGGCCCAACCCACGAGAGACTCCGGTGATCAAAATGGTTTTTGCCATGACGCACCGCCGCGCCTTCATCAACCGCGAGGGTTGAATTGCGACTCTTCTTTCAGTTGCTCCCAGAGTTTCTTTTCTCCGTCCGATACATTTGAAGGGACGGCAATTTTAGCAACGACAAACAAGTCGCCTTTGCCGCCTACGCCGCGCCCCCGGACGCGAAGTTTTTGGCCGCCTTGCGTTCCTGGAGGGATTCGGATGTGGACACGGCCGCGGAGCGTCGGAACTGAAATCTCCGTCCCCAGAACGGCTTCCCACGGCGCCAATTCAGCCTCGTTAATCAGATTGTGGCCGTCGACTTCGAAATCGGGATGTTTGGCGAGGCGAACGCGAAGATAAAGATCTCCGGCCTGTCCGCCTCCGGAGCCGTGTTCGCCGCGACCAGCGATCCGAAGAAGCTGGCCTTCGGCGACGCCAGCGGGGATTTTGACCTGGTGTGTTTCCGCTTTGGAACCGTGGCGAACCGTCACGTTGCGGACCGCGCCATTCTCCGCCTCTTCAAGCGTGACCATGATGTCGCCTTCGACGTCCCGCCCGCGCGCGGCGACTTCCTCTTCTTCAGAGTTTCGAAAGCCCCCGCCGCGTCGCGCGCCGAAAAGTTGCTCGAAAAAATCGCTGAAACCGGTGCCGCCGAACTCATATTCAAAGCCACCGCCCTGCCCCGCCCCGCCGCGACCGCGAGCTTGCCTGCCGGCAAAATCCTCCCAGCCTTGCGGCGGACGAAACTCCGCGCCGGATTTCCAATTTGCGCCCAATTCGTCGTATTTTTTCCGTTTGGCGGCGTCGCTGAGGACCTCGTAGGCCTCGTTGATTTCCTTGAACTTTTCCTCGGCGCGCTTCTTGTCTTTAGCGACATCCGGATGATATTCACGCGCGAGTTTGCGAAAGGCTTTCTTAATGTCGGTTTCACTGGCTGAGCGCGACACACCCAGGGTTTCGTAATAATCTTTATATTGGACGGGCATTGGGTCCTTAAATCGTTAAACATATCATCCCGATGACGGGTGACAAGCGGCAAGTAGCCTGCAGAGACGATCGGGGCGCATCTTGGCACTGTTCCCGGTAGGGACGGCGCGCTGCGCTGTCCGCGCCGCGTTTAGCGGCGCAACGAATGTGGTAGGACGTTGGACCGTCCCGCATTGCGGAATTCCGCCCGCTCTACGGGCGGTGACGGCGTAGCGCACCGTCCCTACCACCACCGACATAAGAACAATGTGTGGATGCACCCAGACGATCGATGAGCGGCCACCAGCGCACGCAAGCCGTCGCGCCGGTCTCACGGCACCATTGCCATGCTGGCCTTAGTTCTTTGTGTTATCTACGCTGATGTAGGAGGTACCGGCGACGTCGCCCTGTTTACGCCAGACTTTGAGCAAAATGAATTTTCCCTTGGCATCGCCACACGTTTTTACGACCTGGTCGGCATCGCTGACAGAATGATGGTTAACGGCAACAATGATATCACCTTTTTGCAGGCCCGCCTGGGCCGCATGAGAGTCCTGAGCGACCTCGGTCACGATAGCGCCCTGGATATCGTCAGGAATCTGCAATTCCGAGCGCAAACCCGAATCCAAATCCTCCACGGTAACGCCGTCCAGAGCATCGGTTTCGTTTTGCTGAGGGGCGCTTTGGGTGACTTCACCAGGCCGTTCGGCCAGGACGACATCAAGTGTGCGTTCCTTTCCGTCCCGCAGGATCTTAACGCTGGCTTTGGTGTCTGGTGAACAATCAGCCACCGCCAGCATCAGGTCATTCGCATCGTTGACCGTTTCCCCGTTAAACGCCGTAATTACATCGCCGGACTTGATGCCGGCCTTTTCGGCGGGGGTTCCGGTCTCGACAAATCCCACGAGCGCGCCGTTTTCCGTACTCAAATTAAAGCTATACGCCAATCCAGGAGTGATGTCCTCGGGATGAACGCCCAGGTAACCTCGATTGACCTTTCCACCACTGATGAGCCGTTCGGCCACATGACGGGCCAAATTGACCGGAACTGCAAAACCAATGCCCTCGTTGCCTTCGCCGCTGCTTTCAATGGCGGTATTGAGGCCCACGAGCCGACCTTCGGCATCCACGAGCGCACCGCCGGAGTTGCCCGGGTTAATCGCGGCGTCGGTTTGAATGAAATTCTCATAGCCGTTGAAGCCCAGACCGCTTCGTCCTAAAGCGCTCACTATGCCCATGGTGACTGTCGGCGTCTGGCCGGGCTGGCTGATGTCGAACGGATTTCCGATAGCCAGGACAATGTCTCCAACTTCCAGCCGGCTACTGTCTCCGAGAGTGATCGCAGGCAGTTTCTTTGCTTCAATCTTCAGCACCGCCACGTCGGTGTCAGGATCGGAGCCGACCACTTTGGCCGTGTATTCGTCTTTATTCCCCGTCATTGCGATTTTTATCTGTTCCGCATTTGCGATAACATGATTGGCAGTGAGGATGTATCCGTCTGCCGTGATGATAACACCTGAACCCAGGATCTCTTCGCGATGAGTTAATTGGCGCTGTCCCTCATCCGGGTTGCCGAAAAACTGGCGAAAAAACGGGTCATTCATCATGGGGTTGGCGTGATAATGCACCTCGTGGGTTGAATAAATATTGACGACGCTGGGGGCGGCGCGTTTGACAACGGGGGCGAAGCTGGTAAGGCCGGATGTCGAACGATTGATGGGTGAGTTGTCCACGGCAATGGCCGGAAGCGGGTCTTTCGCCCAAAGAGTCGAATGCAACGCGTCGGAACACAAGCCGACGCATACCACCCCAATAATGAATCCCGACGCGAATTTTGAGAGCTGCTTCATAACGGTTTCCTCCAGCATTAATTGTTCCCCGACATTATTAGCAAAGACAATCTACAGAGACGATTGTTCAAACGGAATCAATTAATCAGATGTTCCCAATTTGAAACAACAAAGGGGAAACAGCTTTACGCGACAAACCCTCACCAGGAACCGCATGACCTTCTGTTTCGAACGATTCTTCCTTTCCATGAATCTGTTTTCGCGGCTGTGTCGTAGATCCCCGAACGCTTTCGGGGCAGCAGCCAGACCCCACAACCAACTCCCGAAATTGCCCAATCCTTTTCCATCGGTAGTGCTGCGGCTGGTGTGCTCCGCGCACACACAGCCGCGCTCCGGTTCAGGGGTTCAATGCGCGAAATGACACCAATTGTTACATGCATCTCTGTCACAGGTTTCGGGTAAAAAAATCGCCCCCCAAAAGGGGGGCGATCTGAAACCGTAAATCGTGAACCCGAAACCTCTACTGATTGGTTGCGCCGCTATTGGTGGCGGTCTGTTCCATCTTTTGAAGGTCTGACGCCTTGATCGTTTCGATCTTGGCGCCGTTCTTCATGTCTTCGGCAGACGGGACCTTGATGATGTCGCTCGTTAGCGGCTGCGCCTGGGGCGGAGCCGGACGGGCCTTGGCATCAATTAGTTCGACTTCAAAGATCAGAGTTTGATTGGGCCCCACCAAAGGCGGGCGGCCATTGGGTCCGTAAGCCAGATTGGACGGGACGTAGACGTCCCACTTGGATCCCACTTTCATTTTTTCCAACGCTTCGGTCCATCCGGGAATAACGCCGGTCACGGGAAATTCCGCGGGACGCCCGCGTTTGAAGGAACTATCGAATTCCGTGCCATCGACAAAGGTGCCACGGTAATTGACGGTAACCACATCATTTGCGCCGGGCGTAGCGCCGCTGCCGTCCTTGATCACTTTATATTGCAGACCATCCGGAAGCACAACAATGCCGGGCTGCGTTTTATTGTGAGCCAGGAAATCCTCACCCGCCTGTTGATTTTTTTGCCCTTCTTCACCTTGCGTTTTTTGGCGGCTGGCCATAACGCTGCGCTGAAGCTGCATCAGTTCGGTTCGCATTTGCTGTTCAGTCAACAACGTCGAGCCGCCGGACTCCGAATCCTTGATCCCGCGCACCATTGCGTCGACGTCCACGTCCACGCCATTTTTCTTCCAGCCGGTACCGAAGTACATGCCCATGGCATAGCTTTCACGGTCCTTGTCGGTGGTTAAGGCTCCACTGGAGCCGGTGGAAGCAGCCTCGGCGGTCGCAGCGTTTGTGGCGCTGGTGGAGGTGGTTTCGGTGGTTGTGGCGCTGGTGGCGCTATTGGTTGCGCCCGATGCAGAGGGCGTTTGGTTGTTATTGCAGCCGGTGAACAGAGCGGCCCCGGTCAATGAAATAAAAATTAAGAATGCTTTCTTCATACGTTAATGGAAACAGTATTTTGCAAATTCGGATGGCGATTTGCAAATCGATTTTTTATAAGATTAGCATTGCGCGTTCGCCAGTTCATGAGACTATGAAGCCGCCGGAGCGTAGCTCAGCCTGGCTAGAGCACTTGCTTTGGGAGCAAGACGTCGCAGGTTCAAATCCTGTCGCTCCGACCATTTTACTTGCGAAATACCGCAAAAAACCCGGCAAGGACGGCTTCCAAATGACCCTATCGGCAACTGCCATTTAAATATCCGTCGTGCGGATTTTCCCGGGCGTGGAAGTGGCCGGAACCTCACTTTTCGGTACTGGCATATATCCAGCTACGGTTACGCAAACACGACCGAGTGGTCGCAACAAGGGGAAAGGGTAGTATATATGACAAAGACACGACGGCAAACCAGAACTGCCGGCGGAAGCACTCGTCAATCGCACAGCCGCTGGCGGTCTCCCAGAATGGAATTTGGGGCACCCCGCAGTCGGCGCCGCTATGACGACGCTGCCGGCGAAGAACACCGGGCTCACCGCAAGACCCGCACACGACGAGGTTTCGCGGCTATGGACCCAAAACAGCAACGCAAAATCGCATCATTGGGGGGGCGTTCCTTCCATCGGAAACCCCGGGGTTTCGCGGCAATGGGCGGAGAACAGCGGCGCCGGATCGCTTCGGCGGGCGGCCGGGCTTTTCACCGGCGGCCACGCGGTTTCGCGGCGATGAACCCTGACGAGCAACGAGAGATAGCCGCGCGCGGAGGCAGTGCCGCACGACGGGGCCCTCGCGGCTTCGCCGCAATGGAACCGCGACAGCAGCGAAAAATCGCCGCGCGCGGAGGCCACGCCAGCCATAGACGGTAACCAGGACAAATGGATTTGTGGATTAATGGATTGATGGATCAGCGGCTTTGGCCCTCAACAACAATCCATTAATCCAACAGTCCATTTGTCTGTTGGATAACCAAGGAAACGACGCCTCAGAAACAGTCCTTTTCAATGTGCTCGGCCACGAACTGTTTCAGGCGTATCACATTTTCCCGTTCCTGTTCTTTCAACTCCCGCCAGAACTCCTGCAAATGGGAGTCGTCTTCGGCATTGGCGATGTATTGGTCATAACGCCAAAGCGCGTCCAGGCGCTTGCTTAATTCATGAATCATATCGTGATCATGATTCTCGGCGCCTTTGGTTTTGCCGATGTACTCCATTTCTCTTTCAGCTACCATGCTCATAATGGTCCTTTCGTTGATGAACCTTCGATTTAGCTGAAAATGCGCCAGTCTTCCCGGGCCAAAACCCCGAAAATCGCGGCAAAACGCACCGCCGTCGCGGCCTGAAAAGGGCATTTTGCAAAAGCCAGTTAGCTATCTTGCAACGACTCGAAGTCAATGATCTTGCGAAAACGGCACGATCATCACATAAACCGGAAATGACGACGCGCCCGCGGGCATGAATTGGAACCAGAGTTCCTTTCGCGGACCGGGGAAATATTCTCCTTCAATTGCAGCACTGGATGGGTCGGAAGCGGCCTTGCCGCCGGAAGGAATGATAAATGCCTTTCCAGGCAAAAGGCCGGGCGCAGCATTGACGGCCCCACACCAGGGACCGCCCTGGGGACTGATTAACAAAGCAAGCGCCCTGGAATTATCCGACGCGATGTTCATTTTGACAGTATAAAACACTCCGTAATTGCCGTCGTTGATCACGGCAATTGGAGGAAAGACAGCATTGTCGTAGCCCCTCACATAAACGTCACCGTTGCCCCCAATTGGGAACCGCCGGACACCGCCAGCCGTATCTATGATCGCGCCGGCACCCGGGGCGAATACTTTGTCGCAGTGCGCGAAGGTCCCACGGTCGTGAATGTCGCGAGCCAATAGCTTCAACCTGGAGACTTCGGCAATGGGAACGTCGTTTGCGTGCAGGGCGCAAATGAATATCGCGTGCGGCTGGTCGAAAGTATAATCCCAGATCCCGTTCATCAGGTCATTATGGCCGGCCGTGATGGAATCGAAGCCGGCATCCAGCCGGACTATTTGACCGGGAGCGATCGTACGGGTTGGACTCGGACTGCTCGTGAGCCATCGGTAGAGCGCTGTTTCACCCACCAGCATATAGTTGCCGCCTGGACCGGCAACGCCGGTCCGGCGTACTGTCAGGTCGGCCACCGAATTTCCATCGTTTCTAATGAGAACACTGAATTTCATTTTCCCCGACGGGCTCGCATTTACATGGTAGACGAAAATGCGATTGGCCGTCCCTCGAACCGTGGCGGCCAGGTTTGTATCCAGATAAAGGATACCGGCGACTGACGGACTTTCCGGCGAGTCGGAGAAGATCAATTTGCCCCCGGTAAAAGTTTGTGAAATGGAGACACGGGGACAGGAAACCGGGTCAATCCCGCATAGGCTGACGACTGCTCCTTGCGTATTGGTTTTTAAAAGGTTTTGCAATTCGACGGGCGTCGCGACTCGGGTTTGAGCGGCAACCGGCCAAATCGTTGCCGACCAAATCGTGACGACCAGGAATGTGATCTTTTTTAACATTACTCGCGCAGGTAACCGGTCTTTTTGAGGACTGCGCGCCAATACGCGGCGGTCCGGTCCAGCGCAACTTGAGGCGTGATGCGCCCGGCCACCGCCTGGGAGATTTGATCGTCCAAATAGTCGCAAAGTTCCTGGGAGGGCGGAATGCGAAAACGCGGTATACCGCTTTCGAGCCCTGCCCTGACTTGCGGCAGGTAAAATACCTTGCTGCGGCATTCGGCATCCTGATACGTGGAAATGCGGGGAGACCCTTTGCCATATTCCAACAGAAGCTTTTTAGTGTTTGCGTTATTAAGACAAAAGACGACCCATTTAAATGCCGCGTCCGACTCCCTGCAATTGCGATTGATGCCAAGCGACCATGCGCTGACCTGAGGCTTGATTCCCGGAATGACAGCGGCGGCGACTTTCCCGGATACCTGGCAAAGGTTTGTATCCTGCATTTGTTCCCAAATCAAACTCGGCCACGTGAGATACATCGCTCCCCAGCCTTGAAGAAACAGCGCATTGGCTTTTTCGATGCCAAGTGTTTGTGAGTTGGGCGGCGAGTAACGAAACATCTGCACAAACAGATTCAGGCTCCGGACTCCCACGTCCGAGTTCAACACCGGCCGCCAGTGATCGTCCACCAACTGCCCGCCCATGCCGAAAAATATGCCGGACCACAGGGTGAAATTCTGCTCCTTTAACCCCATGATCATATTGCCGTAAAGGGACTCAGAGTTAAAAAAACGGGCCAACTGAACGTAATCATCCCAGGTTTGCGGCGGCTCCAGCGTTCGCCCGGTGAGGTGTCGAAATTCCGCGGCGCGCGCCGCGAATACGTCTGTGCGATAGAGCAACGTAATCGCATCGCTGGCCATTGGCAGGCCATAGATTCTGCCGTCAAGTTCACCGCAGGACTCTCGAATTTGTGGAATAAAATCCCGGAAATAGGAATCGTTCGTATTTATCAGGCCATCCAGCGGCAGCAGATGAGGCAGAATTTCACCGTCCCATTGCTGGGCGACCTGCATGACATCGTAATTTCGGCTGCCGTTTAGCAGTTCAGTAAGTTCTTTTTCATGGAGAGTGAGATAGGGCGCCGAGATAATCTTTACCCGTATGCCGGTTTCGCGCTCGAACTGCGCGGCCAGCGTTTGCGCGGAATCGGCATAAACTCCAGTCATGTACAGGACGGTTATTTCCCGCGGTCGAGAACCGCAACCCGCCAGCGTGATGACCAGGGCAAGCGCAAGGGCGCGAATTATTGGCCAATAAAAACTGTTCCGTGAATAACTCGCATTCTTGTTCGAACAATCCTCCCTTCCCATGCACCGACTGACCCTCTCTTTCGGACGACTCTCCCTCACCCCTGCCCTCTCCCAAAGGGAGAGGGGGAATTTTCGTCCGATGGTTTGGCAGACTAGTAACGACAGCCTTTCATGGTCCCAATGCATTCTTGAAAAGCGGGGGGAGATCATTCGGGGTCTGAATTCAGATCAAAGCAACTTTTCCGTAAGCGCCTTGGCGACCGCTCCCCCGCGCGTGTGAACGTGCAGCTTGCTGTAGATACTGCGCAAATGATTGTCCACCGTGTGATAACTTAGGGCGAGGCGGTCCGCGATTTCCTTTTTTATGAGACCATGGCTCATGAGTTCGAGAATCTGAGTTTCGCGCGCGGAAAGGCCATAGTCACGTTTCGCGGGTTCGGTCAGGCGGGTAAACATACCCAGGACCATTCGCGCCACGCGGGGGTTCATCGGCGCGCCGCCATTGAGGACTTCCTGAATCGCATTAACAATGGCCTGGTCATCCGCCGTTTTCAGCAAATAACCAGAAGCTCCGGCGCAAATCGCGTTAAACACTTTTTCATGGTCATCGTAGACCGTGAGCATGACAACGTGGGTCGACGAAGCCCGCGCCTTGATCTCGCGAATTCCCTGGATGCCATTCATTCGTGGCAGCCCAACGTCCAAAAGAATGACATCCGGCGGCGGACCGCTGCCGAGCGCAGACAGCGCTTCTTCACAAGTCGAGAATGAATGCTCGCAGCGCATAGCGGTGGTCCGATTGATGACCCGCGCGACCATGCGTCGGCAATCCTCGTGGTCTTCAACGAGCCAGACCGTCGTCCTGGCTGCCGTCGTAGTGTTTTTCATATAACTTCTGTCTGAATTTTAGCCGCCAAAACGGGCCTTCGCCCGATTTCAAAATGCTCAGCATGACCGTTGTGCCTTTGCCTGGCGAACTGGTGACGTGGACCGAAGCGCCGATTTTTTCGGCGCGCCGGCGCAAATTCTGCAATCCATTTCCCGTGACCGGCGTCAATGGATCAAAACCCCTGCCGTTATCGCGAACGCTCAATTCCCAGATACGCGGAAGTTCTTTCAGGCAAATTTCGACCGAGGAAGCCTCAGCGTGCTTAGCCACGTTGGTTAGAATTTCTTTGTACATGAGAAAGACATTTTCGCGGAAGCCAAGCGTGAGCCGGCGCGATAAACTCAATCCTTCACAATTCAATTGATACTCCGCGCCGCGCAAAATGGTTCCGGCAAAATCTTTCATGCGCTGCACCAGATCCTGCACCGTGTCGAATGCCGGATTGATAATCCAGACAATATCACGAATAGCGTTGGACGTCTGCCCGGCAATGCGATGGATTTCGCCGGCATCGCGCCGTTCCTCATCACCCATTTTACCGTGTTTTTTCAACATTTGGCTGAGCAAGGCAATGCTCCACAGGCTGGAACCCAATTCATCGTGAAGGTCTCCGGCTATCCGCACGCGCAGCCTTTCCATTTCGCGCAGTCGGATTCGGCGCTGGCGAAGGATACCGAAAACAAACGCGGCGAAAATCCCCAGGACCAGCAGCTTGAACCAGGCGGTTTCCCACCAGAAAGGCATCACAATCACCGCGAGGCTGTCGCCATCCTGGTTCCAGACGCCGTCATTGTTGCAGGCGATCACACGAAACCGGTAATGACCGGGCGGGACCTGGGTGTATTGAACTGTGCGCTTGTTTTCCAAATTCACCCAGGCTCGATCAAAACCGTCGAACCGGCATCGAAAACGCGCCTTGTCCGGCGCCACCAGACTCAAAGCGGTATATTGAAACTGGATTCGTTCCGCACCCGGCGGAATGCGAACGGGATTAGTCAACGGGACTGGAACATCATCGATCAGCAATTGTTCCAAAACCACCGATGGCGGTTTCGTGTTCCACCGGGTCTGCGCCGGATCCAGGCTGACTACGTCTTTACTGGTCGCAAACCATACGGTCTCATCGCGGCTGGCGCTGGTATTCCTAATTTGGGCGCCTGGGATACACTGCATCGCCGGCAAACCATCCGATTCACCATACGGTACGGCATCGATGAACTGGACGCGACCATTGGCGTAGTCCGCCAGTTGCCATTTTTGCAGCCGATACACACCGCTATTGCAACCGACCCATAGATTTCCACGGTTGTCCTGCTGCAACTGGCAGATTTCGTCATCAGGCAAACCGTCTTTCTTTGAAAACGCCATCAAATGATTGTCTTGAAGGCGCACCAACCCGTCGTCCGTGCCCCCCCACAATACCTGTTCATCATCCACCAAAAGAGCCCGAACATCGTTATTTGGCAGGCCGTTTGTGCCAGAAAACGCTGAAAAGACTCCATTCGACAGGCAGAACAATCCGTCTCCGGTCGTGCCGATCCAAACACGGTCACGGCCATCCCCGGTAATGACCCCGGCGTAATTACCGGTCAGACCCCATGGAGTCAGGAATCGGTCAATGTGTCCGTCGTGCAGAGAATTCAGTCCGCCGTTGCGGGTGCCCAACCATATCTTGTCCTTCCCAACATAAATGGATTCTACGTCATTATCGGATAACCCGTCCAACTCGTCCCAATGGCTGAGCTTGCCGTCGTCCCAATGAAACAATCCGTCGTCCACTGTCCCAATCCAGATTCCGGAATGACCGTCACCTGATACGACACGAACCTGCATGCCCGCCGCCCAAGGGATATTCGTAACCATTTCATTTGCGTTCCAGCACGCGAGGGTCCCGGCTGCGGTTGAAAACCACATTTCATTTGAGGAGAGGATCTCCAGCGAAAATACGTCCTGCCCGCCGGAACCAATGGGCGTAGTCAAATTGAGTTCGCGGTGTTTGAGGCGATAGAGTCCGCTGCTCGCCGTACCCAGCCAGAGGTCATGTTCGGCGTCTTCACGCAAAGCAGAGATGGAGGAAGGAAAATGGGCAATCTGAACCGGCGAAACGTCGCTGCCATTCACCGCCAGTTCTCTCAAAATTCCGTCCGGACTACCGAGCCACAGGACACCGTCTGCGCCTATGTCAAAGACTGTTACGGCTCCCTGATAAACCTGAACTACATTCTGATCGGTCCCTTGCAATCGAATTCTCCACAATCCTGTATCGTCGATCAGCCAGAGATTGCCAGCCGCATCTGCCTTGATTTCCCGAATGTCATCCGACGGAATTCCTGCAAACGGCGCGTACAGTCCGAACCTGACTCCGCCGAATTCAGCCAATCCTTTACCCGTCGCAAAAATCAAATTTTTCCCCAGGATCGTCATGCCATTGATTCGATCGTCCGGCAGTCCTTCGAGCGTGAAAAAAGAGGTGAACCGCGCCTGCTCCAGGCGATTTAAACCAGCTTCGGTTCCCGCCCAGACATTGCCGGCCAGGTCCTCACTTGCGCAAAGTATTCGTTCCGATGAAAGGCCATCCTTCTCGAAAAAAGGTGAAAAGCGGCCGCCTTCATAACGAACCAGGCCGCGCGCGGTTCCAATCCACAGCGAACCACTCCGGCCTTGATACAGACTCAAAATCCGGCCGTCCGGCAGCTCCGGGTTATTGATTGAATCGAACGTCGTGAAATGAATGCCATCGAACCGGGCCAATCCATTGGTCGTGCCGATCCATAGATAGCCCCTGCGGTCCTGAAGAATACTGGTTACCGCTTCGGCCGGGAGCCCCTGTTCGGTGTGATAACTGTCCATGACGAACCCCTGGCTGTCAGCAGGACCTTCGGCAAGAATCTGGCAAATAGAGAACATACTGCCAACCGCAACAAGACGAACGGCGTTCGTCATTGTCCGCAACAGCTTTTGACGATGTAATTCCCCGACAATAAGTGCATGTTAATCATGCCCTGCTTTTAAGCCAATTAACATAATCAGTGTATAATTTGGTGGACGCCGCGCTCCCGCAAAAGGCGTTGGAGCCGGGCTTATTCATCATTCCCTGGTACTGATAGGCCAGGATCTTGTCCACCCACGGCGAAACAGCCGTCAATTGATTCAGGACACGTTCGAAAGGCGCAGGAATCAGAGCACGATGATAGACCGCGCCTTCAAAATTGAAAATTTCGATATCCGCCCAGATGGCCGACCGTTGGGCGCGATCATGAGCTTTTCTCAGCCCTTCGTAAAAAGAAGGCGTCTCGTCCTTGGTGGATTTGCGGACGCCAATTTCATCCTGGTAGGCGATCATGTCTACGTCGAGAGAGGAGAGTTGCTGCACATACTTGTCATCCGGCACAGCCAATCGCGTTCCGTAGGGGGCAATCAAAATTTTTGCGCCGGGCATCAGCTTCCTGGCCAATTGCGATGACGTGTTCGTATATTTTATGAATTGTTCCGAAAAGTGTTTGTTGATAAAGGCCTCGTTGGGCCAATACCAGCCGTAAAAACTTTTGTGATGACCGTAAATGCCTGCGATTTCTTCAATTGCCTGCAAACTCTGTTTCATACCCACCGGGTCAGAAATAATATTAGGGCTCGTCCAATCGCCGTAGAAACCGCCGCCAATGAAAAACTTAACGCCATATTTATCCGCGGCTGAAAGAACCACCTCCAGCGGATCCGGGCAAGCCAGCTGCCATTGGGGGTAGACCTTTGACGGGTAAAAAGAGCGGTAATAAACCGCCGTGGCCATGAGCACCAAATATTCCATTCCGACGTCCGCAATTTCCTTGATTTTGGCATCCCACTGGTCGCCAGTGAAACGGGCGCATTGAGGATTCCAATCCACTCCCTCAACGGTGGAATGGTGTTGAAATTCGAACCAGCTTCCCGCAATCGGTTTGATCGCAGACGAATCAGGAGCGGATTGTAGCGCTCCCGGAAAGGCCGCGAGCGCCACGCCGCTTGCGCCCAGAGTGTACAGGAAATTGCGGCGGTTCATCTCCGAAATTTGGATCGTTTTATCTGGTGATTGAGTCATAGGATTAGTCATTTATGGTTTTTTATCCAATTCGATGGGCGCATGGATGTTTTCCGGCCACTCAAGCCGCACACCGTCGTCCCGCAGCAATTTTTGAAAATCCGCCAGGAGACCGGGCTGATTCCTGACTTCCCGGGGCCGTTTTTGTTTTGCAACGCAGAACGCGGCCAGGGCGCCGGCGGCCTCGCCAATGTTCCACTCCACGGGATGCACCCGATAACAGCCGTTGGTCAAGTGGGTGACTCCGATATTTTTACAGGCGGGCAAAAGATTATCCATTCGCTGTGGAATCAAGGCGCCCAACGGGATTTGAAACGGCAATGTCTTTCCCAATCTCAAGATTTCGCCTCCCGTCGAGCCGTGGATGTCGATCGCATAGCTTCCGATGCCTACGGAATCTTCAAAGTCCTTCGCCCGCGCCTGATCCCCCTTCAAGCCCATTTCCCCTACCCGCCAGTTCAAGCTCACGTCCTGCTCGATCACGGTATACTCGGCGCGGATGCGCCGCCCTTCCCGGACATACGGATACTTGGCCAATCCGTCTTCTGTGCCGACGATATCCGCGCGCATTCGCAAACCGCGCCAACCTGTGCCGCCATCCGGCCGAGGCGCTTCGGTTTGAAGCCAATACATCAAGGACCAGCTTAACTGTTTCGACCGGGCCAGATTCTTTCCCGCTATCTCGTCGCTGACGCCGCAGATCGGGCCAAGCGAATAGTCATTCTGCGGCCAGTTCACGACAGTAATATCGCTTTGATAAAAATCAGGAAGAAAATTGTCACGATCGGCAATCCGGCGATAAGTCCAAAAACCATTCCTTCCATCGGGACTAAAACCAATCTTTTTGCAATCCGGGTCATCAAAAGATAACAACCGATACGAACCCCAAAAGGTCCGGGTCACCGCGTCCCGCCAAAACCCATAGTCCGCCGGCCGTGAAATTGCGTGGTCCTCCCCCGGCAAATAATCCATCGCAAAACATTGTGTAAAGGACTGAAGATCATCCGGCTGCGCGACTGTTTTCGCATGCGGTTCGCCGGTATCTTTTTCAGATTCCGCACCGACGACATATTCCGTTCCGGTCATCGGCAACAAATCTCCCATCTCCGTGGCGTCGGCAAACCAGGCAGCACGCAAGATGACTTCATCTCCAGACTCCGAATTCAATACGCGAACCGATTTCACTCGATTGCCATCGGTCTCCGCGTCGATCGCCTTATGTTGCAACAAAATCTGCAACCGGCCATTGCCCAAATACGGCATCAGCATCTCGTACAAGACTGACAGCCACACGCGCGGTTCACAGCCGACACGCGAAACCCAACAGTTGCCAGGATTGAAGCGCGGGTTTGCCCGGGTTTTGTGCGTCAATGGATAATTCCGGAGATAAAAGTTGCGCGCGCTTTTCCGCAAATTCAAATAGCTTAGCGTGCCGCCCACGGTTTCGATCCAGTCATTTTCATCGGGCAAAGACACCGCCTGTTGCGTCAATTGACCACCGATCCAATCTGTTTCCTCGGTCATGATGACCCGGAGATGATTTCTGGCCGCGGCGAGCGCCGCCGCGCAACCGCCCAACCCGCCACCAATGATAACCAGATCCGCCTCCAACTCCGCAGCGGCTGCGACCGGGCCCGACCGGCCCTCGTTTTGGTCCGCGCTAATTCCGATGGACGGCACGAAAATCAAAGGCGCCGCCATGCCGGCACTTTTGATGAATCCGCGCCGGCTGAATCCTTTGCCCGATTGATTCATAAACTAAGTTCGCCAGAAAATTTTTCTTCGCGTCAAAAAACTGACCGTGATGGCCATTAGTAAAGTGATGATCAGGCCCTTGCCAAAGCCAAGCCAGGGTGTGACCGCGAACTTTGTGAGCAACCAATCCCCGCCGGTCAGGGCCAGCAAAGGCGTGATGAAGTTATTGATGCCGGCGTAGGCGATCATCGGATTCTGGCCGTTATCAATCAACAGTTGCAGCCAGCGCCGGCGTTTGAAAACGTCAACAATAATGGAAAGGCCAATCAACACACAAATCGCCAGCCCGGAGGTGACAAAATAATAGCTCATCGTGGCCCTGTCTTTTTTTATTCCGCCTTCATAAGGCTCGAAAAAAAGGCCCAGCGCCAGCCAATAAATCGCCCAGCAAAATAGCTTTTTGTAGAGTTGCTCGATTTCATTCTTCGGCCCGGACATCAACCAATACACGAGCCCGCACAGGGCGAAGGTGATTAAAGTGCACGACAGCAGCCAACGCCCTTTTAATCCAATGAGAAGAACCAGGACAAACGAAAACATGAGGACGCAAATGACCGACAGCCGCCACATCGGCCATGCGTGATGGGCATCGGCCCCGGGGACTGCATCCGGACGGCGCGCCCATTTAAAGGCAAGGTCCCCGGCAATCGTGCCGGGAATGACGATGCACAGATACTGCAGATAATACAGTTTATAAATCCACGGAGCGGGCGAGTATTCCCACAGATCATGCACCCAACCGTCCACCGGCTGCGGCATATTGGACAACCGAATGGCAAACAGAATCCCCAGCACACCCAGCCGCGGCAACAGCTGGTCCCGCGTCAGCATCCAAACCAGCGAGCCAAACACCGCCATGTTGGTGAGCACCACGATAATAATGTCGCTCCGCCCCAGGTCAAACCCACCGCCGTCTGGATAACGCGCAAAAATAAAAAACAAGACCACGCCAATCCAACCGGCGACGCGAACGCCCCAGCGGGTACCACGCGACCATGTCGATGGAAGCCGGGTGAGGACGGGAAACAAGATGAGAAAACCGAGCAACGCCAAAAGCCATATGGCCGTGGTCGGATGCCGGCTCAACGTGGACGGGCGAATGGCCTGCACAAAGAGCGCAAAAAAGGCCAAAAGAAATCCGCGCTCCAAAATGAAAAAGCCGGTCCGCCAGACAGGCGCTCCTGCAGCGAGACGCCGTGAAAGAGCAAACGGAAACGCGGCGCCCATCGAAAACAGAAAGAAAGGAAACACCAGGTCCACCCAGGTAATCCCCGGCAGCGTGCCAATCCATTCGTGCGCCGGAGGCGGTTCCTGCGCATGATACATCCAAGACGGCAAATCATTTGCGCCAAAGGGAAGTTGCCCCGACAGCAGCATCGCCAAAATGGCCAGCCCTCGCAGGGCGTCCAAGGCATACAGCCGCCCGGTGACCGATGCGCCCTGCGAAACCGTATTGTTCATCATCGACAAATGCCGGCGGACTTACTGGCCATAGATGGCATGACTATTAGCTTATTCTGAAATTACCCGGTAAAACCGCGTCGTACCGTGTGCGGTGGTGTCCGTGAACGAGGCTGTTGCATTAGTGGCCGTCACCGAAGACCCAAGCGGTGTCCATGACGGATCCAACAGCGCAGTCTTGTATTGCACCTGGTAGCCGTGCCCATCAAAGGTGTAGTTCCAGTTGATAACCGTGCTGGCCGGCGTATAAACCACACTGGTCAATGTCACCGACGGCGCATCCGGCTCGCTGTATTTGAATGCCACGATGCCATTGTTGACGTTGAGGGCAAATCCCCAGCCGTTCTTCAGCGCCACTACGGAATTCTGCTGCGCATTGCCGTTGTTGGCCGGGAAAAAGTCCTGCTCAAACAAATAAGGCGTGTTGGTGTTGTCGCTCAACAGGTACAACTGCAGGTCATTGGGATTGTCATTATAACAGACCCCGCCAAGGACATTGTTGGTCACGTCCACGCCAAGACCCGTCAAGTCATTCGGCACCTGCGAGCCAGCGACATACGTTTCGATCGCCGTCCCGGTGGCCGGAACTGTGTTGGTGTTGAAGGATATCTGGCGGAGATTATAGTCATGTCCGCCTTTGGCGTAGAAGGTATTGCCCGGGCCAAAAGTAATTCCCAGGCTTGCAAATCCCAGCGGCACATTTGGCACTTCGATCAGCGTGGGCATAAAATTCATCCCATCCCCGGTGGTAAACAAAGCCACGTTTGTTCCATTATAGGAGCCGAACAAGATTTGCGTATTCGGTCCCGAACCACGCACAGCCATCGTGTCACCCCAACGGTCGGGCAGCGGATCGAGAGTATTCAGATCGCTGCCGCCAGTGGAGCCGCCGTACGCATAGTTCAGGCTGCCATAACTGTATGTGCCATAGGTGATGATTGAAAATCCGGTTCCATCCAGGCTGAGATTGGCCGAATAAAGCGTGCCGTCGTCCGCCACGCCGACTTGGTCGACCGTCCAGCCGCCGTTGCCGCCGGTCGGCAGGCCTGCGGTGTTAACGTCAAATTGATAGCTACCGTTGGTAGCGTTATAGTCATGAATGAAGTAGTGGTCGGCCACGAGCAGGTTCGTCGTGGTCGAGTCGTAGGCCAACCCGCGCGTTTCATAACCGGAAGTCGTCAAATACGGTCCATTTACTGATGAATTGGTCCCGGGGCCAATACTCCAGATTTGGGCGACATTCGAATTCGTCACCGGCACGACCAGAGTTAGCAAAGCGGGCGGAGCGCTCGTGATGGTACCGGCGATATTACGGACAACCACATCGTAGTAACCGGCCGTGCTTAACGGTGGATTCGTAATGGTATAGGTGCTGGATGTCGCTCCGGGAATGTCATTGGAGTTGAATTGCCATTGATAATATAAGGGCAATGAACCGGACGCACTGACGGACAATGTCACGCTGGCTACGTTTGCATAGGCGGTTGTGCTTACCGGCGGAGTGTTAATCGAAGGCATCGTCGTGGCCGGCGTGCCATAAGTCAAAGCGACAATGCCGTTATTCACGTCCAGGGCATAAATGCGGGGATATTTTACGGTAATGACTGCGTTTTCATTTCCGTTGGCATTTGCCGACGTGAAAAACGCCTGGTCAAACAGAACGGGTGGGTCAGAAGTGCCGGTCAGCTCATACAATTGCAAATCGTTGGGTGTGTCATTGGGCTGGATGCCGGCCAGAATATTATTAACCGGGTCAACGCCTACGCCAATAAGAGCGGGGGAAACCTGGCTGGGTTGTTGGTAATCAAATACAACGGTTCCAGTCAGAGTGGTCGGGTTAAACGCAATTTCATACAAGTCGCCGTCGAAGGTCTTGGTCCAAAATGTATTTCCCGCGCCGAAGCTGATGCCGCCGCCGGAAAAACCCGGCGGTACACCGCTGACCGCGATGATTTGGGAGGAATAGGTCAATCCCTGTCCATCATTGGGTGTCAGGAGCGCCACGTTGGTGCCGCCCGGGGCGGAAGCGCGCGAACCGAGGAGGATTTGAGTGGTTGGCCCCACTCCACGGACAGCAATCGAATCTCCCCAGCGTTCGCTGCTCGCATTACCATTGCCTGGATCGCCGTTGAAAGCCTGGGTGGCAGTCACGGAATTGGTGGGCGAAGACCATCGGTACAAAGTGAAACTATTGCCGCTATTTATCAAATTGCCGCCATAGACCGCGCCATCGTCGGCAATCCCCACCTGGTCGCACCCGCCCAGCAAGCCGCCGAATGTCACACCGCTCAGGCTCAATTGTCCCATGTTTGTTCCGTAATTGCCGTTAATGATATAAAGCCCTGAAGTTGCGGAGACGACTACGTTCTGCGAGTTGGTGTCGTAGGCAATGCCGCGTTCGTTGTTATCGCTTGATGACAGCCAACTGTAACCAGATTGTCCCGGCGCCACCGTCCAAAGAGAACTGACCGCCGAGTTGTTGACCGGCAGTTGGGCCTCGACCAATACCACCGCGCTGGTCGTAGCGCCGGCGATGTTGGTGACAATCACCTCATAGAAATTTGTGGACGCCGTAGTTATCGTATACGTATTGGTGGTTGCTCCCGGAATATTGGTGAAACTGCCGGCCACAGCCGCGTTAGTGGCGAGCCATTGGTACGAATAAGGACTCGTTCCGGTGACGGAGACGTTCAAGGTATAGGGCGGATAAACCGTTCCGCCGACGGGGCCTGAGATGCCCGGCGCAACCGGAGGCACAGTGATGATTTTATACGCGAACAAGGAATTCGCGGTATCGTAGGCGTAAATGACATTCGTCTGTCCATTGCCGCCCAGGGCAACGCCGCCGGTCGCGTTGCCGTTGCTGTTTGGCGTGGACAAATTGGTGGTGGCCAGCGAAGTCACGCCGCCGGCTATGTTGCCGCCGTTCAGCAGGCCAAGGGGCGAAGGATTGCCACCGGTCGTCAGCACGCCTAAAAAGCCCGCATTCGGCGAGTAAGACAGCATCGTCGTATTATTATAGGAACCACCCAGTGATGTCGTGGCGATGACCGCGCCTGTCACGACCGACTGCGAAGCGTAATTTGCGGGGTACTGGATCAAATAGGCCGTGTTGTTGCCGCTGCTGGAGGGTTTGACCAGGAACGTATTATTGGTATAAAAACAGAGACCAAAGACATTTCCCGCAATGGAGAGGCCGCTGGGAACATCGATGATCGTATTGGTGTAGCTGAGGCCAATCCCGTCATTTGGATAAAAGAGGCAAAAATATGGTTTAGTCCCAACCCCGGCCAAAATAAGGGTGTTGGCCCCTGACCCCGACACCGCCAGAGAATCGCCAACGCGCCCGCTGGTGAAGGACAGCGAACCGCCATTGGCCAATGCATTGCCATTGAACGCCACGGTTGGCACCGACATCCAGTTCGTCCAGCGATAAAGCTTGTTGGCGGCACTTGAGGCGGTGGAAAGATTGACTCCATAGATCGCGCCGTCAGCAGCTACTCCCAATTGGTCCAGGGTGAACGTACCGACCGAAAGGCCGGTGACATTAAAAGTTCCGAGAGACGTGCCCGCGGTTCCATCATAAGCACCAACGACCGATGCTGAGGCGCTGGCGACGGCAACATAAACCAAATTTGACACCGGATCGTATGCCATCCCCCTGAGGCTGGTGCTGTTTGCCAGCACGCCGACACCGGTGGCGTCCGTAAAAAGGTTTGTGACCGCATAGGTCGTTTGCGCATTCAGCGGTTGTTCAAGCCAGCCGCCAATAAAAAGGGCGAGCGCCGGAATGACCACAGCGCTCAGCCACTTCTTCCTGTTGGCGCAACGATCCAGTAAGAATTTCGAGATAGTTTTCATAGCTGAAGGGGTGTCGGGTTTGTTTTCAGTTTGGGGATCAATAGGAGAGGTGGGGTCAAAAGCCGGCAATAATTGGAAATGTCGCCTGCAGTCGCGGCAAATCCGGGTCTGTCGAGGTAGTTAAAAAGTTATAGCCGGAGCCTTGCCCCTGGCCCTGCGTGGCGTCGGGAATTTGGTTGCCTTGATTAATATACGGACCGTACCACCGCCAATGTTCCACGTGCCCATCGGCAAAGCTCAAAATTCCGCCGTCGTCATGCCGGCTGGTGGGAAGTTTGTAATAGCTGTAATTATTTTCCCCGGCATTATAACAGGGAAATTCGTTGTTATCGATGCTATTGGCGGAAACCTCGATAAAAACCGAAGCTTGCGATGGACCGGGATTGCGGATAGACGTGGATTTGACAAAACTGCCGTTGAGCGGGCTGCCGTCGGCGTTGTCATTGGTCCAATTCATACCGCAGCTAATCGAGTAACTGCGGTCCCGGGGAACTTTCCATTTGGTATCCAGGGAAGTATCCGACGGACAACGGTAAAGGCTTGGGCTGGAATTATAGCTGAAGAGCAATCCGTACTGAATGGCCCAGGCTTTATTTTGGGCCAGCGCGCTGGCCTCTTCCCGAGCGCTGCCGTTCCAGGTACCCACTCCCAACTTGTTGCCGCCCGTCACCCACGCGTTTGCGCCGC
Organism: Verrucomicrobiia bacterium; assembly: GCA_036489615.1. Lineage (GTDB taxonomy): Bacteria > Verrucomicrobiota > Verrucomicrobiia > Limisphaerales > UBA11358 > UBA11358. Next base: position 21,848 of record DASXFM010000025.1, on the reverse strand, counting down.
AGGCTGTATTGCCATTGCTGTGGTTATTGACGATCCGGTCATTGGAATCATTTAGATAGGTATTCCACGCCATCACCAGTTGCCGGGTGTTATTCAGGCATTGGGTCGTTTGCGCTTTTTGCTCCGCCTTGTTTAAAACCGGCATCAGGACAGCCGCCAAAATCGCAATAATGGCGATGACCACCAGAAGTTCAATCAGCGTAAAGGCTCGGCTTGTTGAAGAGCAAAATTTCTTCTGCATTTTTCATAACCATAACAGCATGTTTAAGAATTCAGGACAATGACGCATTTGCGTCATTGTGGTTCCAATTGGAAAGACTAAATAATCGTCAAAGAACAAATGCCGCAACGTCCGGCAAGGCAGCGTTGCGCTTTAGATCGTAAATGAAAAGCAATTGATTGATGGGTTGTTGAAAGGGCCAGATCGACGAATGAATCTCAATTCCAAGGCTTCGAACCGCCTTCCCGCGCCGGAATATTTCGACGCCTTTCTCGCCACGTACCGCGATGGCTTGCTTTCGGATACCCTGCCCTTTTGGCTGCCCAGGGCCATCGACCGGCAATGCGGAGGCTATCTGACTTGTTTCGACCAGGATGGAACCCTTCTGCAAACCGACAAGCCGGTTTGGTTTCAGGGCCGGTTTGCCTGGCTCCTGGCCACACTCTATAACACGGTGGAAAAACGGGCCGAATGGCTCGAAGCCGCCCGGCACGGAATCCAATTCATCAACGAACGATGTTTCGATACCGACGGACGCATGTTTTTTTGGCTGACACGCGAGGGAGCACCGCTCCGAAAACGCCGTTATCTTTATTCGGAGAGCTTCGCGGTCGTCGCCCTGGCAGCTTTCGGAACGGCCACCGGCGAATCGCGCCACATCGAACAGGCGCTCGATCTGTTCAAATTGATCCTGAAATATCACACGACTCCCGGACTCCTGCCTCCAAAGGTCAATCCGGACGTTCGTCCCATGAAGGGGCTCGCCATGCCCATGATCCTGATCGTCACCGCTCAGGAATTGCGCAAGGCGGTCAATGACCCGCTTTGCACGGAGATCATTGACCAATGCATCGACGAAGTGGAACGGGACTTCTTAAAACCGGAATTCCGCGCGGTCCTGGAATCCGTCGGTCCCAGGGGCGAATTCTATGACACCTTCGATGGACGGATGATCAATCCCGGTCATAGTCTTGAGTTAGGCTGGTTCATTCTCGAAGAGGCGCGGCACCGTCAAAATGATTCGCGTCTGATTCAACTGGGTTGTCGCATCATCGACTATTCCTATTCCCTTGGCTGGGACCACGAACATGGCGGCATCTTCTACTTTCGCGACGCGCGAGGGCTTCCCTGCACCGATTATTGGCACGACATGAAATTCTGGTGGCCGCACAACGAAGCTATCATCGCTACCTTGCTCGCGGGCGTGCTGACTGGAAACGAAAAGTACTTGATCTGGCACCGGCAAGTCCATGAGTGGGCGTATACACATTTTCCTGACTCCAGGCACGGCGAATGGTTTGGCTACCTGCACCGCGACGGCAGCGTATCCACTCGTTTAAAAGGCAATATGTGGAAAGGACCCTTCCATCTGCCACGGATGCAGTGGTATTGCTGGCAACTGCTGGCGGAAATGAAAACAAGTGAGCAGGCCGCATCAGCCGGCCGCGAAACCGCTTTTAGCGCAAATGTATGAGCGAATCTATTAATCTTAAGGAAGCCGCTTCCGCGACGCCATCGGCGCGGCACGGGGGAGGAAGCACGCAATACCTGGCATTGGTTTGCCTGGTCGCTTCATTGGGTGGCTTGTTATTTGGATTTGATACGGCCGTTATTTCTGGAACTGTCGAGCGGGTGAGGGAACAGTTTGCGCTGAATGACTTGATGGAAGGCTGGTTTACCAGTTCCGCTCTCGTCGGATGCGTTCTTGGCGCGGCCATCGCCGGGACATTGGGCGATCGGTTCGGCAGAAAGCCCGTCCTGCTGGCTTCGGCGATATTCTTTCTGGTTTCCGCAATTTATTCCACGATTCCACACGCGTTCAGCGTGCTCGTTCTGGCCCGCGCGAGCTGCGGCATCGGAATCGGCATGGCTTCGGTCATCGCACCGATGTATATCTCCGAATTTGCTCCGCAAGCCTGGCGCGGCCGTTTGGTCGCGTTTTACCAATTATCCATTGTGATCGGTATTTTATTGGCCTACCTGTCGAACTGGCTCCTCCTGCAATTTGCCCAATCTCATCCCGATGCCTTCAACGTCTGGCCGCAGCTGCATTGGATCATGGTCAGCGAATATTGGCGGGGAATGTTTGGAGCGGAAATACTGCCGGCCGGATTATTCCTGGTCTTATTGTTTTGTGTTCCGGAAACACCGCGCTGGCTGATTCAGGCGGGACGGGAAACCCAGGGATTGGAAATCTTGAAACGAATTGGCGGGTCGGAAACTGCCAACGCCCAACTGACACAGATCAAAAATACAGTGGAATCAAAACAGGTCGCCATTCAGGAATTATTCCAGCCCGGCCTGCGCCGCGCCTTATTGCTCGGCATTCTTTTGTCAGTATTTGGCCAGCTCTCGGGTGTCAATATTGTGGTTTACTACGGCCCCAAAATTCTTGCGGCGGCCGGCTTCCAAAATGCCGGCGCTCTTTTGGCACAGGTCGGTTTCGGGTTCATCAACCTGATATTTACCATTCTGGCGCTGATATTCATCGACCGCATTGGACGCCGTCCCCTGCTCATCAGCGGAATGGCAGTCGTTACGCTCGCGTTGGCGGCCATTGGTTTCGCTTTTCTTTTTGGCGTACACGACCAATCAACTGTCTCCGTGGCAGTTGGTCTTTGGATCGGTGGCTTGATATGTGTTTACATCGCCTCTATCGCTCTGTCCATCTGCGCGGTCATCTGGGTCTTAACGCCTGAAATATTTCCCAACCGTGTGCGCGGCCGCGCCATGTCTCTGGCCACGCTGGCAAACTGGACGACCAACGCATTCAGCGCCTGGGTATTTCCGTGGTACGTCGCCCGGTACGGCATGCCCATCTTCTTTTTTACCGCCGCCGCAATTTGCCTCATCGCCGTTTCGTACTATTGGAAGGCGGTTCCGGAAACCAAAGGCCGCAGCCTGGAGGAAATAGAAAACCTTTGGGTCGCCCGGCCGGTTCGCATCAAAAGAGAACCGCTGGGCCGGTCGGAGCTGGCGTAGATTCAAACACTCATACAATTCGGAACAAAGGCGGCGCGCAAGTGCTGCGGCAAATTGGGGGTGGCTCCCGGCTGGGAGCAAACGAAGCCGGCCAGGTCCGCTGCGATTCGATGAATCTCCGGAAGGCCAAGCTGGTTGAGCAACCCCATAACGAGGGCCGCTGTGAAGGCGTCGCCGGCGCCAATAGTGTCGACAATGTCCACTTTGCGGCCAGGCAAGTCCGACCAACTTCCCGCTTGATACAGCAAGCTGCCCATTTCTCCGCGCGTTAATGCAATCACATCCAAATCAAAGAGGTGGTCCAGATTTTCAATTTGCCCGTTTACATCTCCCCGGAGACCGAACATCGTGGAAAGCACCGCAAGTTCCTGCTCATTCAACTTTACCACATTGGCGGCTTCCAGAGAGCGCTCAATCGTTTCCTTCGTAAAAAAGCTTTCACGCAAGTTGATGTCAAACACCCGCAACGCCGCGAGCGGTGTGGAGGCGACCAGGCTTCGAACGGATGCGGCGGCGGAGGTGCTCCGTTGAGCCAGGCTGCCGAAGCACACGGCATTGGCTTTCCGGACAGCGTTCAAAGCCTCATTCGTTACTTCCAGGCCGTCCCAGGCGGCATCGGCGCCGATGGCAAACCTGGGGACGCCGGCTGTTTCCAGGATCACTGCCGCCGATCCGGTAGGCAAGCGGCCATCCACCTGCACGGTGCCGTCCGCAATGCCCATATTATCCAATCGCTCAAACATTTTCCGGCCCGCCGCGTCATCGCCGATCCGTGTAATTACCTGAGCCTGCGCGCCGAGTTGCCTCGCGTGATACGCAAAATTCCCCGGGGCGCCGCCCAGTTGCGGACCGGACGGCAGCAAGTCCCAAAGGGTTTCGCCAACGCCAACGACTCGGAAACTCATAACATCTCTTTCAGTGCGCCCTCATGGATTCGCTGGCGGGCTCGCCAGATTCAAATTCAATTCCCAATTTACGCTGTATTTCTTCCAACGGAACGCCCTTGGTTTCAGGCACCATAAACTTCACCCACACTAGCTGCAGCACCATCATCCCGGCGAAAAAGAGAAATACATAACCGGGCGCAAATGATTCGACAATCTTTGGAAAAAACGTGGTCAGAAGGGCGGCGCAAATCCAATGCGTGGAACTGCCCAACGATTGGCCTTCGGCCCGATGGCGGTTCGGGAAAATCTCCGAAATAAATACCCAGATGACCGCGCCCTGCCCCACCGCATGCGCGGCGATAAACGCAAAGATACATTCAGGAACAATCGTATAGTGCTGGGTGAAGAAAGCCCATGCGGTCAGCCCAAGCGAACCAATATAGCCGAACGAACCGATGAGCAACAAGGTGCGGCGGCCCAACCTGTCAATTAACCAAAGGCCCACGAACGTAAAGATCAAATTGGTCAACCCGATTCCGACGCTCTGGAGCATCGCCGTTTTTTCGCCCAGGCCGGTCATTTCGAAAATGCGCGGCGCGAAATAGAGAATCGCGTTGATGCCGGACATCTGGTTGAAAAAGGCGATAAGAATCGCCAGCAGGATGGGAACGCGCAGCCGCATGTTCCAGAAACCGGCAGCCGCGGACTTTTCCGAACGGCTGGCCGAGAAAATGGCATCCGCATGCGTTGACAATTCCGCCTCAGTGGAATCCGGTTCGATCAACTTCAACACCGCCAGGCCGGCGTCGCGATCGCCTTTGCGGCCAATCAGCCATCGCGGACTTTCGGGAAGGCTCAGGCACATGACGGCGTAAATCAGGGACGGAACCGCGGCGATGCCCAGCATCCAGCGCCAGGCATCATCACCGCCGATCCTGGCGAGGATGGCATTCGACGCAAACGCGATCAGGATGCCGAAGACGATGTTGAACTGGAACATTCCCGCAAGACGTCCTCGATATTTTGGCGGTGAAATCTCTGAAATATAGAGTGGTGATGCGACCGTAGAAATGCCGATGCCCAGGCCGCCGATAAACCGCGCGATGACAAACAGCGAAACGTTGCCGGCAAACGCGCATCCCAGGGCGGAAAATATGTACAGCGCGCCAATAAAAAACAGCGTTCGTTTGCGCCCGATTTTGTCGGTCGGCCAACCGCCGATGATCGAACCAAGGACGGTTCCGTAAAGCGCGGAGGCCATCACGAGGCCATGCAGTCCGGCGCTCAAATTCCACAGCTTTTGAATGGTCTGTTCCGCGCCGGAAATGACGACCGTATCAAAGCCGAATAAAAAGCCGGCCAGCGCTGAAGTAATGGACCACAGGAATATTTGTTTTTTCATGTTCAAAATACAGGTTGTTTCTGGGCGTCAATTAGCGTGGGCACGTTCAACGTCGCCGCATCCAGTTGCGGACGAACATTTGACGTGGCACCGGGAAACGCATACCAGTAAGTTGTCATGGCGTAAATCAGCTTTGTTGGCTTCCAGGACATTAATTCGAAGGCGAAGTCAAGCGGTTGCGTGAACGGGATGCCGCCCAGGTTCTGCGTACGCGTCAGGACGATCAGGCACATCGTTGAAATCTTTCGTTGCAAATGCATCATCAATCCTTGCTCCACGCCGGCTCCAGTTCGTAAACCGTCATCGAAACAATTTTGGCGTCACCGCCCCGGCTGGAAAGTCCCAGACTATGGTTCTCCGGCGAAATATCGGTGGCCGTCGGCAGGTATAAAGTTCCATCTCCGCCGTAAATATCCACAGACGCGCGATCAACGAAAATATGGAGGCTAATGATACCGTCCGCTGGGGCCAGGTCAGCCTGGCAACCCAGGCAGGAAAGTTTCTGATTTGCCACATCGTAAGGCACGGGAACACCACGGAGGTTCAAATCTATCTCCTTTGCTGTACCGATCGAAATCTGCGCTTCGATTTCAAAAAGCTCACCGCTGGTTCCGGCCAGGGGATTGACACCGGGCGTAATTGGCTGCGGCCGAATTTTCTGTTTGCGCCCGCGAAGTGAGGCAAGCTCTCTCACCGGGCTCACGTGGAGCACAGCCCCGGAAGATTTGGAATGCAATGTCAGTTCAACCGGAAGACCCATCATTTGGTTGAATGGCATCCCGCGAAACATGTCGCCGTTGGGCAACCGTCCCCACGGAATTAAAATACTACGTCCCTGGCGACTTGGAATGTCCGAAAAAACCTGCGACGCGTACCAACAATTGCCGCTTTGCAGATGGCGCGGCTGCGTTTCAACACTGAACGTCTGGCCATCGAATTTACCGACAACATAAACCCCGCTGGCGCCGAAAAATACCCAGCGTGGATTGCTCAAATCTCCGTCGAGCGGTATTTCAAAAAAATTCGGGCATTCGGCATCACCCGGCAATGTAAAATCCTGGAGCTTGTCCCAACTCTTCAGATCCTTTGACTCAAAAATCGCATAATCGTTGTGGTCCAGGTAAAGAGCCATTACCCATTTCTTCTGCGGCGCAAACCAGGTTACTTTTGGATCCCGATTGTCCGCGGCGATGTGTCCGAGCACGGGGTTTTTTTCGTATTTAGTCCAGGTACGCCCGCGATCATTGCTATAGGCGATTTCCTGGGTAAACGGGTTGCCCGCCGCGGTCATCATGGCGATCAGCGCCGGCTGCCGGCCGGTTTGAAAACCGGCGGTGTTATCCCAATCGACAACCGCTGAACCGGACCACATGGCGCCATGCTCATCCGGATAGAGCGCCACTGGAAGCTCATGCCAATGGACCAGGTCTTTGCTCACGGCGTGGCCCCACGACATGTTACCCCAATTCCAGCCAAACGGGTTGTGCTGGTAGAACAAATGGTATTCGCCTTTAAAGTAAACCAGGCCGTTCGGATCGTTTAACCAACCTCGCTGCGACGTAAAGTGGAATTGCGGGCGCAAGGGTTCGTGATACAAATCACCGCTGTCTTTGACCTCATCGGATTCATCAACTGAACTCAAACCAGTCGAACCGTCCGGCAGTTTGTCCACCTTAATCGTGACGACCTTGCCCAAAAACGGGCTCGAGTCCGAAAACGCCCACCAGTCAGGTTTGCCATCCGCCAATTCAATATCGAAACCGCGTACCTCCTGGCCGTTGATGAGCAAACTAATGTGGCGCACGGGCGCGCCATTTTTGACGGGGAAGTTGAGATACGGCTTATCAATCTCCATCTGGCGCGCGGTGTCAATTCCCTGAGCTGACGCGCCAACTAATCCAAATGTGAGGGTTCCGACAAATGCCAGGATGATTCCAGGTTTTCGCATTTCAAAAGGTAGTTAGTGTGGGATTCCATTGCAATTGCCCAGCGCGCAACTCGCGCCAAGATGCTCGTTCAATATTTCCGCGTCGCGTTGCCGGGCATCAAGTTTGAGTGAAACCGACTCACCCCCGGCAATCCACTTTCCGGCGGAATTAAGTTCGCAATGACCCGCGGAGTGGACTTTGTTCCGGATGGCCAACGCCACGTCTTCGTGCTGGAGAAAAGATGAGAAGACCAGCGGGACTTCCATCCCCTTCAATTCCACAATGATGTATTTCGATTTCATTTACCGGCCTCGCGACTTACGAGCATATCATTGGCTCGAGCCGCTCCAAATGGATTTGAGTTTGTTCACGGTCAACGAATTAAAAATCGCGCTCCCGCCGCTGCAAGTCAGCGAGATCAGCGAATCACCGGACGAATTACCAGCGGGCAACGGCATGTAAAGCTGGCCGTTATTGCCGAAAATCTCGATGGTATCCAGGTCCACTACGACTTCCAGTTGGACGATGCCGTTCAGCGGCGGCAGTGATTGGGTGTCGCCATTGCAGGAAATCTGTTGCGTCGAAGCATTGTAAGTAACGGTCGCTCCCGCAAACGTAAAGACGACCGACTGGGCTGTGTTCGTGGAAAATTGCGCTTTCACGTCAAATAAAGTCCCTCGGATGCCCGATAATGGATTGTATCCCGGAATGACGGTCAGGTTCGTCCAGGTATAAATATTGATGGCGTTGTTGGTGATTTCCGCCACTGGCGTCGAGCATAACCGCACCCCGTTGGAAGTGGTTTGCAAGGTCAGCGCGGTTGGGAAATACATCAACTGATTGAAAGGCATTCCCGGCGTGGAGATTTGGGCCCAACCAATGCGCACTTTACGGGTATCGCCGGGGGCCATGCTGGTGAAGGTTTGCGAAGCATAAAAACCGGAGCCCTCGTTGCCCGGCAATTCCGCCGTTGACGGCGTAAAAACGGATCCATTGAATTGACCCAACATATAACCACTGCTGCCGTCGTTCAGTTCCCACACCAGGTTGTTTGTGTTTCCGTCCACCGGCAGTTGGAACAAATCCGGGCATTCGTAGAAATTGTTGTAAATTTTGCTCCGGAAGGTCCATTGCTGAAAGTTCGGCGAGGAGTAAAAGCTGATGCCGTTTCCGCCGGTAGCGTCATAGACCGCCATGACCCAGTAGTTCGATGGCGCATACCAAAGTAAATGAGGGTCGCGCCCCACGTTGACGACCACCGGGTTTCCGGAATAATCGGTAAAGGTCATTCCACCGTCATTGCTATAGGCGATAGATTCACCGCGCGCGGTGCTGTAATACGCCGCCACGATCACTTCATTGGTTCCGGTTTGAAACCCGCTGGTGTTGGCGGAATCCACAACGGCGCTGCCGGACCAAACATCGTCGCCGTACGTGTGGGAATAAATTCCCTCGGGCAATTCCTGCCAGTTGACCATGTCGGGACTGGCCGCATGGCCCCACCATTTTTGCCCCGAGCCATCCCAGTTGAAGGGATCGTGCTGATAATACAAGTGGTATTGGCCATTATAATAGAACATGCCATTGGCATCATTGATCCACCCGCGCCGGGTCGAGAAATGCGTCTGCGGCCGAAGTGTTTCCGAATATAGATTTGTGGCGCCCACGATGCCGTTGGTTTGAATAATGGAACTCAAGCCGGTGGAACCGGGAGGCAGGCCGCTGACCGTAATCCTGGCCACCTGGTTGGAAAAGGCGGACACATTTACAAACGCCCACCAGTCGGGCGCGCCATCCGCCAGTTCGATATTGAAGTCGCGCACCGGATTGCCGCCAACAGTGACCGTGACGCGCCTCATGGTCGCGCCATTTTTCGCCGGCAGATTCAACAGACTGTTCGTCAGAAGCATCGTTTCGAACAATGGCGGAAACGCCGTATCGCTCAACACGATTTCATCAATCAAGAGGTGCCCCCAACTGCCGGTTGCCGAGTCCACGATTTGCAGCGTCGCCGTCTGGCCCATGTAAGCAGTGACGTTCCATTGCGCCGGTAAAAGCGTCTCGCTGTCAGCGCCCGTTGCCGTCTCCACAACAACATTGCTCACGACGAGATTGATGCATTCCTGGCCGGGGTCATCCCCGCCCCCAATCAGGAAATTAAGGTACGGCCTGGTGATGACAAACGGTGGCGACGTCAGCGTTCCGGTCGCCCCGTCGCCGCCCAGATACGAATTCACCAAACCCGATCCGTCATAACCGCTCACCGTTTGTTGATTCGGCAAGGTCCCTTGCGCCGGACCCGTTCCAAACGCCGTTCCCGTCGTGACCCACGCGCCGTATGTCGGTTCCTCAAAGTCGGCCACAACGATGTCGGTGGAAGCCGGCGGCGCCCATGCCGATTCATTGGTTGCGCGGTAAAAGCGTTGCGCATTCGTGGCGTTCCCATCCAGGAACTGGCCGACGCCCAGACTGGATACTCCAACCGCGCCAATATTCGCCCACGGCCCGGCCAAATTGGTTGCGGCCTGCAATCCGTACGTAAAGTTCGGCGAGGCCGCCACCAGAAGACTGGACGTGCTATTTGCCCACTGTGTCAGTTTTAATCGCGATACGGTGTCGCCCACGACATCAGCCCAAGTCATCCCGAATCGCACTTCGTCCTGCGAAACCGTCACGCCGTTCAGGTAAGCGCCAAAGGAAATTCCGTTAAACGACATGTCCGCGACGTTTGACACCACCAGAGTCGGTGTCACCGGCACGGTCGCCGACGTGGGATTTCGATACACAGTTACCGTGTCATTGCCGGCTTGGTAATCGATTCGCAAAACATATAAATCCACGCCCGTATCGCCCGGACCCAAATCGTAAAATATCGAGTTGCCGCCCGCCGGAGATTCGATACGCAGATTCGCGTCGTCGTTACCGCTGCCAACGTCATCGCCGATTCCCGCTATCCGGGCATCGTCACCGAGGTCGCCCCGCTTGAACTCGAATTCGTAAAAAGGGCTGGTGCTGTTGGGCTGTTGCAGAAAGCTGATGAAAAGGGTTGTGCCGTTGGCCCCGATATTGCCGTTTCCGTCGATGTAACCGTGTTGAGCAAAAGTCCCCGCAGGCGAACAATCCAGATATCGCCCTTTGCGCGATGAGTTGGAGACGGCCAAGTAACCGTTGAGAGAATGCGTATCATATCCCGCCGGCGCTTTGGCTCCCGCTACCAGGCTGTTGGCATACGATTGCGATGCTCCGCCAGCCACGTTGACCCAGGCGCCATTCCATCCAAAACCGCCGTTTGCCCCGCCAATATCGCTGGTGGATTGGCCGTAATCGAAACCTTCGTAGGCCAGCAATCCGCCAAAATTCGGCGACACATTGACAATGGAACTCGTTATACCGCCGTAAGCGTTTGAAGCCACGAGCGTATATTGGCCCGCATCGAAAGCCCCATTGCCGCCCAAAGCCAACGTCGCGCTGTTGGCGCCACCAATCGCCACGCCGTTTTTGTACCATTGCAGCATCAACGGCGATGCACCACCCACCGTTGCGCTAATAACGAGATTGCTTCCGGAACCCACGGTCAGGTTTTGTGGTCCTGCTATAGCTGCGGAGAGTGTCTGTACCGTCAGCGTCGCCGCCGCACCGGTAACAGCACCCAAAGCATTCGATACGATTTCTGTATATTGACCCGCATTTGTCAGTTGCACGTCCGACAATGTCAAAACGCTATTGGTCTCTTCCGGCAGGGCAATGCCATTAAAATACCATTGATAATTCAACGGCTGGCTGGATTGTGCCGCAGCGCTGAAATTTATCGTCTGCCCGACATAGGCCAGTTCATTGGTCGGCTGCGATACGAACAACGGCGGACCACCCAGGACACTGGCCCAGGTCTGGCCCAGCCGAATTTCATCATGGCTGACCGTCACGCCGGCGAGATAGGCGCCCATCGATATTCCGTTGAACGACATGTCCGCGACGCCAGGCATCGTTAGCGCCGGTTGGTTGTCTGATTCATTCGGACCGGTCGGGTTGCTGTAGACATAGACGTCGTCGCTCCCGCCGTGATAATCAATCCTCACCACGTAGAAGTTCACATTCGTATTGCCCGGGGCGAACGGCGTTTGCTGGGTGTCGGGTGCGCGCAGGTTGACTGTCGTAGCGCCGGGCAGGTCGTTGCCGATGCCGGCAATGCGGCCGGGGTCGCTCAGATTCCCGCGATGGAATTCAAATTCGTAAAATTGCGCCGGGCTATTTGGTTGCTGGAGAAAACTCACATAAAGAGTCTTTCCCGGCGCGCCGATATTGCCGCTGGAGTTCAAATACCCAACCACCGCAAAATTACCGTTGGTCGAACAATCCAGCCAGCGACCGGACCGGCTGCTGTTGCTGACAAACAATGAATTACCGATCGAACGGCCGTCATACCCGGCGGGCGCGTTGCGGGCAGCCGTCAAACCGCCTGAGTTCACTGAATCACTTGCCGTCGCGCTGACGTCGACCCAGCCGTTGCTCCAGCCAAACCCGCCGATTTGGCTGGTGATGATGCTGCCCGCCGGGTAATTGAATCCCTCGTAGGCCAACAAGCCCGCGTTAGCACCCGCAACTCCCCATTTTTGAAACAAGTCTACCTCTTTATTTTGCCGATCCATGTCCGACAAAGCTGCGTTGTAAATCAACACCTCTGCGATATCACCGGTAAAAAAGTTGTTTAGCGTCGCCTGGGCGCCCAACGCCAGCTTTGCCGATGCGTTCAGGGACTTTGTGTTTCCAGTCATAGTGCCCGCCAAATTTCCATCCACATACAAATCCACTTTGCCCAAACTTTCCTTTCGTCTCAGCGTCAACACATGCGCCATACCATCATTGAATCCGGGCATGGAACTGATCGATGTATCGGGATTGCCCGTGCCGGCACAGACCTGTCCACTGGCAAACAGGCTGACGCCAAAATCATTGGTGACACCGGCGGCAACTGCACTAACGAGGCCCGCGCCATTATAGAATTGGCCGCCGGAATTGACGCCTTGTGTGCTGCGTAAAACGCAAAAAATTGTGAAATCGTCCTGCACCGGACGATTCAACGTAAGGACCTGGTTATTGGTCCCGTTGAAATGAACCACCGGCAAACCATTCAACGCGTTAGTCACATATGTGGGACGCTCGCCAGGCACCGTCTGAATCGCACTGAGACCGTGCCCGCTCGAATCCGGCCAGATCGTCACCGTTGAACCATTGGCCAGTCCCGTAATCGCATCCGCCCTAAACCATGCCGTGACCACCGCCGGCGTAATGCTCACCTCCTGGGAATTCGCACTTTCTCCGTTTGTATTCACAGCCGAAACTTCGTAAAAATTCGTTGTGCCCGCCGCAGGTTGGCTGTCCGTAAATTGATTGGAAACCGGCCAATTCGCGCCGACGGTGGAAAAAGTGGCAACGGTGGCTTCATGGCCGCTGCTGGTCGAACGTTTCACATTGTACGAAATCGCGCCCGGAACCGCGTTCCACGAAAGATCCACGACGCTTCCCTCCAGCACCGCAGCCACATTCGTTGGCGTCGAAGGCGCGCTGCCATTGGCTTCAATGATCGCGGCGCTCCAGTAAGTGGTGTCGAACTCGACGTCAGGGTAATAAAAGCCGCCCTGGACTCCTGTTTCCAGATACCAGCCGCGGAAAATTGCCGGATTGGCCGTATTGCTTTCCTGGCCTGGAACCACCTGAACGCCATGACCAAAGGCAGCATTCCAATTCCCCGGGTCGTTTCCCGCGCCGCCTTCATAGCATTGAAGGTAGATATCATCGCAGTTTGTAATGCCATTGAACAAATTCACCCAGAAGGATTGCTGCGTGTAAGGGACCAGCGTGAATTTGTAACCCAGGGCTCCCAGCAGGTTGGCAAAGCTTTTTGAGGAATTCAGGTCATAGGTCAATTCGTCGTCATCGTTGATCGCATCAATTCCCGGAACGGCATTTTTCAAGGCCTGAAAATTTTTGTATAGGATGCTGCCGGGCCCCGTTCCTTGAGCAGTGATCAGGCTCTCGATGTTGTTGTAACTGGTATCCAGCCAGCCGCCGATGCAAACCTCATAACGAGTGACGGTTGTGGGCGGCGTTTTCAAAGTGGCAACGAGAGGTCCCCAGTTGTTTGGACCCATATAAACGCCGTTTGAGCAGACCGGCCCGCCGCCAATCTCCAGCGTTCCGTTCGGGTCCACGTGCATTGCAAAGGTAATGAGCGTTGTGAAACCGGACGCTTTGTCAAAAGCCATGGCGGGCGTCGTGAACTGAAAGTAATCGTTTCCGTCAGCGCCATAGTTCATCACGTTGGCGGCGACAACGGATTGAAGACCGACTCCCGCCGGCAATAGTCCCACCAGCAAGATCCTCAGAGTTCTTCGAAATCTCTGAATCCGAATTTTGAAAGTCCTACACGCGGCCCACATGGTGAATAATTCAAATTTACGATTCCTAAATCGCGCATCTAGGTTGGGGAAGGGAAAGGTCCGAAGCTCGCCGCGCCATAACGAAGCGACGACGGATGAGATTTCCCCGAAGGTTTCGCGCATTGAACCCCCAAACCGCTCGCGATTATTCGCCGTATCAATCCATCGGCAGACAATTCTCCCTCCCCCAGCGGGAGAGGGCCGGGGTGAGGGAGAATCGTTCGAACGAGAATGCGGTTCATAGGCGGGAGAATCGCCCAAATGAGAACGGTTCACGGAGTCGGATAACGCAAGCGATAAAACACCGTCGGCGTCGCCGGGCTGATAACAATGTTCGTCGAAGTCACGCCGGCTGTGCCTGCGACATCCACCCAGTTCGTAGACAGGCCAACCTTGAGTGAATTGGTCTGTTGCTGAAGGATCCAACCTTCGTAATTCGCGGGCCAACTGATGAGTATATGCCCGTTACTTGCGCTGAAGCTGAGCTTTGTCGGCGTATTGGGAACGCTGCCCGTCACCTGAATTGAGCCGCTGCCGGTGATGTAAGCCGGCAGATTGCCCGAATTATAAGTGCCAACCGCCAGGGCCACGTTATTCGTCGTCAGGCTCGCCACCGTCATGGTGCCGTTATAATTCAGGTTCAAGGTCGCGCCGTTGGACAACGCAAACGTTCCCGAGTGGTTGCTGGTTGAATCGAGCTTCAGGTTCGCCGCATTGACCGTGGTATTGCCGGTGTAGGTATTGGCCCCGGAGAGTTCCAGCGTGCCGCTGCCGGCCACCGTCAAACCACCCGAACCGGAAAGAATTCCTGAAAGGGTGACTGTGTTGCCGGCCGGGCTAAAGGTGACCGGACCATTGATGCCCGTCAGCGTCATGTTCAACGATGAAGACCACCCGGCTTGCGCGCCAATCGTTCCACCGCCCAAATTAATCTGGTAGCCGCCGCTGGTAATCATGCCGCCGGACCCAATGTAGATGTTGCCGCCGGTCAGGTTGTAGATGCCGGTGCCGGTCGAAAACACCGCGCTAAACCATATCTGGTTTGCATTGGTAATAACCCCGCCCACCTGGTTCACGATGCCGGTCGAAGACACCCCGCGATCGGCCAGCGCCAACCCCAATATCTTGCCGTTCATATCCAATAACCCTCCATTCATGTTATAGGTCGCGCTGGTCCCGGCTTGGCTCGTCGCGCCCACCAACAGATAACCAGGGCTGGGATTATAGATGAATGTGCCTCCATTCTGGGTCAAGACGCCGCTGCCGCTGTCGCGCCCAAGGACGAAGTTATCGGCAAAGCTGCCGGTCATGGTCAGTACCGCGCCCGGCTCGATAATCATCGACGCATTGCAATTGCCCACTGCATCGCCGTCACCCAGATACATCCGGCTGTTACCATCTCCGGTGAGAGTAGTATTTCCGCCAATGACCGTCGTACCGCCATTGATGTCCCAGCTCAAAATTGAGTTGGTGCCATCCAGCGTCAGAATGCCGGCATCCAGCTTAATGAGGCTCGTATCCGTGGAAGAAGTAATATCGCCGCCCAGGGTCAGATCGCCGTTGGTCGGAGTGTCGATTGTTTCGCTGCCAGTCCAAGTCATGCCTAAATTCACGGTCTGAGTTACCGGGGCGGATGGATTCGCGCTGAAGCCCATATTGCCGCTCAGGTTGACGCTGTTGCCACCGATCGTGAAAGCACCGGCAGCATTGTTGAAGGTAATACCCGTAACGGTAATGCCGGTAAGGTTGTTATTGTTGTTCAGATGCGCGTTGCCCGCAAAGGTCAATGCATGCGGGAAAATCGGCACGGCATCGTTGTCCCAATTCCCGGCTGTGCCCCAGTTATTGTCCGCGCCCAGGCCGGTCCAAAGACCTGTGCTGATGCCGGCAACGATCTGCAGATTGCCGGAGCCGCTGATAAAGGCCGGCAAATTGGCGGAGTTGTACGTGCCGTTGGCGAGGGCAACTCCGTTGGTATAAAGCGCGGAAATGACATAGTTGCCGCTATAGTTCAAATTAAATAAGCCGCCATTCACTACCCGGAAAGCTCCTGAAGAACTGCCGGTGGAATCCAATTGGAGAATGCTTCCGGAAGCAATAGTGGTGTCGCCCAAATAAGTATTCGCTCCAGAAAGCTCCAAAACGCCGCCGCCCGAAACAATCAAACCACCCGGTCCCGAGAGGACGCCCGATAGAGTGATGGTATTGCCCTCAG
Source organism: Verrucomicrobiia bacterium (assembly GCA_036489615.1). Taxonomy (GTDB): domain Bacteria; phylum Verrucomicrobiota; class Verrucomicrobiia; order Limisphaerales; family UBA11358; genus UBA11358. The sequence goes on along the minus strand of DASXFM010000025.1, from coordinate 5,777 downwards.
GATTGAAGGTCACCGGGCCGTTGCTGCCGGTCAGCGTCATGTTTAAGGTTGATAACCAACCGGATGAAGCGGCAATGGTTCCAGCGCCCAAATTAAGCGCGTAAGACCCGTCATCCGAGACGATGCCGCCCAGATCAATCGTTATACTGCCGCCTGAAAGGTTGTAAACACCATGACCCGATGCGCGCACGGCGCCGAGATCGAGTTTAAAGACGTTGATGATGGAGCCGCCGGTCTGGTTCAATGACCCGGTATAAACCACCCCCCCATCGCCCAGTGCGATACCCAAAGTGTTGCCGCCCATATCAAGCGTGCCGTTGTACATGTCATACTCCGCCCGCGTGCCCTGGGCGCTCGTCGCCCCCACGAACAGATATCCCTGGTTCGCGGCGTAGGTGAACGTACCGCCGTTCTGGATTAACGTCCCGCTTCCACCGTCACGTCCGATCACAAACGCATCAGCAAACGAACCGGACATCGTCAGGTCCGCGCCGGGTTGTATCATCAGGGTCCCGCTGCTTCCGCTCAGAGCGTCACCATCGCCGAGATAAACGCGGCTGTTGCCTCCGCCGCTAACTATTGTGGTGCCCCCAATCACCGTAGAACCGCCGTTAAGATCCCAACTCATAATTGAATTCGTACCATCCAATGCGAGGATGCCCGCATCCAGTTTAATCAGGCTGGTGTCCGAGGATGAATTAATGTCTCCTCCCAGCGTAAGATTTCCATTGGTCGGGGTATCAATCGTTTCGGCTCCCGTCCAATTCATGGGCAAGTTGACCGTCTGTGTTACTGGCGCGGACGGATTGGCGGAGAACCCAATATTACCGCTCAAATTGACGGAGTTTCCATCCACCGTGAAGGCTCCAGCGGTATTGTTGAAGGTCATTCCCGTGACGGTGATCCCCGTCAGAGTGTTGCTGTTGTTCAAACCCAGATTGCCGCCAAAGGTCAGGGCAATCGGGAAAATCGGCACCGCGTTATTATCCCAGTTCGCCGCAGTGCTCCAGCTGCCGTCCGAACCAAGTCCGGTCCAATGCCCGGCGCTAATGCCACTGGCGACCTGCAAGCTGCCCGAACCGGAGATGAAGCCGGGCAAATTACCGGAACTATAGGTGCCAACCGGCAACTCGACGCCATTGGTATAAAAACTGCCCACGGCAAAGGTGCCGCTGAAATTCAGGTTCACGGTCCCGCCATTGGCAATCCGCAATGCCCCGCTGCTGCTGCCCGTATTGTCCAATTGCAAAGTGCTGCCCGCATTCACCGTCGCGCCACCCGTGAAGGTATTTGGCCCGGACAACTCCAATACACCGCCACCGGATACGATCAGCCCGCCAGTGCCTGACAAGACACCCGACAGAGTAATGTTATTCCCTGCGGGATCAAAAGTGACGGGTCCATTATTGCCGGTTAACGTCATGTTGAGAGGTGAAGACCAACTGGCCTCCGCAGCCACAGTTCCGCCGCCGAGATTTATCTGGTAACCGCCGCCGGCAAACACCGTCATTCCTCCCGCTCCGATATAAATGCTGCCGCCAGTCAGATTATATATGCCGTAGCCCTGGGTGAAGAAGGGACTAAAGTAAAGGTTGCCTACGTTGGTAATGACACCGCTCACCTGGTTGACCAGGCCGGTAATAACCGCATTAGCGCCCAACGCAATACCCAGAGTCTCGCCATTCATATTCAACACTCCGCCGTTCATGTCGTATTCCGATCGCGTGGCCGTGCTCCCGGAAGCGCCGACGAACAGGTAGCTTTGGTTGGCCATGTTGAAATTGAAAACGCCGCCATTTTGAATGATGACGCCACTGCCGCTGTCGCGTCCGATGACGCCGGCGTCTCCATATTGGCCGGTAACCGAGAGCGTCGCACCTGGTTGAATGACGAGTGTGCCCTTGCAACCGTTGATAAAGTCGCCATCCGCCAAATAAAACCGATTGGCGTTGATAATAGAGGGACCGGTAAAGGTGGTGTTGCCAATAATGATATTTGTGCCGCCGCTTAAGCTCAAACCGGCAAATGTATTGGTGCCTCCCAGATCCAACGTGCCGCTGTCCACTTTCGTCAGCGAGTTTCCTGACGTCATACCGCCATCAATCACCAGGTTACCATTGGCAGGCGTATCGATAGTAATGTCCTGCGACGGCGTGAGCGGCACATGAATCGTTTGTGTGATTGAAGAAGAAGGATTGCCGTTGAAGCTAATATTGCCGCTCAACGTCGCGGCATTTCCTCCGACAACGAAAGCCCCGGCCGCGGCGTCAAAGGTTATTCCCATAACATCCACACCAGTCAGGTCATTGGTGTTGGACAAATCCGCGCTGCCCGCAAAAGTTAACGCCGCCGGCGAAAGGAGTGGAACATTCCAATTTCCTGGCGAACTCCAATTGCCGTTGGGGCTGGCGCCGCCCGTCCAGGTCGCCGCCGCGCCGCCAACGATATTTGTATAAGTAAACGAGGCGGACTGAAAATCGTAACCGCCGGCGACGGTGTTCGGATAAAGCGGACTGCCCGTGGTGGTAAATTGATAAATGCCGTCCGCCGGGTTCACGTTTCCCCCGCCATTGAATCCTGAAGCATTGTTCTCACCATAGGGATCATTGCCGGCATTGGATCCGTCCATCTGATAGGAAACAACTGCATAAGTGCCCGCCGGCAGGTAAATGGGCGATGACAACGGCGCAAAACGAAAACCACCCATTATCGGCGCGGCTGTTCCGGCGGGAACCGTGACGGAAGCCAACGCCGTTTCGTTATGGAACAGTGTGACTACATGCGACGCATTTAGCCCGTCCCCCTGATAGTCGAAAGCGCCCAGTTGAAACACTTCAATACCCGCGCCGCTGACAGTGAAAGTCACCCCGATATTCAATCCCGGCGGGTTGTCCGAAGCGCCCCCATACGTCGTTGTGACCGGATTATTGGTAAACGCAACAATCTGCGCGCTGGCCGACGTCAGCAAACCTGACAGCACAGCGATCACGACGGCGACTTTTGCCAAAACAGCGCCGGCGCGAAATACGCCGGGGCATTTGGATCGCCTCGACAATATCGCCGACGGATGGTCGCACGGGTTGGTTATTTGGGTGTTCATAATGTATGTCCTATCGATTTGGTTGTTTTCGTTGATTCTGATCCGGGAAAAATTCATGACTATCTTCCGCCCGCCCGTTGAAGCGGGTCCCAATAGTGGGAATTCACCAGGCATTGCGAGCTCGTCCCATTCAGCGGGTCGACTGGCGGGTTGATATAGGCATCCTTGCGCGATTCTGAATGGCCGTCCGCAAAAGCGACATTCCCCAGCCCCCCGCCCCATTTTCCGGCGTTGTGACGGCGCGTGTCGATGCCTTCAAACTGTTGCGAACTGCTCTTTGTGGAGTCCATGCACGCCTTGGCCCACCACAAACTGCCGCTGGCGGTTAAAGCGGCCGTACCCTGGTTATTTGGCTTGGGTTGTTTGTCGCCAAATACCAGGCAATCCACCGGATGCACGATCCGCGTCCGCTTGAAATTCCGCTGGCTGCCGTACACAAACGGCCCAATGGTTACCGCATCCGTGTTGACCGGATTGGGCGCGCAATCCATGAAGTAGGAGTTGTACCCATAACTCACCAGGTTGAAGTCGAAGCTCCACGTCCACGTCGTGTTATTGTAGGAATTGATTCCCTGCAACGCCGGATCATGAAACGCCTGGGCAAGGTTCGTATTACCGCCGCAAATCTCGGAACCCCACCAGTTGTTGTATACCGAATTGGGCGTGCCGGCATTCGCCGTGGGAAATTGCTCGGCATTCTCATCCGTGTACAACTGCGTGAAGAGGATCGCCTGTCGAAGATTATTCAGGCATCCAATCCGGAGGGCTTTCCTCTGGGCCGACGCCAGCACCGGCAGCAGCACCGAAGCGAGAATGGCGATGATCGCAATCACCACCAGCAATTCAATCAGCGTAAAGCCACAGGGCATCCGGTAGGGCAGAAGTGCCCTTCTGCCCAAACCCGTTTCAGCAAATGCCTGCCAGGCCAGTTGCTTTGGCTGTTCACCAACCGTCTGGGAGGCCTCCGTCATCAGGATCATAGTTCGCATTGCTCAATCTCACAGACACAGACGCCAGACAGAAGCTGGCAGGCAGCGGGGAGTTTCATGTGAAAACTTTAATTCACCCGGACACGAAATCTGAAGTCCTGAGTTGACTTCTTCTCAAAATGCTGTCATTACAGCTTTAGCACCTGCCATGACAGCCTCATCTAAAAAAACGAAGTCCAAACACGGCCAGATCCGCGCTCACCTGGAGATGGAAATATCCGCCGGGAAATACGGTCCGGGCGCGCGTTTGCCCAGTGAAATCCAGTTGGTCAAACAATTTGGCGTTTCCCGCCCCACCGCAGCGCGAGCTTTGAGAGACCTCGAAGTCCGCGGACTTATCGAGCGCCGCGCGGGTTCCGGCACGTTTGTCAGTTCAAACCAACAACGTTTGAATTCGACGCGCGTTTTGGGATTGCTCGTACCCGGTCTTTCTTCCACGGAGATTTTTCACATCATTTGCGGCGAGATCGCCAGCCTCGCGCGCGTTCACGAATACGGATTGTATTGGGGCGGTTCCACCAATCCGCGCCAGGATGCCGACGCCAGCCTCAAACACGCCGACGAAGTCTGCAAACAATTCATCGAACGAAAAATCAGCGGCGTTTTCTTTGCTCCGGCCGAGTTGCAGCCCAAACAGGAAGAAGCGAATCTTCGAATTGCCGAATCCTTGCGCGAGGCGGGTATTCCCGTCGTGCTGATTGATCGCGACCTGACAAATTTCCCCAGGCGCAGCGATTTTGATCTGGTCGGCATCGATAACCTGGCGGGCGGGTACATGATCGCCGAGCACCTCATCAAACTGCAATGCCGCAGGATCTTGTTCGTCTGCCGTCCACTGTCCGCCGGAACCGTCAATGCACGCATCGCCGGCGTGCGCGATGCCTTAATCCAAAACCGTCTTGAAGTCGACCGGCAACTGGTCAAGGAAGGCGACCCGACGGACATCAAATTCGTCCGCTCTTTAGTCGCCGGACGCCTGGCCGACGCCATCATCTGCGCAAACGACGATACCGCCGCATTACTGATCCGAACCCTCGAATCACAAGGAGTGCATCCGCCGCGTGACGTGCGGGTGGTCGGTTTTGATGACGTCAAATATGCGACGCTCGTTTCGGTTCCCCTCACCACCATCCACCAACCCTGCCGCGACATCGCCGTCGTCGCATTCCAAACAATGATGCGACGCTTGTCAGAGCCCACTTTTCCCGTCCAAAGCATCAGCCTGACCCCCCATCTGGTCGTGCGCGAATCCTGCGGAGCCTATTTATCGAAATGACGCCGGACAAAATGAAACCACCCAAACGAGATCAACGGGGAGCGCACGCGCCCTCGCGTGCAGCGGTTGACGCCCCGTCAACCGCACGAGCGCGCCAACGCGCTCGAACCATGCGCGCCTCCCCATTACCGAACTTATTCGTATACAAAAACTGGACTACGCCCTCAAATCGCCACGCACTAGTGAACCATTTGAAATCTGGCAGGATCAGCAGGACAATAACTGCAACTATGCGAGATATAAAGCTGACCATTCGCCGATGAAAATCAACCTATACTGGTCATTGAAAACTCCTTTTACTTTGCACCGGGCTGCGCCCGATTACAGTCGCTAACGCTCCTTACGACGTCGGGAGATTCGAGCGTCTTTCTTTCGTGCCTCGCTTGCGTTTTACGGTGTCGAGGTCGCCGGG
>DASXFM010000208.1:0-9102 GCA_036489615.1 Verrucomicrobiia bacterium | reverse complement strand
TCAATTTTTTGGAAAACGTGTATCTTTACAACATTGACGATCTCCAGGCCATTGCCGACGACTATCTGAAGCAAAGGAAAGAGGAGATTCGAGTTTGCGAAGGAATCATTGATGAGAAGGTAAAGGCAATGGTGGAAGCGTGGTGCGTGGTGCGTGGTGCGTCAAGTATTGCCGGCCATGCGAGCGCGAATGCGCCATTGGAAAACATTTCGTGACAAATCTTCGGGCCCAATTCGTATGAACTACAAAGATTGGCTCGCAACAGCTCCAAAAGAAATTTCGGAAGATGCCCTATGGCGGATGGAGGTTTATCGGCTGGCATTGTTTGCAGGAGACCTGCCCTGGCGAGATGCAACCAAGCTTATGCAAGATCGGCGTACCATTAAGTTGTCAGATCAATTATTTGCCGCAGTTGGCTCCATCAGCTCGAATTTTGCCGAAGGTTATAGTCGCAGCTCTCATAAAGATCAGGCGAGGTTTTACGAGTACGCGCTTGGCTCGGCTCGCGAATCCCGAAATTGGTATTTTGGCGGACGTTTTAGCCTTTCTGAAGAGGTTTCCAGTCACCGAATTGGCTTTCTGACCCAAATTATCAGACAGTTGCTCAAGATAATTCCTGAGGAACGTGGTTATGTCTTGAAAGAAGAACCCTCAATCTATTCAAGTCCAGAAGGTGCCAGCCTTGATTGTCTTTTCCAGAACATCCCCATGCCCGAGTCGATACTTGACGCAACACGTAATACGTAACACGCAACACATTCCCCATGCCTGACTCCCTCATCATTATCGCCACCCGCGGTAGCGCCCTGGCTCTGGCGCAGGCCAATTTGATCGCCCGGCAATGCCGGGAACTTTTTCCGCGCCTGCGTTTCGAGTTTAAAATTATCAAGACGACCGGCGATAAACTCCAGAAAACATCGCTGGTGGAAGGCGGCCTGCCTAAAGGGCTTTTTACCAAGGAATTGGAAGTGGCATTGATTAAAGGCAAAGCGGACATGGCAATCCACAGTCTCAAGGATTTGCCGACCACACTTCCAGCCGGACTCACGGTGGCTGCGACTCCCAAGCGCGAGGACGTGCGGGACGTTTTAGTTTATCGGTCGGCCAGCCAAAAGGGACTTCGAGGGTTCAAACCCGGCATATCCCTCAAAGATTTTCCCCGGGGCGCGACGATTGCCACGAGCAGCACCCGGCGCAAAGAGCAATTACTCGCCGCGCGGCCCGACTTCAAGATCGTCGAGATTCGCGGCAACGTTCCGACGCGATTGCAAAAAGTGGCCGAAAATTCGGAACTGGACGCCACCGTGCTCGCCCTCGCCGGTATGTCCCGGCTTAATTTCAAAGTTCGGACGGACGGAACGCTCACCGGTGCCGGCGTGCCGGAAGGTTTGTTGGCAACGGTTTTGGACCTCGAGGTGATGCTTCCGTGCGTGGGCCAGGGCGCCATTGGAGTCGAAATCCGGGCCGACGATAAGCGGCTGGCCAAAATTTGCGAGCGGCTGAATCACTACAAAACTTTTCAATCCACGTCCGCCGAACGCGCCTTTTTGCGCGCGATGGGCGGCGGCTGCCAAAGTCCCGTAGCCGCCTATGCGGAAGTCATTGGGAACAAGGTTGCTATACGCGCGATTTCATTTCGTGATGGAGCGGCAAAGTCCGCAGAAACAAGAGGGCCGGTGAAAGAAGCGGCACAGTTGGGGGAGCAAGTGGCGGCAGAATTAATCTGACCCATCGGGCGAATCTGACAGGTTCAGCGAGGTCGCAGGCCACTTTGACAGGCTAACGGTTGCGGATTATTGTGTGGCGATGGAGTATAGTTACAGCAACCGCAATTGCCTTTTGCCCAAGGGCTGTAAAGATTTGATTGATGCCATTCATTTGCCGCCGGAGATCAGCGCCGATATTTCCAGGAAAGAGGATGGCCTTATCTTCAGATTCAAAGTGTCGGACCTGCGCCGTGTGGACGCGGACATTCGCTTCGAGCAAAACTGTTTGCGGGTGGTTTTACGCACCGCAGATGGCCAAGTCCCGCGTGAAAAGCTGTTTGCGGTTCCTTCCGGCTACAATTTGGCCAAGGCATTGACCACTTATACTGAGGACGAAGTGCGGATTTTTGTGCCGAGGTGCTAATTATTTCGTGGCGCCCAACAAGTCAGAGCGAACTCACATTCGCTGCTACGCATTTTAAAGTAAAAAAACGGCGCGAACTTTCATTCGCGCCGCTTCGTAAAAAATTGATCGGTTTAGCTTTCGGCCTGGGCCGGTTGCGGGACGTTGTCGGCCTTCATCAGGTTTGACATGTGGATAGTCCCTTCGCGCTCGACGATGGCGCCGTTGGGATGCTGCTGGCTCTTGCGGGTATGGCGCTTGATCATTTGCAGGCCTTCGACAATCGCCCGCTGTTTCTTCGGAAATACCGCAATAATTTTGCCGCTCTTGCCTTTTGACTTGCCAGCCAGCACGACCACCTGATCGCCTCTTTTAATGTGAGCTTTCATTTAGATCTTAATTTTTGAAATTCGAACCGCCTCAAATCACCTCGGGCGCGAGGGAAATGATTTTCATGAAGCGCTTTTCGCGCAATTCGCGCGCCACCGGGCCGAAAATGCGCGTGCCCTTGGGATTCAATTCCTTGTCAATGATGACACAGGCATTGCGATCAAACCGGAGATACGAACCGTCGTTGCGGCGGATAATCTGCCTGGTACGGACGATCACGGCATCATGGACTTCACCCTTTTTCACCGAGCCATCCGGCGCGGCATCTTTGATGTGGACCTTAATGACGTCGCCGATGCCGGCGTAGCGCTGATTACGTCCGAGCACGCCGATGGCCCAGGCAATCTTTGCACCAGTATTATCGGCAACATCCAAACTGGAACGAATTTGCAACATAAATCAAATTAAGCAGCCGCGACTGTTTCACGCTCATTGCGCTCCACGACTTCGACGAGTTTCCAGCGTTTCAGCCGGGACATCGGACGGGTTTCCTGGATGCGCACGGTATCGCCGATCTTCGCCTCGGCCTTTTCGTCGTGCGCGTAAAATTTCTTGTACGCCGTCACAATCTTTTTGAATTGCGGATGTGGAAACCGGCGCTGGACGCGGACGACGATCGTCTTGGTCATTTTGTTGGAGACGACCTCGCCCACCCGTTCCTTGCGGTTGCCGCCCTTTGCGGCGGGAGGCGTTTGAGCATTTTGTGTTTCTTCAGCCATGTTAAAAATTGGATAAATGGATCAATGGATGAATCAGTGTGTTAATTCGCTTTGTTCCGCAATTCGGAAATCCGCGTTTCGACGCGGGCGATGTCCTTGCGAATGGTCCGCAGGCGCGCGGACTTTTCCAACTGGGCGCTGGCCTGCTGCAGGCGCAGGTTAAACATCTCGTGGCGCAGGTCGCGGCCCAGCGCTCCCAATTCCACAAGCGTCGCATCTTTAATTTTCGAGTCCGAATACTTCATAAATTTTGTCGGCGCCGTTTATCAGTGACTATGCCGCGAAATAAACCGCGTCTTGATGGGCAGCTTGGTGGCGGCCAGGCGCAGCGATTCGCGGGCGATGGCTTCCGTGACACCGTCCACTTCAAAGAGGACGTTGGCGGGCCGAATGACGGCAACCCAGGATTCCAGGGGCGCTTTGCCCTTGCCCATGCGCGTTTCCAGCGGCTTCTTGGTAAAAGATTTCTGCGGGAAAATGCGAATCCACATTTTGCCGTGCCGTTTCATGTTACGGGCGATGGCGACGCGCGCGGCCTCAATCTGCTTGGTATCCATCCAGCAGCGTTCGAGGGCCATCAGGCCATACTCGCCGAATGCCACAGTGTTTCCGCTACGCGCGGTGCCCGCGCGGCTGCCGCGGTGCATTTTGCGATACTTAACTCGTGCCGGTTGTAATGGCATAAAATCTTAAAAATTAAATCAGGCTGAAGCCGGGATCGGGACTTCCGGCGGACGCGGTTCCTGCTTCTTTTGTGGTTTGTTCTCGCCGCGGCAAATCCAGCATTTGATGCCGAGCTTGCCATAGACCGTGAATGCCTCGGCGAACCCGTAATCGATGTTCGCGCGGAGCGTGTGCAACGGCACGCGGCCCCAATGATATTGTTCCACACGCGCGAGTTCGGCGCCACCCAGACGGCCGGCGGCGCGCAATTTGATGCCTTCCGCACCAAAGTCCTTGGCCGTTTGCAGGGCCTTCTTCATCGCCCGGCGGAAGGACACACGACGTTCCAATTGCAGCGCGATGTTTTCCGCGACGAGCTGGGCGTCGAGTTCCGGCGTTTTGACTTCCACGATGTCCACGTAGACTTCCTTGCCGGTTTTGCGGCTGAGCTCTTCCTTGAGCTTGTCAATTTCGGCGCCTTTGCGTCCGATAACCACGCCCGGGCGGGCGGTCAGGATGGTGACGCGGCAACGATTGGTGGCGCGCTCAATCAAAATCTTCGGCACGGAGGCTGTTTCCAGTTTCTTCTTCAGCAACTCGCGGATTTCCCGGTCCTCAGTGAGCAATTGGCCGAAATCTTTCTTCGCGGCAAACCACTTGGAGCGCCAATCCTTGTTAACGGCGACGCGCAGACCGATTGGATTTGTTTTTTGACCCATAATTATTCGTCGGACAAGGTGATTTTTATGTGGCAACGGCGTTTGATGATCGGACCGGCTGAACCGCGCGCCTTGGGGGTAAACCGCTTGATGCTCGTGGCCGTTCCGGCGACCGCTTCCTTGATCCGCAAATTTTCCGGCCTGAGTTTGTTGTTGTTTTCGGCGTTCGCGATAGCGGATTTCAACGTCTTGGAGACGACTCGCGCCCCTTTGCGCGGCACGACCGCCAGCACCGCCTGCGCCTGCAGGGCGGGCAACCCTTGAATCTGCCGCACGACTTCGCGCATCTTCTGCGCGGACATCGGGATATTTTTGGTAATTGCGAAAACTTCCATAAATTTACTTCGCCTCCGCCTTGGCTGTGTGCGCTCCGTGTTTCTTGAAGGTGCGCGTGAGGGCAAATTCCCCGAGCCGATGGCCGACCATGTTTTCGGTCACGAAGACCGGGTTAAAAATCTTGCCGTTGTGGACGTTGAACGTGAGGCCCACAAAATCCGGGGTGATCATCGAGCGACGGGACCAGGTCTTGATGGGAGACTTGGACTTGGTGTCTTTGGCCTTCTGGATTTTGACCTGAAGGTGGAGATCTACAAACGGTCCTTTTTTAATCGAGCGTCCCATAACTATTTGGTTTTAATTGGCAGTCCGTTGCGCCGAACGACGATAAAGCGGTTCGAGTATTTATATTTTGGGCGGGTCTTTCCACCTTTGGCAATTTTGCCCCAGGGCGAGGTCAACTGTTGCCAGCCACCGCCGGATTTGGATTTGCCGGCGCCACCGCCGTTGGGGTGGTCGACCGGATTACGCGATACGCCACGGTTGATGGGGCGAATGCCGCGGTGCCGCGAACGCCCCGCTTTGCCTAAAAGCACGTTTTCATGCTCCGTATTTCCCACCTGCCCGATGGTTGCGTAGCATATTTCGTTCACGCGGCGGATTTCGCCGGAGGGCAAACGGATTTGGGCGTAGCCCGCGTCGCGCGACATCAATGTCGCCGCGCCGCCGGCTGACCGGACCATCTGGCCGCCACGACCGGGCGCCAATTCAATATTATGAATGAACAAGCCAACCGGAATGGCCTTAAGCGGAAGGGCATTGCCTACTTCGGGAGGAGCCGCCGGACCGCTGGAAATCTTTCTACCTACCTGGATGCCTGCCGGGGCGATAATATAGCGCTTTTCGCCGTCGGTATATTGGAGCAAGGCCAGACGCGCTGAACGCATCGGATCGTATTCAATCGCGGCCACGGTGGCTTCGACCCCGTGCTTATTGCGTTTGAAATCCACGATGCGGATTTTCTGTTTATGGCCGCCGCCGATGCCGCGAGCGGTGACGCGACCGTAATGATTGCGCCCGCCGGTTTTCTTGCGAATTTCGACAAGGGATTTCTCCGGCTTCGTCTTTGTAATCTCGCTATAGTCCGCGATCGTAATGTATCGCGTGGACGGCGTTAGCGGTCTAAATGTTTTAACTGGCATAAATAAAAGTTTTATCAGCAACTTCGAAGTTGGCAGGCCATCAATCCCGGCTCCTTGGTGGAGCATCAGTTATCGGTCTGCTAACATGCTGTCCGCTCCTTTAGGGAAACGGAGCGGTCAAAATATCAGAGGCAAAAACGATTGCAAGCGGTTTTTTAAGAATTTTTTGGTGCGCCTTGCACATGCCTTCCAGGCCACCATGAGCCCCACATAATAAATAGCTATTTCGAGGAAGCCACGGCATAAATTCCCCTTTTCATTCGACAGGCGGCATTTGCAAGCTAGGATGGAAGCCTGCCGGAGGATTACAGCCAGCATGGAAAACCAAATATTAAAGCATCTCGGTCGCAGCGATTACGTCGCCGCGAATATTCCGGAACTGCTCCAACAGCTCGGGCTGGCGCCAAACCGCCAGCAGGAACTGCAAAGGGAGTTGGGCGCACTGCAACAGGCAGGCTGCATCGTTCGCATCAAAGGGAATCGCTACATTTTACCGGGCGATGCGGACTTAATTCCCGGTCGCATCCGCATCAACCGCGCAGGAAAAGGATTTCTGCAACCGGACGATTCAGCGATTGCGGAAATAGCCATCCCGGAAAACGCCACTCTCACGGCCCTCCACGAGGACCGCGTGCTGGTTCGGCGCGACCGCCCTGCATCGCGAAACACCGGCACGGTCATCCGCGTGCTCGAACGGCACCGCACCAACATCGTCGGCACGTTGCAGAGAAGCAGCCAATTTCTTTTCGTGGTTCCCGATGACCCGCGAATTCCGCACGACGTTTATGTGCCGGAGCCGCGCGACGTGGGACGACGCGCAAAGATTGGCGACAAGGTGGTCGTGGAATTGCGTGAATGGGAATCGCGTCAGTCTAATCCGGAAGGTGAAATCATTGAGATCCTTGGCTCCCCTGACGAAGAGGGAGTGGACATGCTTTCTGTCCTGCGCGAATACAATCTACCACTCCACTTTCCGAAAAATGTCCTGGCCGAAGCGCGGGCCATTGGGAGCGAGGTGACGCAGCCCGAACTCCAGGGGCGTGAGGATTGCCGGAGCCATCCGGTCGTGACGATTGACCCTGACGACGCAAAAGATTTCGACGACGCAATCTGCCTGCGCCGGAATTCCGCGGATCAATGGACGTTGTGGGTTCACATCGCGGACGTGTCGCATTATGTCAAACCCGGCACCGCGCTGGATGACGAGGCCGCCGAGCGCGGCAACTCGACCTACCTTGTGGACCGCGTGATCCCGATGCTGCCGGAAGCCTTGAGCAACGAACTCTGCTCGCTGAAACCGAAGGTGGATCGCCTGACCAAGTGCGTGGAATTTCTCGTGTCGCATGACGGGCGCGTGCTGGCGACGAAATTTTATCCGGCAGTCATTCATTCGCAACGGCGCTTTAGCTATCGCGAGGCGCTGGAGATTTTGCAGCGCGACCCCGCGGACAATATCGAACGGATGCTGCACGACGCGAATGAACTTGCCCAGCGCATCCGCCGCCTGCGGTTCAAAGCCGGTTCGCTTGACCTCGATTTTCCCGAAAGCAAAATCCGGCTTGATGAGAACGGCCGAATTACGCGCATCGAAAAAATCGAGAATGACATATCGCATCAGTTGATTGAGGAGTTCATGCTCCTGGCCAATGAGGCTGTGGCGACGCGCCTGATGAGCCAGAATCTCGAAGCCGTTTATCGCGTTCACGAGGAGCCGGACGAACGGCGATTGCGTGAATATCGCGAGGAAGTTTTGAGCCATCATGTGCCCTGCGGCAATTTGAGCAAGCCACAGGAGGTGCAAAAGCTATTGCAGCGGCTCGGCACGCTGCCCATCGGCCAGGCGCTCAAGATTGGCCTTCTGAAATCGCTCATGCGCGCGCGCTACGACGTGGCGCCGCTCGGTCATTACGGACTGGCCAAGAAGAAATACACGCACTTCACCTCGCCCATCCGCCGATACGCCGACCTCGTGGTGCATCGCGCATTATTCCGGCACAGCCACGGGGCGGCAAAGTCGCTCAAGGAAATCGCCAGGCATATTTCCGACACGGAACGCAACTCCGCCGACGCCGAGCGTGACAGCAAGGATGTGAAATTGTTCGCCTTCCTGAAGGCGCAACTCGCCTCCGGCGAACTGACGCATTATCCGGCGCTGGTGACGGACTTGCGAAACTTTGGTTTTTTTGTGGATGTGCCCGGCCTCGCCATGAGCGGTTTGGTGCCGTTGTCCACGATGGAGGATGATTTTTATATTTACGACGAAGTACGGAACCATCTCATCGGCCGCCGCACGCGCCGCATGATTCGGCTCGGCGACAAAGTGGAAGTCCAGGTCGCGAAGGTCGACACGTTTAAGAAGCAAGTGGATTTTTGCATCGCAACAACGTCCGAAGATAACCGAAAATCAAAATTCAATTCCAAACCCTTCCCGAGTCCTGGTTCGTCCCGGCATCGGGGCGGCGGCCGCAGAAAGAGGCGTTGACGTGCGGCAAACTGATCCGAGAGACAATGGGCATGTTTCGAAAGCCAGTCACGCCATGCCATGGCGGCCCAAATCCAAAACTTGTTCCGGTCTGATTCATCATTATAATTCCCGCCCTTTGTGAATATTACGGAAGAAATCCAGAAACGGCGCACGTTCGCCATCATCTCGCATCCGGACGCGGGCAAAACCACGCTGACGGAAAAGCTGCTGCTTTATGGCGGCGCGGTGCAACTAGCCGGATCGGTCACCGCCCGCAAAAATCAGCGCGCCACGACGTCCGACTGGATGGAGTTGGAAAAGAAACGCGGCATTTCGATCAGTTCCACTGTGCTGCAATTCGATTACAACGGCCATCGCCTCAACCTGCTCGACACGCCGGGTCACAAAGATTTTTCAGAAGATACTTATCGCGTGCTCACCGCTGTGGACTCGGTCGTCATGGTGATTGACTCGGCCAAGGGCATTGAGCCGCAAACGCGCAAGCTGTTCGAGGTTTGCCGGCAGCGAGGCGTGCCGATTTTCACGTTCATGAACAAATG
>DASXFM010000485.1:0-7783 GCA_036489615.1 Verrucomicrobiia bacterium | reverse complement strand
TCGGCCGGCGTTATTTGCCCGGACTTTGACCCTATCCGCATTGCCAGGGAATACGAGGCGGCGGGCGCGAACTGCCTGTCGGTGTTGACCGATGGAAAATTCTTCCAGGGGGCGCTTGAGTACCTTCGCCAAATTCGCTCCGCGGTCAAATTACCTTTGCTGCGCAAGGATTTCATTATTGATGAGCGACAAATCCTCGAGGCCATTGAATGGGGTGCGGACGCCATCCTGCTGATTGTTTCGATTTTGTCCGATGAACAGCTGCGAAAATTTCATTCCCTCGCCATGGAGGCGGGGTTGGCCGCGCTGGTCGAGGTCCATGATGCGGCAGAGTTGGACCGGGCGTTGAAAATCGGCGCGGAGTTGATCGGGGTAAACAATCGCGATTTGAAAACGTTCACCGTGGACCTTGCCACGACCGAGAAACTGGCGGCCAAATTAAATGGAGAAAGTATCCTGGTTGCCGAGAGCGGCATCCATACGCGCGCGGACGTGGAACGATTGAGAAAATGCGGCGCCAAAGCCATTCTCGTGGGCGAGTCTCTGCTCCGCGGCGGGGATATACCGGGGAAAGTCCGTCAATTGCTTGGCCGCGCTGAATGAGGCGTCAGAAGGATCACGCCAGTGTGTATTTTTTCAGTCCGGCCAGCTGCAGCGCAAATTTTGCCACGAACCGTGGATTGTTTTTAAGGTAACGCCCCGCGAGGCGCCGCGGCTCGCTGCATAGCCGGTAGACCCACTCCAGTCCGCTTCGTTGCATCCAGCGTGGCGCCTGTGTCACGCGCCCGCTTAAAAAATCAAATGCCGCGCCTACGCCAATCATCAGGGTCGCGTCGAGTTTCGGCAGATATTCGGCCATGAACTTTTCCTGCTTGGGCGTGCTTAATCCTACCCAGATGATGTCCGGACGGGTGGTCTGGACTTTCTCACGCAACTCATTTTCCTCCGCCGGATTCAGAGGACGGAACGGGGGTGTAAAGGTGCCGGCGATTTCCAGTTTCGGAAATCGCGCCTTGAGTTTTTCGGCAAGTTGCTCGGCGACGCCGGGCGCGCCGCCAAAAAGGAAGTGCCGGCACGAATGGTCCTGGCTCCAGGCGCAGACGTCCAGCATCAGGTCCGGGCCATAGACGCGCCGCATTTCGGAGTGGCCGGCGATTTTGCCGGCCCAAACCATCGGCATGCCGTCGGGCGTGCAGAGGAACGCATTGTTCAATATCATGCGGAATGATTCGTCGCTTTGCGCTTCCATGACGCCATGGACGCCGGTTACGCAAATGTAGCCTTTGCGGCGGTTGCGAATGGCCTCGGCAATTTCGGCTAGCGCGGCCGGCAGGTTCAGCACACTGATGCCCACTCCGAGCACATTGACACGGTTCATGATTTACGATTTGCGTCTAAATGTTTACGATTTCACAGGCCTGCTTGTAAAATGCCTTTTGGTCGAAACATTTTTATACAGGTTTCGGGTTCGCAACGCGTTCATCGTAAATCGTAAACCGCAAATCACAATGAAATTGCTTGTTTTTGCCCATGTTCCGCCGCCCTATCACGGGCAAAGCGCCGCCGTGCAGCAGATGTTGGAGTGTTTTGGCGGCAACCGGCGCAAATGGAAATTCCGGCGCGAATCGACGAACCGTTACGGCATTGAGTGTTACCACGTAAACGCACGTCTCTCGAAAACACTTGAAGATGTGGGCGAATTTCAATTCAGGAAATTTGACCAGATTCTTTTCTATTGTCTGCAGGCGATCTGGTGCCGGTTCCGATATGGAGTAAAAACGCTGTATTATGTCCCGGCGCCGGGCAAGGCGATTGCCCTGTACCGCGATTGGCTGGTCATGTTTTTTTGCCGCCCTTTTTTTGACAAAATCATTTTCCACTGGCACGGGGGCGGACTGGCCAAATGGCTTGAAACCTCGGTTCAGCACAAGACCCGCAGTTTTACCTATCGGCTAATGGGAAACGCGGACTTGAGCATCGTGCTGACAGAATTTGGCCGGAGCGATGCTGAAAAACTGATGCCCCGGCGCCTTGCCGTTATCGGCAACGGATTGGTGGATCCCTGCCCTCAATTCAACGATACGATCCTTCCTGCCCGGCGCGCCCGCGCGGTTGCGCTTAAGGCCATTCTCTTTCGGAATGCGGTGCCGGCAACTTCAAGTGAAACCGTTGTCAACGTCCTTTTCGTCGCCACCTGTTCGCGGGAAAAGGGCCTCTTTGATGCGGTGGAAGGGGTGTGGCTCGCCAATCAGGCGGCCGAGGAACGAAATTGGCCATTGCGCTTCCGGTTTGTGGTCGCCGGCGCTTTCGCGTCGAACGCTGAAGAAGCGGAATTGCGTGAGTTCATTCGCCGGCATCGTCTTCTGAACACAGTGGCCCTGGTCGGATTCATTTTCGGGGAAAACAAATACGAGACATTTCGCAATGCCGATATCTTTTGCTTTCCCACCTATTATCCTGCCGAAGGCCAGCCCACGTGCGTGGCGGAAGCGCTGGCCTTTGGCCTGCCCGTCATAACGACGCGCTGGCGGGCTGTTCCGGATATGCTGCCCGTCGATTATCCGGGCCTTGTGGACATTAAATCGCCCAAACAAATCGCTGAAAAACTTCTCTTTCTGTGCGCCAGCGACCTGGGGAGCTGCTCGCGTGATGTTTTTTTGCGCCGTTTCACCCTTGATCGGCACCTGAGCGCGATGTCAGAGGCGCTTCAGAATGTGGAAAATAACGCTGTAATACACACATGAAGCTCGGTTTTCTCCAACTCAATTCGACGGTCGGCGATTTTCCTGCCAACATTGCGAAACTTCTGGCCGGATATGAAAAGGCCGTGGCGCTCGGCGCGGAATTTGTGCTGGCCCCCGAATTGTTTCTTTGTGGCTACCCTCCGCGTGATTTGCTTTTGCGTCCGGATTTTATTGACGCCAATTTGGCGGCCGTCCGGGATACTGCCAAGCAGGTCGGGCCGGGTCCCTTGTGCGTCGGCTATGTGGAAAGAAATCTCGACCGCCCCGGGCGAGCACTGCAAAACGCCGTCGCGATTTTGCAAAATGGCAAAATTCTGTGGCGCGCCGTTAAATGCCTGCTTCCCACTTACGACGTTTTTGACGAAGACCGGTACTTCGAGCCCGGAAAACAGGTGGTGCCCTTCGAGTTCAAAGGCCGCAAATGGGCGGTCACCGTTTGTGAGGACATTTGGAACGATGAGGATTTTTGGCCCGAACGTCTTTATCGGCGCGATCCGGTCACGGAAGCCATTGCGCAGGGCGCTCAAATGATCCTGAACATTTCGGCTTCGCCCTGGAGCGATGGAAAAGAGAAGGAGCGTTTGGAAATGCTTCAACGGGTGGCCCGTGACGAAAAAACGCCTCTTGCCCAGGTGAATCTCGTGGGAGCCAATGATGAATTGATTTTCGATGGCCACAGCGTTGCGCTGGATTCGCAAGGTAACGTCATTGCCATGGGACGCGGGTTTGTCGAAGACGTTTTTGTGGCGGATATGGGAACCACCGGCGCGAAATCCACGGTGGAGTTTCCGCCGCGTGAGAGCCTGATCTTTTCAGCGCTTTCGCTGGGCATTCGCGACTATGTCCGAAAATGCGGATTTAAATCCGTCATCCTCGGTCTTTCCGGGGGAATCGATTCCGCGCTGAGTGCCGTCCTTGCGATGGACGCGCTCGGAAAGGAAAACGTCCTGGGTGTGGCCATGCCCGCGCGCTATTCGAGCGAGGGGAGTTTAGTTGACGCCGAAGCGACGGCGAAAAATCTGGGCATCCGCTTCGAGGTGCTGCCCATCGAACCGCCGTTTTTGGCCGTCGAAAAACAACTGGCGAACATTTTTGCGGGACTGAAACCGGACCAAACCGAGGAAAACCTTCAGTCGCGTTTGCGCGGAGTCACCCTCATGGCGCTGTCGAACAAGTTCAACGCACTGGTGTTGACGACAGGCAATAAATCTGAAATGGCGGTTGGTTATTGCACATTGTATGGGGATATGGATGGCGCGCTCGCGCCGCTGGCGGATCTCTTTAAAACCGACGTCTACAAGGTCTCCCGTTGGGTCAATCGCGAACGGGAGATTATTCCCTGGAGTTCCATCGACAAGCCTCCCAGCGCCGAATTGAGGCCGAACCAAAAGGACCAGGATTCACTGCCGCCCTACGAGGCCCTTGATGCCGTTTTGGATTTGTACGTCGTCCAGAATTTGAGCCGGGAGCAAATTATTCAGCAAGGATTTGATCCGGCGATGGTTCACGACGTGTTGAATAAGATCAATTTTTCAGAATACAAGCGGCGGCAAGCCGCTCCCGGACTGAAAATTTCCGCGCGAGCCTTTGGCACGGGCAGGCGCATTCCCATCGCCCAAAGGTTTTCCGTCTAACCAAAGACGTCGTCGTAACTTTCCGGGTCTTCGGAACATCTTGAGTGAGAGGATTCTCTTTGCAAATTGCAAGAACATATAGCATGGTTAAGTCTGTGCCCGAAGCAACGCCGGCGCATCCAATAACGACGAAAACAGCGAAAACAACGACAACACTTTTTGTCGTTGGGATTTTTCGTTCCGGAACATCTTTGCTTTACGCACTTTTGAATCAGCATCCCCAAATCGCCTTAATGTATGAGTGCGACGTTTGGAACTTTCCGCGGGCGTTTTCAGGACTGCGATTTCGCCATAACTGGCGCGAGCGCCTGGAATTTTACACCAATGCGCTGTCACGACATCACCTGGTTTTGAGGGACAGCATTTCCGGGCTGGACCATGTCCGGGCTCCGCATGATCTGTATCGCGCGTTCGCGGAAACCAGGAACGCGAGCATTATTGGGGAAAAATCACCATTCTACTGTAATCGTCTCAGTCAGCTGGCCCAAAACCATCCTGGCGCTTCTTTTATTCTCATTTGGCGTGACCCTGAGGAAATCTATGGCAGCGTCGCCGAAACCGCGCGCAATTCCCGGTACTTCCGCCGGCCGGGTATGCTGAGCCGGTTGGTCTACTATCAGGAGGAAATGATTCGGGGAGCCGCTGAACTGAATCGCTCGGGCAACCGCGTGCATCACATCACCTATGAGGATTTGGTGGACGGTACGAGGGATTCCTGCCGCGGTATCTGTGATTTTCTCGACATAGAATTCGATGAACGGATGACGAACCTGAGTGGAGCGGACCTTTCAGCCGTGTTTCGGGCGCCGCACTTTGAATATTTGCGCCTTGGAAAAATTGGCAGGCGGCAGGCGACGAGCCAAATGAACCCGCGGGTTGCCCGAATGCTGCGGCGTTTCCACAACCGTTGGAGCCGGCTGCGTCATGAGTTATTGGATTTTCAAGGCACCATCGCGGACGGACCGGAGCCAGGGGCTGTCGAGCGCCTTTATCACAGGATACTCGGCAGGATTTTTTGCGGGATGGACGGCGCCATTCGTCTTGGTTTCGAATTTCTGCCGTTGCCCTGGCTGCGGACGTATCGGCAGGCCAAGGCGTGGTTTATTGAGAGGAAGCCGGCCTCTTTGGATCAGCGGCTTTCCCTTTGGGATGAGTTTGCAGCCCATAAAGCGACCGTGCTGGTGAGCTTGATTATTTTGATTTTGGTGGCCCTGGCCGATTTCTATACCAGCGTAGCGGTTTCGCTCATGCCATTTTATATCATTCCAGCAGCCATCCTGACGCTGGTCATTAACCGCCGCTGGGGTACCTTTGCCGCCGCGCTTTCGGCTCTGGTTTGGGGTTTCCTGCAAAACGTAGACAATCCCCTGGTGAACCTGAAACAGCCGGGAGTTTGGTTGTGGGACGCGTTTATGCGCTTTTTGGTTGTGGAAATTGTTGTGCTGTTGCTGGACCGTATTCGGATTGAGATCAGAACTAGAAAAATCCTGGATGCCGATCGTTGAAGCTTCGAATCAATCATGGTGGTATTGATGCAAAACGGATTGAGCCTTTGAAATCCGGGAAGCAACCCGTTGCCAATTTTTAATTGGTGGCCGTTCATTTGCGGTTATTATTACGAGAATGAAGTTTTCCATTGTCACGCCCAGCTTTCGAAATTCCGACTGGCTGAAGTTGTGCATCGCCTCGGTAGCGGACCAGCAGGGTATCGAAGTGGAGCACATCGTGCAGGATTCCTGTTCGGATGACGCCACGCGGGACTGGTTGCCCAACGACCGGCGGGTCAAGGCATTCATCGAAAAAGACGCCGGAATGTATGACGCCGTCAATCGCGGCTATCGCCGGGCCACCGGAGATATTTTGGCGTACTTGAATTGCGATGAGCAATATCTCCCCGGTGCGCTCAAAACCATCCATGAATTCTTTGAGGCGCATCCGGACGTGGAAGTCGCGCTCGCGCACAGCCTAATCGTGGATGGGCGCGGCCAATACATGTGTCACCGGCATTTGATGACACCGCATCCGTGGCATATCTGGTTCCGGTTTCGGGTATTGACCAGCTCCGTTTTTATTCGACGGAAAGTCATTCAGGAGCGCGGCATTTTCTTTGACACGCGCTGGCGTGATTTGGGGGATTTTCATTGGACACAGGCGCTGATGCGGGACAAGGTGCCCATGGCCGTCTGCGATTCCATCGTGGCGACATTTACTGATACCGGCGAGAATATGAATCTCAGGCCAAACGCCATCCGTGAAAAGGAGGAAACGCTGGCCATGGCGCCTTCCTTGATCAGGCTGTTGAAACCGCTTTGGATCGGGCATCACCGCCTGCGCCGGCTCAACGCGGGCCATTTCAATTTGCAGCCGATGAGTTATGAAATTTACACTCTGGAAAGTCCGGGCGAACGGGTGCGGTTCGATGTCCCGAAGCCGACTTCGGTCTGGTGGAGCCGGATGTAAAGCCGGCCGCCGGTGGGCAGCATTATTGGATTCGGCTCCCATTTCAATTTCAAGCCTTTATGATTAAACGGGTAATGACAAGTTCTGGCCCAATCCGGCATGCCGAATCGTCGGCACGCGGCGTAAAAGCATGAATTCTTCCCCGGCCTCGCGGTCCCTGACTCTATGGATTTGGCTTTGCGCCGGCCTCAATGTCGCAGGATGGGCTTTATCTGCCGTGGGACAACTCAATGTGGCGGGATATATTGTGATTTTGCTTATCATTGCCGCCGCATTTTTTCTCCGGCGGCGTCATGATAAACCTGAACGCTCGCGATGCTCCCGATCTCGAAAATGGCTTCATCGTTTCAAACGGCCGTTTCCGTTCGCCTTCCTTGTTTTGTCGGTCATGGCATTTGTCGGGGGGGCCATTTATGCGCCTACGAATTACGACGGACTGGCTTATCGGCTGCCGCGTGTGCTGCATTGGCTGGCCGCCGGTCAATGGCAGTGGATTCACACCGATTTTCCGCGGCTCAATAATCGTGGCTGCGGCATCGAATGGGTTTCGGCGCCGTTAATTGCGATTTTGAAAACTGACCGGTTTCTTTTCCTCATTAATTTCATTCCATTTCTGTTTTTGCCGGGCCTCACGTTTGGAGTTTTGAGCCGTTTGGGGGTTCGTCGCCGGGTCGCGTGGCATTGGATGTGGATTGCGCCCACGGGCTATTGTTTTTTACTCCAGGCCGCCAGCATCGGAAACGACGCCTTTGGCGCGCCATTCGCCCTGGCGGCCATTTTATTTGCGCTTCGAGCGCGCGTTTCGGGATGTGCGCGCGATCTTTTCACTTCTATCGTAAGCGCCGCGCTAATGACCGGCGTCAAGACGAGCAACCTGCCATTATTGTTGCCGTGGGCCGTTGCCATTCTGCCCGCGTTAAAGATTGTCCGGCAACGGCCTGTGGC
>DASXFM010000478.1:0-7250 GCA_036489615.1 Verrucomicrobiia bacterium | reverse complement strand
CCTTGACACCTGGTACCCTAACACGCAGGCCCAGCTTTGGCCGGTCCTGTTCGGCGTGATGAGCCCAACCGATCCACGGGCCCAAGCCGCGGCGAGTGCCATCAGTGACCATTGGAATGGCCGAAACCGACCGGACTGGGCCAACGATCCAGAACACGTTAATAATGGATGGGTGGAAGCCGGCCATGCTTATGCGGCACTGTTGATGGGTGAGACAAACCGTGTACGGAGTTATTGCGAAGCTGTGAAGCGTGATAAACTCAAATCAACGGGCAGTAATTCAATATTTGCAGGAACGTTTGACGTTGACGACGCCGGTTGGCTGTTGCAGATATCAACTGCGACTAACACCATTAGTCATCTCTGACCCGTTTAGACCCGTTTACAGGAAGCGATCAAACAATTGGGTAGTGACACTACCAACAATTGCTACACTGTCGCCGCCGAGAAACACAACGGATGAAAAACGGTACAGTGGTAGAACTCGATCCCTCGCTATGAAACAAATTGTCAAACGGTGGATGGCAGGCATTTTGGCAGTTGTAGCGCTGTCTGGAGGTTTGGTTTGGTATCGCACGGTAGCTTTAGGGAAAGCCTTTGCATGGATTCAGCGCGGCGACTCATCGGAGCGGGTGGTTGCACTATTTCGCCAACGTCCAGAGGTGACGACGAACGTGGAGACGAATATCAACTGGAATGATGTGTGGGTGGATAACACCAACAGCGTAAGATGTGTCCGTCAGTTCCACTTCAATCCGCCATTTTCAATTTCCGGCGAATCATGGGTTGTTGGTTTCGACGAGCGCAGCAATGTGGTAGCCAAGTACCATATCGTTTCGCCGTAGCCATGCCGAAAATCTATAGAAGAGAGCGGTTGTTGTAGGTTGTTGCAACCCTGTTGCGGCTTTGTTGCAGAAATGTTGCGGTTTAAGACGTTGATATTCAATGTTGTAGCGGATGTTGCGGCTTTTCAGACCTCATATCATCATTTTGCATCCCGGGCTGTCGGATCTGCACTAATCAGCGAAATTTGCTGACAACTAAACACGCCTGCAAACCGTGACTTGTAATTGAACCGGGCCAATCAGCCCGGATTCGACCAGCGCGTCATCTTTGCGCCATAGTTCCCAGGTCGTGAATGCAAACCGCCCGGTGGGGCTGGGTTTGCCGTCGAGCAGCCATTGCGGCCATTGCTTCAGTGTGCGGTTGTCATTGCGGTCTGTATCGGATGGCAACTGTTGGTCGCCAATCAGACGGTTGACCCACAGGTTTGCGACGGCGATTTCCAGGGAATTTTGTCCGGCCTGCAATGTCGCGGTGACATCCAATTGAAACGGCGATTTCCAAAGAATGCCTAACGGTTTCCCGTTCAACTTCACATCGGCCATGACCGCGACGTTTCCCAGGTCCAGTGTGATGCGATGGTCTCCGGCAAACAATTCCGGCGTAACGTCGAACTGGCAGCGATAGGTTGCGGTGCCTGAAAAATATTTTACCCCGGAATCAGAATGTTTATTCAGGGCAATTAATTTCTCCAATTGAATTTGAGGCGGCGCTCCCCAACCTTCGGGAAATGCCACCGTCCATGGACCGGAAATTTGGAGCGGCTCGGGGACATTCGGAACGGACACCGTAACCGTTTTGCCTGAACTGAGCGTACATTGGTAATCACCCGGTTTTGTGACGCACAGTTGCGTCTTCCCCTGCTCCATTGCCTCGACAATCGCCGGCGGATATTCGCCTTCATCATTGAAAACCGTCACGTCTCCATCATGAAATACGAGGCGCTTTTCCTTCCCGTTGATTCGGCAATCAAGATCGAGAGTTTTGACGACGTTGATATCCGGGTCGCCGCCAATCTCGGCGACCCTTACAACTGGAAAAGCCGTTTCGCCGCTCTCAATCAGTTTCCGAACGTCCGCTGTGGCATCACGGGTGTGTTGCGACTCGCCTGGCTTGCCGTAAACGGCGGATAGAATTTCAATTTTCGGCTGAGCCTGCCGGCCTCCTGCAAGAAGGATCGTCTTCCCGTCACAACTGATGCTTCGGAAGATTTGCCCGGGTCCCGGCGAATTGCGAAACACCACAAAAACCGAAGCCTTGGCCGGCAAAACCAGCGGAATGTGGGTCATTCCATCCGACATATCGTACAAAGCAACGGGCGAAACCCGTCCCGTTTCCGGGTCCCAAATTTCGGGCGTGGCACCTGCAATCCGAAAAGAACAATTCGCCACGAGCGGACTGCCGTTGTAGGGATATTTTCCAGCAGCAGCGCCGTTGGCGACGAAGTAGATATCCATGTCGTCTGTACGACGATGAATCCAACGCACCATGGGCTGATCGCACTCGAAATCAGGACGGATACGATTCTTCGCCAATGTCTCCGCCGCCGTGGTTCCGGAAATGATTTTGCCGCTGCCCCACAATTCGTCCGCGAGGCGCTGAACTTCACCGTCGCAATGCGGATAGTTGCTTAGGCCCGGAGATTTTCCCGGTTTGGACCCGATTACCAAAGCGCCGGCATCAACGAGCTTTTCTATCTTCTTGAGCAATTCCGGCGTCATTGTGGGTGAATCGGGAAGCACCAAAACACGATACTTCATGCCGCCCGGAAGAGTCAGAAAGCCGTCCTCAAATTCCATGCTTTTGAGCACCAATTCGGGCGGACACCCATCGTAGTTGTATCCCGGGCGCCGGGACTCACGCTCCTGCCCGTGCGGAGGCAAAAAGTTGCCCGGCGAGCCTTCAGCCTGCAGGTAGCAGACGTCAGCGACAAAGTGTCCTTTGCGCAACATGTATTGGCAGCGGGCCACGTAATCGTGCCAGGGTTTGCTCATTTCCCACCACGTTTGCGTCCGCTCATAATGCAGACCCCAGGGTCCCATGGACATGCCCGGCCCATAATGCGGATTTGTCCACGGCTGCATGGCATAGCGATGGAAAACGAAACGGTTGATGCCTTCAGCAAAGGTCCAATCCCCGATGTCTTTGCAAACGGCGGGATGTCCCAGCCATTTTTCCTCCGAATTTGCGGTAAACGTTTCCTGGCCGATAATATTGCGGCCATAGACATGTCCAGCGCTAACCATTTCCGTAACTGATTCGCGCGCGCCGAAACGGCCCCATGACCAGCATTCAGCCATCGGTTCGACCGCCTCGCCGCCGTACCACACGTCGTTGGCTGGTTCGCCGGAGTAGCCCTCGATGGACAATCGCAGGCCATGCTTTCCCGCAACCTCGCGCATGGCCACGGCGTAATTCTCCACTAACAAGTCGCCAATGGTTTTCCGAAAGTCCCACAGGAAACGTTGGGAGATTTCGAGGCTCTCGACGACTTGTCCGGTAAGCACGGGCAGATACGGCAACAGATCGTAACCCCGCAACCGTTCGAAGTCAGAACGCATCGTTGGAGTCCAGTTCTGAACCCCGATTTCCCAACTATCAATATGGGTAGCGACGAGCGTTTTGCCCGCAAGCGGACCGATCGTCTGAATGATTCGGCCCATGAGCGCTTCAAATTGAAATAACGTCACCGACCGGCTGAGCTTATCCGTCTCCAGGCCCAAACCGCCAATCGGCGCAGGATGATTTGAGACTCCGGTCGTCGTATGTCCCAGGCGCAGGAGGGTCCAATCACCATCCGGCAATTCACAATGAAGAACGCCTTGCTTGTCCATTTTTGCGGTCAGGTCCAAAACTCCGGATTTTGGAACGACCTGATTTGCGGGAAGCGTCTCCCAATTCAGAATCGTGGAAATGTTATCTTGCGCGCCGGCTTGTGGATTCAAATATCCCTCCGTCAAACCATGTAAATCGTCGATGCGATAGCCGCGCCCGACTTTGTCAGCGGCCGGAGTCGGAAAAGCCAGCACGGCAATATCTCGATAATAGTCCATGCGAGATATTGGTTGGGGCAACTGGACGTTCACCGACTGCCCTCCTCCAACTGAGGTACTGCTCCAGACGACAACCTGCATGGAAAGTTCGGGAGTAATCCACGGGCCGCCGCTGCCGCACCATCCGGCGTCGTTGGTCATGTTCACTTCGATGCCGAGCCGACCGGCTTCTTCGCACGCGAACTTGAACAGGTCGTACCATTGCGCATCGCCAAATTTTGACCCGTTGAAACTCGGCGGCGTTCCTTGGTCGACGTCCATAATCAGAACTCCGGCGATGCCGACTCGTTTCATCGCCTCCAGATCGGCCGTGATGCCTTCGCGGGTCACATTTACATCCAGCCAAAACCAATAAACCCAGGGACCGCAATCAAAGGGCGGAGAGGCAAATTCTTCTCCCGTCGGTCCAGTTCCTGAACCCGCAGCAGTTACGGTGGAAGATTTTATCCCGGGCCGAACCACACACCCTGATTGCAGGACCAGCAGACCGCCTGCAGTTAATCCAATTCGATTTAAGAATTCACGACGATTCATATTTTTGTTTAACAAACTTGTGCCATTTCCAGCCCGAGCAACAAGGCGAATTTGCTTATTTTATCGGCAACATGTCCGACCCCTACCGCGCAATGATGCGCCGGGCCGTGAACGTTCCAATTCTCGACAAATTTTCGAGCGCCAATACTGAAACGATAGCGGCTGTTAGTATTGCCGATTTCCAGGATTGGTCCCGGAACAGACTCCCCTTCCGCCACCAGCAGCTTCAATTTTCCATCCACCGTTTGCACGACCGAAAGCAACGTAACCGGCCCGTGTTTCACAGACATCTCGACCGATAATCCTCGTCCGACTTTGCCATGATACACTTTCAATGGACGAACCCGGGTTTTGCCCTCCGCGATTTTAATGTGGCCGGGACCGTCGTGTCCCATCAATACAACGTCGTCGTTGAAATCCAGAGCATAGTATTCCGTGAACGAACCTCCAACCCCAAACGTGTCGAGGATTTTCATCGCCTGGGCGTTTTTCACTTCATATTCGCCGGCCACCGGAATCCCGCGCCCGGTCAAAAGCGAATTTCCCAGGATAATAGAGCTGACCGTGTCTTCATTCTCCGCGTTGCCGGTACCCTTGTAATAATAGGCCAAGGAACCCAGTTCATACTCCTTCACCAGGCGGTCCAGCGCCACGGACGTCCGGGCCGCGCGATCCAATTCGGATGCCGCGCAATCCGATTGAACGTCAAAAGCTGTTTTAAATTCAGCGACACGCGATTTGATCTGTTTGGCGTTCACTTCCCGGCGCAACGCAGCCAATTCATCCACTTCGATAATCTCCATGTGGCCGCCAAACGTCGCGCAGTGCTGGGTCAGGTCGGAATAAATGTCCAGCATGCCGCAGTAACAATGTCCCATCAAACCCAGGCGATTATGCGCCATCACGTCGGCCACGCGGGCCGCCTCGATCCATGAATCCACCTGGTTCCAGCAGGCCGGGTCGTCATGGAGCATTCCGGTGATTTGATGAAATGGAATTCGCGCCCGGCTGAAGACGTTGGCGATTTCAGGCACGGGACAGGCGGCACAATGCGCCAGCCATTCACCAGTCATCGCGGTGCGATTGCCCATTTGATTGAAACGCGCGTAATCAATGGCCGGAGCCGGCTGCAGGTTCAAGATTATCACGGGCACCTTTGCCCGCCGAACTACCGGCAGCACCGTGGACGAAAGCGCGTAGGTGGTGACATAGAGAAAAATCAAATCCACATCCGCTTCACGAAACTTGTGCCCGGCTTCAAAGGCTTTTGACACTGAATCCACCAACCCCAAATTCACGATTCCCACACCCGGCCGCTCGAGTTTTTTATGGACGACGTCCAGGTAACCTTCGAGACGCTTCTTAAGTCCTGGAAACTGCGGCCAGTATGCCTCAAGACCAATTCCAAAAAGGCCGATCTGAAGCGGTTTGTTCTTTGTTGCGTTGCTCATTTGAAAGCGCCAGGCACGTAGTATCGAACGTAGTCTACAGACATTTTAATCTGGCTGTGGGCCCGGTCCGGATATCCCCCCGGTGGCACGGCGCCGGCCCAACTGTTGGATTGTATCTCAGAAGTCAGGCGAATGAATTGCGGCGCTAAGGAAATCATCTGGCGCTTCGTGGTCCACGTAACCCGATCGTCCACATAGAACGTATAGCTATTTGTGGTCCAGAGAAAACCGTACGTGTGAAAGCCGGCGCCAACTCCGAGATTTGGAGATTTCCACACAGCATCTTTCTGATGCGGGCCGTAACCATTCCAATGCAAAGCGTTGTCGCCGCCATCGACCCAATTATTTCCATCTTTATCCACACACCGGTGCTCGAAGACGTCGATTTCGACTCCGTTGGTAGGACTATTATTGGCATTGCCGAGTGTGTGGTCGTGCTGGACATTCATCATCCACGGCGATTGTATCCAAAAGGCCGACCATTGGCCGGGTGCATTCGAAAACTCGATGCTCGCTTCGTAATAACCGTAACCAGTCTTAACCCGGCGATTCGTATCGATGAAGCCCGTAAAATTTGTGCCGCCGCTGCCGTAGGTGGTGATGACCAAACAACCATTGGTCACGCTTACCGCGGCGGGCGTATTGTACGCGGAGAAACGCCAGCCATTACGGGCGTATTCCCAATTTGCTTTATTCAGCCTGCTTCCGTTGAACTCGTCTCCCCAGTTTAGGACGTAGCCCGGCGGCGGCGTGGCGCGAGCCAGGAGCCCCGTTGCGAGGATACAAATTGCAATTAAATGGATGAATTTACTCATTGGATCAGGAAGGAACGTCACTGATGTTGGCTCGCCCATGCCTGCAACATTCCAATTGCCTTGCCGAGCGCGCCGGCGGAACCGCGAAAACCTCCGGAGCCTTTGGGCTGGTTGTCGCGCGACCACCATTCATGAAAATCGCCCACTCGCACTGCGCGCGCAGCCATCGGCCGGAGACTTCGATAGGCCTCGGCGGCGAAACCGTATTGAACCAATTGCTGAGTCATGCGTCCGCCGAACCAGCACCAATCACCTCCATTTTGATAGGTGTAGGGTTTGGTCAATTGCGGGTTCTTAAAATATCCATCTGGATACGGCGGATACATCGTCAGCCCGATAGAAGACGCATTCGCCGCGCGCACATTCGCCTCCATTCGCTGAAACGCGCCGGCCACTTCATCGCGCGTGAGCAATCCGGCTTCAATCGCCACCGCGGTACCACCGTGATAATAGATGGCCTGCTCATTGAAATCTTTCGGGAATGGCGAACCATCCAGGTACAAATGAGGAATGAATTTCCGGTTGCTCGTGTCCCAAAGATGTTGGCGGGCGTT
>DASXFM010000442.1:0-8410 GCA_036489615.1 Verrucomicrobiia bacterium | reverse complement strand
GAGGGCCGATTGATAGTAAGAACTCAACTCTTCAACAATGATCGCCCAGGTATTGGCGGCATCGATGGCATCCGGATCATGACAATCCGTTTTAAAAAGTTTATTGATTATGCCCAGCAAGGCGCGGGCTTCGATAGCCAGCGGCCGCTCCAGTTTCAGCGGGCTGGTTTTTGCGGGCAAACGACCGCGTTTGGCCGCACTTTTCCTTCGCGCGAGCGTGATCCGTTTTACTCTCTTTCGCAACGCAATGCGATTATTTGGAGCATTCTCAAAAGAACTGTAACCATTCGGAGGCAGCGGTTCTTTTGGGGTTTGGCTTCGTTTTCGCTCCCGCCTTCGCTCCGAAGCTACGGGCGGGCGGGCAGTCACAAGCCGCTTTGGGCATGCTCCTTCGCTCAGCCTCGCCAAAACACCAAAATCTCCCGCTGCGGAACGGCTACAGTTTTTTTTCAAACGCTCTTGTGTGTAAGGCAAATTCAGGGGTTCATTGGTTTGGCAAAAAGCCGGGTGTTACCAAACACCCGGCTCTATTTTCACACGCCAGCGACCCTCAAGGGTTATAATTGGTGCTGCCCAATATATAGAACTGTTGAGGCGAATTTGCGCTTACCGCATTGGTCACGGTAAAGGTGAACCCGGTCCCTCCAAGGACATTCGTTGCCACTGTGTGCCATTGACTCAACGGCGTCAAAAGGTTGGTGCTCATCAACAGGAAGGCGGTTGCACCCGCCTGGCCGTTGGTGCCGGTAATGAGCGCATTGGGGCTCTGGAGCCTGAAGCTGGTGATCTTTGGAGAGGCCGTCAGGGTCATGTAGTCGAGGGCCACCTGAACGCTTCCATTCACGGCGAGGTTATTGTTCCACGTGACCAGGCCGCCGGTCACTTTAAGCGGCGCGCCGTTTTGGACTGGTTGATTGAAAATCTGGAAAGTATCACCTACCACCAGAGGCGTTGCTCCGATGTTGGTAATCGTCACCGTTCCGGAAGCGGGGCCGAGGTAGGTAATAACACCGCCCGAGACAGAGATCAGGTCATTCGATTGCGCGAGCGATTTGTTCACGCGAATCAAGACTTTGCTGCCATTAGTCATGACCATGCCCATGCCAACGGAAAACGTGCCGATGCCGCTAATCGAGCCGCCGCCAACAGTCGCATTGGAACTCACATTGAGCGAACCAGCGATGCTTCCGCTGCCAGCCAAGAATCCAGCGGTGGCGAAAGTCGGATTGGTGTAGGTATTGGCGCCGTTCAAATAAACCGAACCCGCACCGGACACGAAGAATGCCGCGGTGGGACCGGAAATGGCGCCGTTATAGACCTGGGCGTTCGTGCTGTTAAAAGCGCCAATTTGCATTTGCTGATTGGTGGTCAAGGGATTGATGGCGGTCACAAGGGCGGAATAGTTGGTGAACACCCCATTAAATCTTATCTCCTCCGGATGATTGTCGTTGGCACTGTTGCTGATCGTCAAAGTGGTTCCGAGACTGCCAAGCAAGGCCCCCCCCAACCCGGCGCATTGGTTGCCCGTTTTGTCGATCTGCCAGGTGCTGTTGGCCGTCACATAGAGGTTCTCAGGAAGTCCCACGCCGGAGCCGGTGCCGCTGGACTTTTGATCGGTCTCCAGCCTGCCGCCGGCCAGGGTCACCGCCCCTGTGCCCAGGCCAGTCCAACTGTTCGGCATATTGATTGTGCCGTTGCTGATGACGGTACCACCGTTGAAGGTGTTCGCGTAGGCGCCGGCTGAATTATTGGCCAACGTCAGAACTCCGGAGTCATTGACCAACAACGAACCGGTACCGGCGATCGACCCGGGGCCGGCCCAGGTCAACGCCTGGCTGGTATCAAACGTAATAGATGTCGGGGTCAAAACGTTGCTCAGGGTAATGCTTGAACCATACTGGGCGCCGTTATAGGTGTCATTGAAGGTGACATTGTCGCCTTCGTTGAAATCTACCTGATTGTTGCCAGGATCCGTGAATTCCGGCACGGCGAATGCGCCCACGGCCCAGAAATTAATGCTGAAAGCATCGCCCGCCCATACGAGAACGTTCGGCGCATCCAAAATCAGGCTATTGGTGGTGGTGATGGACGAATCGCCACAGGAGTTGCCGATAACGCAATAATAGTTTCCGCTGTTGGCGGTAGTGGCCGGCCAAATCACTAGATCATTTGTCAGTGCCCCGGTGATATTCGTGCCATTCGCCAGCGGCGTACCGTTCTCAAACCACTGATAACTGAAACCAGAACCGGAGACGCTGACCGTGAATTCAGCCCGGCTATTGGTGGCAGTCACCACGGCGCCCGGCTCTGCCGTGATCACGGGAGGCGGGATGACCGCAACAGTCACACTGTTGCTCATCCAACCGATCGCCGCCGTAGTGGCGTTGCTGGCCAGCACGCTATAAACACCCTGAACGGATTCCACGCCAAAATCCAGCGCTGAGCCAGTGCCAGTCACAGTAATGCCACTAAAAACTTCGTTGGTATAAAGCAAATAAACGTTGGTACTGGTCGAACCGCTTAAACCAACATGCGGCGGACTGTCAGGACACGTGGTGCCGCCACCGGTCATCGTATAGAGCGGGCCCGGGGCGGGAGTCGCCAGCGGGGTGACTTCAGACCAGGTGTCACCCAGCCGGATTTCATCCACGTCGAAGACGGTGGCCGTATAGTTAGGCGTTTTCCGACTATTGAGGATCAGCGCATTAAAATTGGGAACATTGGCCCCATTCGTCGAGGTCAGCGTCGGCGGAGGGATGCTGACATTGTTGCCAAAAGGCATCGGATCGATCCAGAGGTCCATTTCGTCATTGCCGCCGGTGTTTACCTTATAACGAACCACAATTAAGTGCGGGACGCCCGTAGCGATCACCGGGCTGGAACTGGACAGGGTGCCGCCTGATTGATAGTTCTTGTCGATCGCGATCCGATAGTCAGGAGTAAGCCAGACGCTGGAGTAAATATTCCCGTAAGACCCGTTGGTTTCGTCTATCGCACCGGTGACGAGGTTGAACATGACACGGTTCTGGGAATAGCCAGTAGCGTCAACCCCATTATCAATATAATTCAACAGGAAGGAAGCGTACATGACTCCGGTTGTCAGGTTGTTCGTGGTGAACATAAACCCGCGGTCGGCGCTGGTGGTATTGATATACACTGACTCGACGCCTTTCGGCACAGGGTTGGGATCGCCAACCAACGCCGGAAACGACAAGGCGGCGGCAGAGCTGATAATGTACGACTGAACGCCGTTGGTGCCGCCGTTGCCGACATTCCAAAATGGCAGGCTGTCATTTGTTCCGAGATCCTCACCATCCACATATTCTCCAAACGATTCGTAAACCGGCCAGGTGAATTGCGCCCGGGCGATGGAACTTGAAAGGAAAACCATACTGACCACCATCAGATATATGATTAGGTTAAGCCCGGCGTTTTGCCGGGAATCTCCTGGGAACATTTTTGATTTCATGCGGGAACTTTGGTTCTGGGTTTGTTTTGTCAGATTTGAAAAATCCGTGCCTGGACTCGGCGGTTCACCGTCCAGTGGCGGTATCTGTCGCTATATAGAGATCATTCGGACCGGTATATGCCGCCTCATTGTAAAAAGTATTGTAGAGAAGAAATCCCACACTGCCGTCCATGTATCCCATGTTTGACCCGGAGCCCCCATGCACTGTGCCAATGCCCTTGATGCCGGTTCCCGTCCCATCTTTGTAAATATTGGCCGATGGATCATTGGTGGTATTGTCTCTCTCCCACAACAAATAATCGGCGGACCGGAACGAGGTAATTTTGAGGTGCACGTTCCGGCCGTCATCATCCGTTCCCCAGTTCATGCAGTAGCTGGTAAATTTAATCATGCGCGTCGAAAAGAGATTGGCAGTCTGCGGAGGCGGATCCAGGGGGCATTGATAAATTTTCCAGGGGAGCGGAACCTTGTTGTCCGTTCCAATATTTTTGACCGTTTTCCCGGTGATGGTGCCAGCGACATTGACATACTGCCAAAAAACCCCGCCTTCGGGCCCCAAGAGGAGCCAGCTAATCCCAGCCGGAACGCCGCTGCCCAATCCGCCAGGTGTATTATCGGTACGATAAAGCCAGCCAGGCAAGTTGGCGTCGGAGTCAGCCGAGTCGTTTGGCTGTGCAATGAACTGATTGCTGTCATTCACATAGATATTGTTCGCCAGCAACAATTGCTTCAGGTTGTTGATACAGGTCATTCGATAGGACTTTTCTCGCGCCTTATCGAGTACCGGCAGCAGCACGGCGGCTAGAATGGCGATGATCGCAATCACCACCAGCAGCTCGATTAAGGTGAACGCCCGGCTTGTCGTCTGGGGATTTGTACGATTTTTCTCGGGACAATCAGCAAGCATAATTGGGTATGCTCGATAATACTTTGCGAGCCGGAAAAGTACTACTGGCCAAAAGATATAATCCCAAAGGACTACTCAATCTAACACACTTAATTCCAACACTTTATAAAATTCAACCCTCTAAAGCTGGCGCTTTTCGAATATTATTTGCTAACAATTGTATTCGAAGAGAAGAATTCCCCATGATTTCCGAATAATCGTCCTCAATAGTTTAATCCATGTTCGATTTTCCGAACGAAAACTCAGTCCAGGGTTATCAGCCCGCGTTTGATAGCAAATGCGATCGCGTGCGCCCGGTCGGCGGCGCCGAGTTTTGCGAAAATGCGAGCCAGGTGGGCCTTGACCGTTCCCTCCACGATACCTAATCGCAAAGCAATTTCCTTGTTGCTCTTCCCCTGGGCGATCAATTTCAGAACGTCCAGTTCTCTCGATGAAATATTTAGATTTGTCCGTTCCTTGATCCGATCCTGAACCTCCGGAGGAAGGTAAATTTCACCAGCGTGAACGGCCCGGATGCCTTCCAATACACGTTTAAGCGGCATCCCTTTTACCACGTACCCGTTGGCGCCTTCCTGAATGGCCCTGGTGATATCATCGCTGTTGCTATAGCTGCTTAACATCAGGATCCGCACGTTCCCGCATTTGCTGTGCAGTGCTTTGATGATTTCGATCCCATCCATGCCCGGCATCCGCAGGTCCAGGACGACCACGTCGACCTGATTCGCCAGGAACGTCTCAATGACCTGCCGCCCGTCATCCACCTCTGCCACCACTTCAATATCCGGCTCCCCGTTGGCGGCAGCAACCAGTCCCAAACGCACCAGGACATGGTCTTCCACCACCATGATCCGGATTTTTTGATTTGGAATCGATGAGATCATATTAAACATGGTCCCCATTGGCAGAATTCAAATCCCCGCTGTCAACGTTCACCTTGATCGTAATCACGGTACCTTTCCCCATCTGACTCGCGACATCGAGCTCTGCGTTGAGCTTTTTTGCCCGGGCGCGCATGCCTTGCAGGCCAAAGCGTCCGGTTTGACTGGCTGGTTTGATCGTGCCGGGGACAAATCCTGCGCCGTCGTCTTTTATGATAATCTCCAAACCCGGGCCGGTATAGTCCAATATCACGAATATCGTTTTGGCTTTAGCATGTTTCGTAGCATTGGTGATACTCTCCTGGACCATGCGCAACAGGTGATGTTCATAACTCGATGGCAAAGGGCGCGAGGAGCCCTTGATCTCGATTTTGACTTCCGGCGAGCTGGAACTAATTTGCCCGGCGACATGTGTTATAGCGGTGGCCAAATCCGCATTCTCCAGCAATGGCGATAACATGTCCCAAACCGCATGTTGAATTTCCGCCCGGCTGAACTCAGCCATGTTGCGCGCCCGATGAAGGATCGTGCGCGCTTCGGGGGAGTTTTCGACGTGCTTTTCCGCCGAATCCAATTGCATCATGATCGCGGTCAGGCCTTGTTCCAGGCTGTCATGTATTTCGCCAGCCAGCCGGTCCCGTTCCGCCAGCAAGGTGGAGGCCTGCGCTTCCTTTTCGAGCCGGCGGATCGTGATTTGCAGTTCCTTACTGCGCATTGCCACACGTTTTCGAAGCATTCGTACCCAGATCAAAGCGCCGATCAGGCTGAAAATGGACAGAGTGGTGAGCCAGGCAATGCGCTTCAACGTCCACCAGGGGGGACGTTTTAAAACAACCACATCAGCGGGGTCTCTCAACCAAATGTTGATATTGGCCGACGAAAGAGAAGCGCCGGCCAACGGAGTGGGCGCCGTCCGGGCGTCCGGTTGCCAATATTGGCACACTCCCGTGATCTTCAGGGAACTGCCGTTCGCGATGTTTTGCAAACTATCCTTATTTTCCCCGAGAAGGATCGCCTGAAGAATTTTCGAGCCGGCCTGCAAAACCAGTACCTGGCCATCTGCTGTTTTGTGTTGGTCGACAAGCTTTGCGGTTAGCCTGATTAATTCGGATGGATGATATTTTCTATCGATATCAGCAGAACCGGTGTCGATCGGCGCCGGCAAACCCGCCACTCCAGTGTTCCGAATTTGGGCTTCGCCAAGGGTTAGCTCGGCGGAATGATTATCTGGAAACCCAGTGGCTTCAATTCGGTCTCCCGGGCGCAGAGAATCCGCCTCATCCGTGCGGACAAATGCGCCGCCAGTGCCATCCTGCACATATATTCCCGGCGGCAATACGCACGTCACTGCGCCGCATAGCTTCATCCGCCTCAACTCCCCTGGTTTCAGATCCAGCTTTGTCAACTCGGCGATGGTGAAGCAGGGAACGCTAAACGGATCCTTCGGGGACGATTCCAATACCTCCACAAAATCGGGAGCGGGAACAAGAAGACGGATGGATCGCTTGGAATCAAATGATAAAACCCCGCGCGTCCGCACGAGATTGTCCACGTATTGGTCATTCTTCATTTCGTGAGATGATCCCACCCAGACGGACAAAGGCCCGTCACTGGTCATCAGGTTGATCAAACCGTTTGTCTCGACTGAATGCACGACGCCGGTGGCTTCCACCCACCGCGCCTGGGCATCGTCAGCTGCGAGGAGTGCTGTTGAATATTGAGCGGGCGGCGGCAACGTTTCCCACCCGGTGACCTTCAACATGGTCGGCGCAAACACCACTGGAAACTGACGCACAGCCGACACGCCGTTCATTTCCAATGATTGCCCGACCTCCAAATCCGGCCGGAGAATTCTGTCAGGCCAGGCCAACTGAATCCCGCCGCCGTTTTCGTCCTGAACGAAGAGATACGGTTTGCCCAGGACATCACCACAAAATGTGACAACTCCTTGCAGATTCTGCGCCTTAAGATTGCGAGATAAATAAGTTTCGGGAGGATGTTCGGCACGGGCCACGAAATCAGCAATCGGCACGGCCCGCTGAATTTGACTAATCGTGGATTGAGGCGAGTACGTATTCTCTCTTGCGATGGAAAAAGTAGCGTCAGTCAAAACCGGCTTATCCGCCTGCCACGTGACCATGCCGGAAACATCCAGTTCCTGATCGTTTTGAATCTCCGGGCCGGGTTTCCCGCGCACAACCAGAAGGCTCTTTCGCTTGACCAGCTTCATCCAGCAAAACTGGCGATACATCGGCCCGGCTGGCGCGGCGACCGAGTAATCACCGAAGATTCGCCGATACTGAAACATGACACCTCCAATCGGAGTGAACAGAACCGCCGCGTAAGGAGATCTGCGATTGAGAGATTCGCGAAACATAATTCCGACCTGGGTATGAGAATTGACTCTCTGTAAGTCGACAAATTTGACTTTGACCTCCGTCCCATGTTCCATCGGCTGGCTTGCGTAAAATTGCTGGTCTCTGTTTGACCCGATTCCGTCTCCACACCCCTGTATCACCACGACCCCATTGCTCACACTGATGTGTCCCGGGTATTGGGGTCCCCCGATGTTGGCGCCGCTCCAATTAGTTCCCACGCCCTGTACGCAATCGAATGATGCGCTCGCCAGACTGGATGAATCCGCGGAGGCCACAGCCAAACCAACCGTAACTGAATTGCTGATGCCAATTTCAACCGGTTGTCCCAGCGAAATCCAGTTAGTCCCATCAGTCGAATAAAATCCCTGATAATTGTCGTTTCCCTCCAGGGTTATCACTCCATTTGTGTTTCGTTGCACAATCCTGCCGCGCACACTCACCTGCTTTCCCCAACTCATCGAAGGATTTGATGGTTGTATCTCGCAGATCGGCACATAATCCGCACTGTCAAGCTGGTTGCTTCCCGGGGGCAGCACATTGACCTGATGACTATCCGACACCCACATCAAGGAATTGGTCATCTCCGAATTGGAAGCATAGCCATGCACCAGTACACCCCGGACGCGGACATTTGAATTGATCAGACGCTCAATCGGAAACTCGGTCCAATTCAGGATACTCACTTTTAATGTGGTATCTCCTCGCGCCAACTCGATTTGGTATCTACCGCGGGTTCCGGCGGCGAAAGTTACGTTTCCTTCTGTTTCGACCCAACTCA
>DASXFM010000393.1:0-8576 GCA_036489615.1 Verrucomicrobiia bacterium | reverse complement strand
AAAGCATGCTTCTTGAGCGCCTGAATGGTTGCCGGTCGGCAAATGAGGCGGCCTTCGGCGATGGCTACGCGCCGGCGCGAAGGTTTGTGGCCGACGTTGACCATGCGCGCCCCGCCGTGTTCATCCAGGTGCGAAAATTTTCCTTTCATAATGGCTAATTTCAGAGACTCGTTGCCCAACTCTGGTAGGGACGGCGCGCTGCGCCGTCCGCGCCGCGTTTAGCGGCGCAACTCTGTGGTCGGACGTTCTATCGCAAATCTTCCGCCCGGTCTACGGTCGGTGACGGCGCAGCCCACCGTGCCTACCAACACGGCAGAAATTCCAATTCAGCTCCGGCATCCATTGCGTTGCAATTAGGCGGAACCCGTAACAACGCATTGGCCTGAGTCAGGTTGGTGACATCTCCGGAACTGGACCAATTCAACGGCCGCAACCGTGCCGCGCTGCCATTCAAATCGAATCGCGCGGGCCACAGCGTTTCGCGCGGGTTCGGCGCGTCTTCCAATCGTTCGGCCAGCTTGCCCCGTAAAAAGCGTTTCGCCTCGCCACCCGACAATATTGCCAGCGCGGGCGCGACAAATAAATGAAAACAAACAAAGTGCGCCAACGGATTTCCCGGCAGGCCAAAGGCAATTCGACGGCTATTAACGCCAAAAATCGTCGGCCGTCCGGGACGGATCGCGACTTTGCCGAAGACAATTTCGAAGCCCAACGACTCGAGCAATGGCCGGGTGAAATCTTTTTCGCCCACGCTCGCCCCGCCGGATATCAGCACGATGTCGGCTCTTTCCATTTCCTCCTTAAGACTCTTGATTTGCGCCGTTGCCATTTCAAAATCCTCCCGCAAATGGCCGTGAAGGAGATCGCATGGAAAAGATTCGAGCAGGCCGTGAACGAGAATCGAATTACTGTCGCGAATCTGCCCGGGTTTGGGTGTCTGACCAGGAGGGACCACTTCATCGCCCGTGGTGAAGTGAACAACCCGCAAGCGCGGGCTGACCACGGGCCGGACGCAGCCGGCGGAGGCCAGCAACGCGAGATGGCCAGCATCCAGGCGCTCGCCCGCGTGAACGAGCGGGGCGCCGGCCTTTTTCTCCTCGCCGCGCCGGCGAATGTTAAGGTCGCTGTCGCGTTTGGTGACGCGAATTCGATCACCCTCTCGCCCGACATTTTCCTGCATGATGACACGAAGATTTGAGCCCGGCATTGAAGAGCCCGTCGCTACGCGAACAGCTTCGCCAACTTTCAATTGTCGCGGTTTCCAATCCGCCGCGTGCAGGGTATCCACAATTTGAAATGTTTCTGAAGTATCGTCTTCCAGAATGGCGTAGCCATCGCGTGTGGAACGATCCCAATCCGGAAAATCCACCGGAGCACATACGGTTTCGCGGAGCACGTATCCAAAACATTCTTCCAGCGGCACAGAAATGGCCGGAAGTGGAGCGCAACGGGATGAAATTTTTGCGAGCGCTTCATCTAGTGTCGTTGCCTGGGGGGAGCCAGCCGGTGACCGCCGAATATCCTCCGAATGGGGGCCAGCGTCCAGGCGCTGTTCCCTCTCCGCTCCCATCGGATGGGAGGGGAGAGGGTCAGGGTGAGATTTCCCCGAAGGTTTCGCGCATTGGACCCCTGAACCGCTGTGATCATTCGCCGTATCAATCCATCGGACGATCATTCTCCCTCTCCCAGCGGGAGAGGGCAGGGGTGAGGGAGAATCGTTCGAACGAGAATACGGTTCATGGGGAGGTGAGGGCGAGCGGTGGGCCGTTCCAGTAAACGGGACCGCCCGCCGTTTCCAAATCGGGACATCCTGTTTGAGCCTGTCCATGAATTCAGAGAGAAGCGCAATGCCTTCGGCGCGATGTGAGGATGCGATGCCCGCATAAATGGCCGTTTCACCAACAGGAATAATTCCAATCCGATGAATAATTTTGGCTGCCAGACAGGGATGACGCGAGGAAATGTCCTGGAGCAGCCTCCGAATCTCACGTGCAGCCATTTCCGGATAGGCTTCGTATTCCAGAGCGGAGATGCGTCCGCCATTTTCTTCACCGCGAACAACTCCGCGAAATTCCAGCCATGCCCCGTTCGCGCCCGTCGCCGGGAGCGAAAGGATCTCCTTTGGTATCGGGTCAGGCGTGAGCTGGATTTCGATGTCCATAGAATTCACCCGCCGGAAACTGGCGGAATTAGCGCAATTTCGTCAGCATTTGAGAATCGGGTGGTGGCCGGTGTATATTCGAAATTCCTGGCCAGACGGACGCTGGAACGATGCCCGGCCAGTGCCGGAAATTTTTTGAGCAATTCAACCCACAACTCTTCGGCATTCACCGATGACGAAAAGGCGATTTCAATCGAATCGCAATTCGTTGCGTCCTTGAGCTGGGCGAAGAATAAGATGCGCACACCCTTATCGTGCCCGGTTTCATCTTATTTTGTCAAATATGGCAAGCGCGAATGATTGTGCTCATTCTCCAAAGGATCAATGACCATGAGGATGGTTTGGTCACGGAATCGCCACCCCGTTATAGGTCCAATTAATGTCCGGATCACTCGCGTCGCCGGCGGATGTAACGCCGTTGGAGCAGATATAGGAATATTTGAACCAGGCGACGTGGCCATCTCCAAATGTAATGTTGGCGCCCGCATTGTGGCGTGAAGAAATCTGAGCCGTCCAGCAATGAGAACAGCCAACCTCATTGGCGGGATTGGAGCCGTAAAAGGGATGTTCGCTCGCGTGCGCTCGCACGTCCGAGAGAAAAACGAACGTGGACGGATGCATAACCATCGTCCCGGTGAAATTCGTGCCGTATCCGACCCCGCTCAGCCCATAGCTGCCTTTATAATTCATTCCGTAGTTAAAGACGATGCGATCCGGAGTTGAGGCAAAATCGGACGGCAATTGTTGGGCTGTACCGCAGTCGAAAATTTTCCTGGCAGCCGTAAAATTCGTAGAGCTGTTGGCCTGCGCAATTTGCCACAGCGGGACGCCGCCGACATAGGACGGAAGAGCGTTGTACCAGACGTCGTCACCCTGACCAGCCGCATGGAACACGGGCAGGCCGCTCCAACTGGGATCATCTTCATTGTAACCCGAGGGCGCGCCAGGGGTCCCATTGGGAATCTTCGCCATGGGAAAAATACGGTTATCATCCAGATACATCGTCAGCGCCAGCCCCCATTGCCGTAAATTACTCGTGCAGGCCGCACGAACGGCCCGAGACTGGGCCTGGGCCAGCACAGGCAGCAAAATGGCCGCGAGAATAGCAATAATGGCAATAACGACGAGCAACTCAATCAACGTAAATCCGCGCGCATTTTTCTTCATGGCGCAATCATCCCATAAGGACCGATTCCGTGCTTTCGGCGGGTTGCTTTTCTTTGACGGTTGGTTGCTGGGGGGACGATCACGGTAGGGCAGAGCTGCCGCTCTGCCCCAATTTAAAGATTCGCGCATTGATCACCCAAACGACCGCAATCATTAGCCGTGTCAAACCATCAGACGATTGTTCCCCTCACTTCGCGTAGCAGCGGACATGAGTCCGCTCCAATTAATTCGCGATTCAACCACGCGAACGTTTTGGCTTACACCCTGTTAAACGCATCGGTATTGAATGGGCCCCGTTTACACCTCGTCTGGCATCCTAAGACCCTCAATTTCTTCAACAAAACCGAGCCTTTTCCCGAGTAAACCGGTTCAATCCAATCCCCGTTTACACGTTCACAAACCTACACACATAAAATGTGTAATGAGGTATCTTCTCGGGCCAGGCGGCGGCAGGCGGCTTATC
The DNA here is from genome assembly GCA_036489615.1 of Verrucomicrobiia bacterium. GTDB lineage: Bacteria > Verrucomicrobiota > Verrucomicrobiia > Limisphaerales > UBA11358 > UBA11358. The sequence continues at coordinate 4,785 of DASXFM010000393.1, read as the reverse complement.
GTTTGTGGCTGGTTTGCGACGGTATTTTCAACGGAAACAAACCCGGACAACATCCGAACGTTTCGTGAAAGGCATGGCTGAAGTGGCTCAGGCTCGAGTACCCTACTTCCAGCGCCGTTTCAGTCACATTGAACTTTCCGGAACGGAGCAGTTCCGCGGCGCGTTCCATGCGGAGCTGTCGCAAAAATTGAGGAATGGTCATGCCGGTCGAGGCCGAAAACGTCCGGCTCAAATGAAAAGCACTGCAGCCGACCGCGCGCCCAATGTCTTCAAGCGATGGCGGCGCCGCCAGGTCCTTTTTCAACAAAGCAATGACCCTTTCGGCGCGTTCAGTGGACAACCGCTTTTGGCGATGACAAAACAGCTCCTCATTTTCCCTGGCGATGAAGAAAAACTCCGCCGCCGCTTCCAACGCCTTGGCACGGTACCACGCTCCCTGGGCAAGCGCCAAAACGGGCGGTTGGCGGAGACTCGCCAGCAATTGCTGATGCCGGCTGCTCAAAAGTGTCACTGGGGACACCCCGGCCGCCTCGGAAGCGCCGCCAACCGTTTCACGAACGAGCGGGTGAAGAGAAGTGACAAATTCGCCCAGGTGCTGCCGCAAAAAGTCGAAAGAGAATTCGATGGTCAGGAACCGGTGATGTTGACCGGCCTGCCGAATACCGCGCAACGGTTGCTGGCCGCGCCGATAAAACCCGGCCGTCATGGGAGTAAACGCCATTTTCGACCCGCTTGCGCCCACGGTCCCGTCACCTTCGAGATTCAGGCAAATCTCAATCGTGTCGGGATGAAAACTTTGGCCCCAATCAAACAATTGATGCGTCTTGAAATCGTGCCATTCGAAACTCACGCCCGATGCCGCCACGCCGCCGTGCAAGGGCAACCAGCCCGCGCCGAACTCTTGCCAGGCTTGACGCTCGGAAAAGGCCGTCTTCGTCGATTTTTTCAATGTGGCAGACACAGTCGAGGTGAGTATGACATTCCTGGGTGACAAGTGAAAGCCCTAATGCCCCTCCTGAATCCACTGGCGAGAACCCCGTCCTTAGGTTAAAACGACAGGAATGGGCGCATTTTTTGATTCAATCCATGCCCGAACAGAAGACGTCGGCGCCGTTCAAAAGGCTCTGGAACAGGTGGCGATACGATGCGACGCGAAATTCCTGCTTGGCCCGGCGTTAAACGGTTGGATTAGCATTCTGCCCGGCGGTTTTGGTCCGGACGAATCTCTCTCCCTGGAAATAGCCAAACATCTGGCCTGCGCCGTTTTTCATCTGGCGGTTCATGACGATGACATTTTCCTGTATTTCTTTTATCGCGACGGAAAGCTCGTGGACAAATATAATTCATGTCCTGACTACTTTGACGGTGCCACCGATGAAGAAATTGAGGAAGGCCGAGGCCAGCCTGAGCTTTTTCAAGACCTGTTGCCCGATCCATCCTCGCAAAAAAATTTGAGAAAACTGCTGGGCTCGGAGACACTCACTTTTGAATCTGAACGCCTGTCGGAATTCGCCGATCTGTTCAATCTTTCAAATGCCGCAACGAGGTACGATTACGTTCGAGGAGGAACACGGAAACACTTTGTCCATATCGAATTCCAGCCGCAATCCGCGGACGATTACAATAAACGAGGAGAAGCGCGGCTGGCTAAAAATAATTTGGACGACGCATTGGCGGACTTTACAAAGGCGCTGGAGATCGATCCTCATCTCGCCGCCGCCAGTGAGAATTGCCATCGAGTGGAAACCGCTCGAAACGATCAGAAGATCCGGATCGCACGAGCATTCAAACAGTTGGCCCAAAAATCACGGGAAATGGGAAGGCTGGATGAAGCGCTGGCTCACCTCGATAAGGCGCTCGAGTGTGACCCGGGCTACGCCGTCGCGTACAACAATCGCGGTCTCATCAAAAAGAAAAAGGGTAATCAAGAAGATGCCGTGGCCGATTTTAATAAAGCAATTGAGCTGGACCCCAAATTAAGCGCACCCTATGTCAATCGCGGTGACATCAAACGGAACGATGGCCAACTCGATGAAGCTCTGGCAGACTACGACAGAGCTATTGAATTAAAGCCTGATTCGGCGGGGGCTTACAATCATCGCGGGGAATTGAAATGGAAGAAAGGTGATGCCGATGGCGCCCTGGCTGATTTCAACACAGCAATTGAGCTGGATCCGAAATTGGGCGTGGCCTATCTCAGTCGTGCTCATATCAGGGGGGCCAATGGAAGCTTCGATGAAGCGTTGGCCGACTACAATAGGGCGATAGAACTAAAACCCGATTCAGCCATGGCATACAATAATCGCGCAGAGTTAAAACGAAGGAAAGGCGATGCCGAGGGCGCGCTGGACGACTATCATCAGGCGATTAGGCTTAAGCCGGATTCGGCTGTTTTTTACTGCAATCGCAGTATGGCCAGGCGGATGAAACAGGATTTGGAGGGCGCAACGACTGATTGTGAGCGGGCGATTGAACTTAAGCCCGAACTGGCCCTCGCATACAACAATCGCGGCATGATAAAGAAGGACAAAGGTGATTTAGACGGCGCATTGAGCGACGTTGAAAAAGCAATCAGTTTGGAGCCGAAGACCGTAGGATTTCGGGCGAATCGGGACAAACTGCTGGAAATTAAGAAAGGCCAAATGAGCGGGTAGGCGATTGTTCGGATGGGCTGCGTAATCTTTAATTATCCCGGCAGGGAGCATGATTTTGATAAAGCCGAATCTCGGCTTTTAATTTGTCGGTCAAATCTTTGTCAGATTGGGCCAATCCCAATGCCTTTTGGGCGGTGGCAAGGGCTTCGGCAAAGTGGCCCGTTTCCGCGTACGCCGCGGCCAAAGTGCGAAGCACTTCCGGGTCACGGCCACCGGATAACTGGTTGGCTTCGGTTGCTAGCGTTTCGGCTCGCGTTCCATTGCGGATTGAAGCGTCGGGCCACGTCGCCAGCACCCAGGCCAGGTTCTTTTCCGCGGATATAAAGTGCGGCTGAAGTTCGATCGCCCTCTCAAAGGCGGTAACGGCCTGAGATGCCATTCCTTTTCGACGCCAGGCGTCTCCCAGACTATTGTACGCTGGCGCAAAATCCGGTTTAAGCTTCGCAAGCTTTTCGAACAAGGTGATGGCATCGTCCACGCGCCCTGACTGAAGGAAGCAATAACCAAGGTTGTTCAAGGCCTCTGGAAGATCAGGGTCCAGCTCCAACGCTTTTTGATATTGGGCGATGGCGTCGTTTAACTCTCCTTTTTGAAAGAAGGCGTCGCCAAGCCGTTTGCAGGTGTCGGCCGATTTCGGTTGGAGTGCCAGTGCCTTTTGATATTCAGCAATGGAAGCGTCGGCGTCTCCTTTCTGCAAAAGTGCGTTTGCAAGATCGCTGTGGAAAACTGCGGATTTTGGATCTAATTCGATGGCCTGCCGGTATTGACTGATGGCATCGGCCATTTGTCCCTGTCGAAAAAGGCAATAAGCGAGATAATTATGGGCTGCGGCAAAGTCCGGTTGAATTTCCAGCGCCTTTTGATATTGAGCGATGGCATCGACAAGCCGCCCCTTTTGGAGAAACGCGTTGCCCAGGCCACATTGATACGTGGCGGAACCTGGATCGAGTTCCACGGCTTTTTGATATTGAACGATGGCGTCATCAGTTCGATTAAGGCGCAGGTAACAATTCGCCAGATTGTTGCGGGCCTGGGCATAGTCAGGCTGAATTTTTAAAACGTTTTGGTATTGGACGACAGCGTCATCGATTTGTCCTTTTTGAAAATAGCAATAACCCAGATTATTAACGGCCTCAGGAAGTGACGGATCAAATTCGATGGCTTTCTGATAGTTCACAATGGCCTCATCGATCTGTCCCTGTTTGAGGAGAACGCTGCCCAGACCGCACCAGGCCCCCGCATATTCGGGCCAGATGGCCAATGCCCCCCGAAATTGCGCGGCAGCCTCTACAGGCCTGCCTTCGCTCAACAAAAAATCGCCATTAAAATAGCGGGTGACGGCATGCGCCTCGATGCTCGACAGCGCTGTCACGACTAGCGAAAAAAACAGCAATAAAGACCAGCCGCAACGGGCAGCGATACGCCAAACGGGCGAGCCGGCCAGCACTTGTTCCACACCAAAAATGCCGATGCCCGCCAGAACCATCAAGGCCGGTAGAAAATCCGATTCATAACCACTACCGGAAGCAAAAAAGAAGCACAGGGTTGTCGCCGAAGTTAAAAATAGCAAAAGAATCGCCAACGCGAACCAGCGCAGATCCGAGGTTTCGCCTGCCGGTTTGCCGCGCCAGGCCAATGGCGCGGCCAACGCCAGCCAAACAATCGGATAATCGGTTAATATCCCGCCATATCCGGCTCCGGTTCCATAGTATCGGGCGGGACGCGGTATTATTTCGACTGGATTGACGAAAGGATATTGCCCTGTCCAATGCATGGGCTGAAAAAAATAGAAACGAAAATTATACCACACGTAGCTCCAGCTGAATTGCCGGGCGCCATGATTTTGAAAATTGGTTAACTGATAATGCCAGCCAAATTCGAACGGATTATCAAAGCGCACGTAATTATAAAGCAACAATCCTGACACAACCAGTGTTACGGGCGCCACAGCAGCGACAACCAGCAGAGCGATTTGCTTCATCGAGCTGCCCCCTGGCCCAAACCACGCGCGCGCCACGGGAACCCAAAGCAGGATGGCGCCAAACACCAACGTCGGCCGCGAGCCGATGGCCAGGCCGTAGGCCAGACTGGCCACGGCCAGATATTTTATTTGGTCTTTCCGCTCTCGCAA
>DASXFM010000390.1:0-3486 GCA_036489615.1 Verrucomicrobiia bacterium | reverse complement strand
CGAGTTTCAACACCGTCCCACCCCGGATTATTTTCAATCGTTCGGCCTGGGTTTTTATGAATACTTCCAGTTGTGCGAAGATATCGGCGCCGAACCGCTGCCGATTTTGAATTGTGGCATGGCCTGCCAGTTTAATTCCGGTGAGCTTTGCCCTGTCGACGATCTCCAGCCCTATATCCAGGACGCGCTTGATCTGATTGAATTTGCCAACGGCGGGACCGACACCGTCTGGGGCGCAAAACGGGCGGCTCTCGGTCATCCCGAGCCTTTTCACCTGAAAATGCTCGGCGTCGGAAATGAGCAATGGGGACAGCAGTATATCGACCGTTACACAAAATTCGCCAAAGCGTTAAAGGCGAAATATCCCGACATCCAGCTCGTGGCCGCCGCCGGCCCCAGTCCGGCGGATGATCGATTCCAGTTTGCGTGGTCAAAATTTCGCGGTCTTCACGCCGACATCATCGACGAACACTGTTATGACCGTCCCGAATGGTTTTTTGCCAATACGCATCGCTATGACGACTATGACCGCAACGGCCCGAAAGTTTTCATGGGCGAATACGCCGCGCAAAGTGATAAAGTTGTCAGCGTCAAAAACCGCAACACTCTTGGATGTGCCCTGGCTGAGGCCGCCTACATGACCGGCATGGAGCGAAACGCCGATGTTGTGCGCATGGCGTCGTACGCGCCGTTATTTGCGAATACCGAAGCCTGGCAATGGACGCCGGACTTGATTTGGGTGAACAGCCTGAATGTTTGTGAAACGCCGAATTATTACGTCCAGCAACTGTTTAGCTGCAATCGCGGGGACGAAATCCTGCCGGTGCAATTGGAGGGAATGGAAACTTCCGGCGCCGGAGTTCAAAACGTATATGCCAGCGCCACGCGCGATGAAAAGACGGGCGAAATTATCGTGAAAATTGTAAACCCGGGCCAGGACAAACAAAAAGTCCATATTGTCCTGGGCGGGGCGCAGCACGTCTCGTCCGACGCGACCGAACTTGTGCTCTCGGGGCCTTTGACCGCGGAAAATGTAATCGACCAGCCGAAACAAATCAGCCCCGTGCAATCAACCATCAGAAACGCCGCCCGCCGCTTCTCTTGCACTTTCGAGCCGCATTCGTTCACGGTCCTGCGGATTAAGGCGGAGTGAGGCCGTCACACACATTTGTTTTGTGTATGTTTGTACACGTGTAAACGGCGGGAAAAATGGGTTGAAATTGACGGCAAAATGGCCGGTTTTATTGGGGAATTTGAGAATTTCGAGAGCGCGGACGGGGGTGTAAACGGGAAGGCTTTTTTAGCCCATAGCATGGTTCGTTTTTCGGAAAGGTGTGAGAGGTGTCAGGGATGAGGCAAGTGCTGGCAATGATATATTTCCATCCGCGGAAAAGATGGCTGATAGAAAGATTCTAAACAAAGCAATGTCCCCCCGGTTACCACGTGTCTGTGTGCCTGCCGTCCTGGCAGGTGAGTATATCACGGGTAGCGGATGAGGTAGAAACCCTGCGGGCTGTTGGTGGCCGGCGTTGTGAATTGGAACACGCCGGGTGAAGTATTCGAGGGCGCACCCAGCAGGAGCCAATTGGATAACGGCGTCAACAGGTTCGTGGTGTACAGCACCGAGAAATTGGTCGTTTGATTGTTGGTGAACGTGAATTGGAAGGCGTCATTCGTGGTAAATATCGGGTTGGTGAGCAACGGCGGTATAAACGGAACGCCGGCTTGTTGGATCGGGGTTGCTCTGCCAAACACAAAGATATTGCCGCTGCGCGCGATGCCGGCGTTTGGCGCGACGGAATAATAAACTACGTTGTTGGTGACGCCCATTACGGTAATCCAGGATTGATCCGTCGTCGGATAAAAGTCTCCGAGGAAATTCGCGTTTATCCACAGCACGGCGGGTAATTGGCCGCTGCCGCCCGCAATCGGGGCCAAAATGGCGGTGGGATCCACAAACGCAAAGGGTACTTCCTTAACGCCCGAGTTTTCGAAGTAAAAGTTCCTGGCGGTATCTGTCGCCATCGCCTCCGGAACTACGCTGCTAACCGTGCTCTTTGAGCCTGACGCCGGGAATTTGCTGATAGTCCCATATATTGAATCGCTGAGATAGAGGGATCCGCCGCCGTCCACTGCGACGGCCTGCGGACCCTCGCCTTCAGATTCGCTAATCTCAGAGTAGATAAGCGAAGGCGCACCATTGGCCGTCAGCTCATTCAAACCACATATGAACTCGCCGTCGCCTTTTACAACAGTGTAGATACTGGAACCGTAATAAATGTCCCCGGCGGCATCCACTGCCAGCCCGTGAAAAGTGTTTTCGGGACTGGACCCCGGAGATGTCAGCTGCGTTACACTTCCATCGAGCGGGGACCATCTGAAAGGGCCCTCGCGGTTGGCCGCATTGCCGGGCGAACAAACATAGGAAACGTAACCCGCGAAATCCCTTCCCAAATAACGCGGATCGCCATTCCCAAACAAGGTGGTCAATGTGTTGCTGGCCGCTATCCACTCGCTGACATAACCGCCGGTGCTGTTCGCAATATACAGATTGTTCGCGCTATCCAATGCCAGGCCCGCCGGGGAGCTCAACCCCGAGGTAATCATCTGGGTGGCGTTCGTATTTCCGGGCGACCATTGATAGATATCCTGACCGGAAGAGGCATAGACATTACCCGAGGGGTCCACCGCCAGGCCATAGATACTCGAGATATTGGTAAACAATGCACCGATTCGCGTTGCCGGCACATAAGTCGCTCCTGCCTGGGTGATGGTCACCGTCTGCCCGCCAATGGTCATGGTGCCGGTGCGTGTGCCGCCCGGATTCGCATCAACGTTGAAACCGACAGTCGCGAAGCCGGAGCCACTGACCCGGGCCAAATGGAGCCACCCGGCGTTTGACACGTTCGTCCAGGAGACGCTTGGTGAGAAAATTTCCAGATTCAAGTTGTCACTCACAGCGCCGTTCGGTTCCAAAAGGTTGGTTGTGTCAACGATCATTGTCAGACTCTGGCTGCAGAGCAGATAGTTGGTGCTGAACTGTCCCGGATCGAATGTGAAGGCGCGCACTTCGTCAATCAACCCGGTGAATGGCTCGTTGCCCGGCGATTGTGGGTCGGTGGCCAGGGCGAAATTTCCTGTGGGAAGGCCCGGATCGTTGGTAACAGTAACACCCGCAGCAACTCCATTCACATACAGGGTTGTCACGCCGCTGACTCGCACCAGTGCCAGATGCGTCCATACATTGGCGGTAGCAGGAACGCCTCCCACGGTGGTCACGCCGCCCAACAGTCCGTAATAGTTTTTATCCGATCCGATATAAATTCCCCAGCCGCCGCTGCCGGCGCCTCCAGTAATCCCGTTGTAAGCAATGACCTGGCTTGTGCCCAGAGCGGTCGGTTTTACCCAGCATTCAAGTCCGAAATTATTTGTGAATTTGGAGACTATGGATTTCATCGCATACGCTCCGGTGGCAAAGTTGATCGA
>DASXFM010000381.1:0-4586 GCA_036489615.1 Verrucomicrobiia bacterium | reverse complement strand
CTCTGTGTATGCGATGGCCACGAACAATAACGCCATCACCGACAGCGTGGACATTGTCTATGCCATCAGCAATCAATTGCAGCTTCAGATCAGCGGGCGGGGGATTATCTCTCCCAATTACAGCAACGCCTGGCTGCGGCTGGGCTTGAATTATACCATGTCGGCCACGCCGACCTACGGCATGATCTTCACCAATTGGACCGGTTCGACCAATGGGAACTTTACGGTCTATACCAAGAGCCCGACGGTGCAGTTCATGATGTTCAGCAACCTGGTGATGCAGGCCAACTTCCTGGATACGCTCAAGCCATATCTGGCGCTCACCAATGTCACCTCGGGAATGCTCTGGACCAATCCGACGTTTACGGTGATGGGTCGGGCGACAGATGACGAAGCGATCGCCACCGTCAATTATTCACTCAACGGCTCGCCCTACCTGCCGGTGAACTCGTCCAACGGTTGGACCAATTGGAATGAGAATTTGCAGCTACAGGCCGGCACCAACATCTTGAGTGTCTATGCCCTGGCCACCAACAACAACGCTATCACCGACAGCGTGGACATCGTCTATGCCATCAGCAATCAATTGCCGATCGAAGTAGAGGGACTGGGAACCGTGTCGCCAAATTACAGCAATGTCTGGCTGCGAATCGGCGAGAATTATACTATGACCGCTTTGCCGGCCGCGGGCTTTGTCTTCTCGAACTGGGTCGTTTCGACGAATTACCTCGGCGGTACGACGACCAACAAATCACTGCTGCAGTTCATGATGGCTTCGAACCTGACTCTCCAGGTCAACTTTGCCGAGACTGCGAAGCCGACGTTGACCGTTTTGTCGCCGGTCTCCGGCACTCGCGAGCCCGGTTTCACGGCCACGACCACCGGTACTGCCCGGGATATCTGGGGTATCGCCACAGTTGCATATCAGTTAAACGGTGGCTTGTGGACAAATATGATCACCGCCAACGGCTTTACAAACTGGACCGCCACAGTGCAGTTGAGCGCCGGTTCCAACGTCTTGCATATCTATGCCATGAACCTGGGCGGCAACTATTCGCCGACAAACACCTTGAGCCTCATTTCAACCAATGCGGCGGCAATTCAGTTCGGTCTCGTGTCGCAGCCGCCAGCCGGCCACGGATTTAATATCAATCTTAAACTCTCGCCCGGCTTGAGCGGACGCATTGAGGTCTCGACCAACCTGATCGATTGGGATGTGCTCACCAACTTCACGGAAACAAACGGCGTCCTGAACATTTACGATCCAAATGCCACCACGCCGCGGCGATTCTATCGGGCGATGGTTCCTTGATGTGAATTAAAAGACAAAAGCCGCCGGAACTTTTGTCTTTTGCCTTTTCCCTTTTTCCTTGGTAGGTTTCGCCCGTGAAAACCGCCATCAAATCCTCTGCCGTCATTGCCATCGCCATCCTGTGCTTTGCCGGTTGCAAAACGACGCCACAAAAAACCGCAGGCACCGAGCTTTTTAACGGTAAAAACTTTGACGGCTGGACGTTCTGCATGAAGAACGACGCCGACCCTGCGAAAACCTGGAGCGTGAGTGATGGCGTCATGCATTGCACCGGCAAGCCAAACGGCTATGCCCGCACCACGCAATCATACCAAAATTATAAACTCACCTGCATCTGGCGCTTTGTGAAAGTCGCGCCGCATGCGGATAATTCGGGAATATTTGTTCACATCCAGCCGGGCGACAAAGTCTGGCCCAAATGCATCGAGTGCCAGGGGCTTTACCAGCATCAAGGCGATATCTATTTGCAGCCCGGTTTTGGGGCAGACGGCCATCCGGCAAGCAGCAAAGCCGCTTTGATACCTCAAATGGGATCGCCCAATGAAAATTCGCCCGGCGAATGGGGCACCAATACCATCATTTGCACTGGCGACAATCTGAGCCTCTTCGTCAACGACAAGCTCATGAACCAAATTACCGGCTGCACCTTCACTTCCGGTTACATCGGAATTCAGGCCGAAGGCGGCGACATCGAAGTCCGCAAGTTGACTTTGCAACCCCTGGAATAAAGCAATATCAGCGGATGCGCAAACGGACTGCACTCTTTACGGCGCACCAAAAACTGGGCGCGCGGCTCATCGACTTCGGCGGATGGGAAATGCCCGTCCAATATTCCAGCCTCGTTGCCGAACATACGGCCGCGCGGACCGCGGCCGGTATTTTCGACATTTCGCACATGGGCGAAGTCACCGCCTGCGGAACGGGGTCGGAAGCATTTCTAAACCACGTCCTCACGAACGACCTTCGCAAGCTGGCGCCAGGGCAGGGCCAATACACCCTCATGTGCAATGAGCACGGGGGCGTGATCGACGACCTGTACGCCTACAAACTTTCCGAAGGAGCCTTTCTCCTCATCGTCAACGCCTCGCGCGCCGCGACGGATGCTCACTGGCTGAAAAGCCAATGGGAACAATTTCCCGACCGGGCCAACGTCATTCTCACGGATGCTTCCCACAATTATTCGGCCGTGGCCGTCCAGGGACCGCGCGTGAAGGATTTTATCAACCTTTGCATCCCCGGCCCGTCTTTTGCCGCCATGCGCGTCAATCACGTGACCGATCTCAAAAAGAATCAAATCGGCGAATTTCAATGCGATAGTGGCGGCGTCTTGATTTCACGCACCGGTTATACCGGCGAAGATGGATTTGAAATCATCGGCGGGGACTGGTCCATTTGCCGGTTGTGGGACAGCATCCTCAAGGCCGGTGAACCGTTTGGAATCAAGCCGTGCGGCCTGGGCGCGCGCGATACGCTGCGTACGGAAGTATGCTACCCGCTCTATGGGCATGAACTCGATGAGGACACCACGCCTATTGAGGCCGGCCTGGGATATTTTGTCGCACTCGACAAGGGCGAATTTGTGGGACGCCACGTTCTTGTGGAACAAAAGGCCAAAGGGGCAAAGAAGAAACTCGTCGCATTCAAAATGGCCGAAAAATCCGCGCCGCCGCGTCCGCATTATCCCATTCTGGCCGCCGGCGCAAAGGTCGGCGTAGTGACCAGCGGCACGCAAAGCCCGTCGCTCGGCGTCGGTATCGGCATGGGTTACATCCCGTCCGCCGGCGCCAATGGCCGGATAGAAATCGAAATTCGGGGCAAAGCGTATCCGGCCGTGATTGTGCCAAAGCCGTTTTATAAACCGCCGAAGGCATAATTTTTAATTTTGAACTTCCAATTTCCCGGCGTAAGCTTCGGGAAAAACGTATGAGCAATATTCCTTCGGATCTGAAGTACACCAAATCGCACGAGTGGGTCCGTGTCGCCGGGGACACCGCCACGATCGGCATTAGCGACCACGCCCAGCAGGAATTGACGGACATTGTCTTTGTCGAATTGCCGGATGCCGGGCGGCGGGTCAAAACGGGAGAAGCCTGCGCCGTCGTCGAGTCCGTAAAAACGGCCAGCGACATTTACGCGCCCGTAAGCGGTGAAATTTTGGAAGCGAACAAGACCGTCGCGGACCAACCGGCCCTGGCCAACAGCGACCCCTACGGTCAAGGCTGGTTTTTCAAAATCAAATTGACCAGCCCTGACGAATTGAAATCGCTCATGTCGCCTGACCAATACAAGGCGCAGGTTGAAGGATAGCGAACGTGATGACACGCCCTCGAAGTTTTTGGGGTAACTTTCATGCCATACCCGAGGAAAGATCGTTCTGCATTGTCGAGAAGGTTACATACCCGGTTGGACGGCTTGGTGGAGGAATTCATCCGCGCCGGAGTGTTTTTACCGGTGTTCTTCTTAAGAAACTGATTGCGTAATGATTTTTTTGAATGAGTTAGAGGCCCAAAAGCCTCGTTTTTTGTAGGGCGGTCAACTTTCGGGTAGCAAATTTTTCTCGTAGTCTTCCGATCCTTGGCGGATCGTAGGTTTCTCCGTGCTTGATCAGGTGATAGATAATTCAGGCCAACTTCTGGGCTGTGGCGCAAACAGGGTCAGACCAAAGCCCTCTGGAGCGACTACCCAGATAAGCTACACAAGCTGTATGGCCTATGGTCGCTGCCAGAACGCGCCGCTTGGAGAACTCCGAGAGCAACGAATGCTCAGCGATGAAGCGACCTGGAAAGCCGGATACGGGAAATCCGTTCGTCCGGTTTGATGAGGGGTGAAGTGTAACAACGGAACCGACAACTACGGTCAGTTCAATCTGCCACGTTAACTTTGCCTACTCTACCGTCGCCGGCGGCATGGAAATTTTTTGTTCTGCTTTTCATGCTGTGATGGGGCGGTTCCGACCCAAGAGTGGCATGAGAAACTGCAATCTCTTAAACAGGATAGTTCTGCCGGCTGACAAAAGCCGGCGGAACTTCACTAATGAATCAGCCGTGAATCTTGGAACCAAGCTATAGAAAGGGCACACAGGCCCATTGGAGGGCCGGTCATGAACCACCCTACCGGTAACATATACACCGTCCGATCAAGGCCAAGTTTCTTCCATCATCAGCCCTCATGCGGGAGTCTGTGCTATACAAAAAATGCAACGAAGACGTAGTGCAGGCATCTTGCCTGTTTTCCGGGCCTCCTTGCCCGAAGGTTTTACACAAACAAATGCGCG
>DASXFM010000316.1:0-7979 GCA_036489615.1 Verrucomicrobiia bacterium | reverse complement strand
CCAGCCGGCGTTGAAGATCAACTCGTCGCCAGCCAGCGTCGGTTCGCCGGGATTCAAAAGCTTGGGCTTGCGTTGGGCATTGTTGACGAGTGGGGCGCGGGACACCGGAAATTCATCCGGCGGTTCAACGCGTACCCCGGTTGCGCCCACGGTTTCCGTGGGATGAAGCACCGGCTGCGGACGAAATTCGCCCGGCTCTTCCGCGGTGGCTCTTAAAAAGCCCGCCATAACAACCGCTACAATGAGGGTATTTTTGAATTTGGTCATAATTTTTGTCTTGAAAAAAGTCCGGACACTTCTTCATCCGGGATGCTCACCGTGACTGAGCCGTTCGCAGGAATGTCCACCCGGACCAGCAACGCGGTGCGAGTACCATTGACGCAATCATACTCGGACAGGATGCTGCCATTGGTTACGTGCTCGTACTTGCCTTTTGGCAGGATGAAGCGGACCCGCCCGTCATAAAAATCCTCTGGCAGATCATTGGTGATGGTGACGGAATTAGTAGTAATGTCCCTGGTGTCCGGCTGATCGGCTCGGATTTTTTTGGTCGCATCATTGTCGGTAAATAAACCCCAAACGTCTTTTTTTACGTCACGCTGGGTGGCTGTCTGATCGCAACTCCAGCCGTCGTCTGCCCGGCGGAAATTGAAAAATCCTGTCCTGCCCCAAAAAAAGGTGGCGCCATCCATATAGATGAAATATGGAGAGGTTTGGGCCGTCAGCACTCTATGGCCATGACCGATGAGCATGAGATCGCAATTGGTCGGGGTAAACGGATAGTTGCCTGTCGGTGCGCCATCCCACTTGGCGTGATAATGCTGGCCAATAAGCCTGTACTTGATGGTTGGGTCATTCAACGCGGTTTGATAATCCTTGGCCGCCCAATCCTCCAGTCCAGGGTCACTCCAATCATGCATCAGCACATAAAAATCTCCCATGCGGAACGAATAACTGCGCTGCCCGAATTGCTCCTCGTAGATGCGTGCGGAAATGGGATGCCAATCTATGTGAGTGCCCAGTAGTAATTTACCCGGCGGCGTGACGTCATGGTTGCCTGGCGTTTCAACGTAAGGCACATCATAGCCTCGGTGGGCATCCTTATACAGCGCGCTGAGCCGTAGTTCCAAATTACTGGTCTCTTCAAACGAAAAAAGTTTTTTGCCCCGGGGCCGATATCCCCAATTCGCCCAGTTGTTCCAGCCATCAAGCGCGCCGTTAAAATCAATCTGGTCGCCGGTCACCAGCACAAAGCGCGGATTGATCAGGTCGATCGGCTGCTGCATCCAGTTCAATTCCTCCCATGTCCCGACCATTTTATAATATTGGCCCGACGGGTCCGTGTGGAACTGATTGACGATCTGCTCGTCGGTTAGGTGGAGGATATAAAAGTCCGTGGCAAAAGTGGGCGTGACACTGACCGCCTGCGGCTGGGCTGCCGTGCATTCGTTGCACGCAATCTTCAAAGTGAAAAGTTCCGGAGATGTATCCGGTGGGACGCTGATTCTAATCCGCCAGCCCGGCTCGGAACCGTTATTGATGTTTGAGTAGGTCGCCGAGACAACCTTGCAGGGCCATTCCTTCAGGTCATTGGCGATCCTCGCACTCCAATGATGCGCGAACGTGGAAGCTTTGACTTCCGCCGTGAACTCACGATCAGCCTCACTATCCAGCGCGACAATGGCTGGAGTGACCATACGCGGACGCCACAACGCTGCATCCTCCTCCTGTCCGTGATGATTATAGAGATTTACAAAATTTGATCCCGCGGTCAGGGCCAGCAACGCTGCCAGCAAAATGCAGGTGCCCCATCGCCACAAACGAAAATTGTTGGGGGTGTGGCGGGAACTCATTGCGACTGGATACGATAAAAGCGGACGCTGCTATTGGTGTTGGAAGGAAGGTTTATTTCCCACTGATTGTTGGTCAGGAAAGGTTGATTCGTCGCCGATGTCCACGACACGGGCGGAGTCAAATTGGTAGTGCTATAAAGCCCGAAGCCAACGCTGCTGCCCGGCCAAACGATGAAAGGCCCGCCACTGCCGCCGGTGCCTATCATCAGATCAGGCTCCTGTTGGGCCACAGTGGAATAGCTTTCTAGAGACGAATTTTCAGAAACCGTCGCCCAACTCGCCCAAACCCAGTTTGAGTCGTCCACGCCCGAATGGATGCGCGCCTCATCCAGCCCGCCCGTGAAATAGTTATAACTATTCGTAAAACGCCCGAAGTTCAGGTCTGCATTGTTGATGAAATCGCTGGTCACCGGCCCGCCACTGACAACCGGAGCCGGAGTGCCATCAACATAAAATGAAGCCGTCCCACTCGCCCGATTGATCGCCGCTGTTACCAAATGCCATTGGCTAAAACTGACAGCGCCCGCCGCCGTCGCTAATTCCGAACCGTTACTCCCGTCGCCGGCGTCCAACAAAATCGCGCCATTGGCGGTATTATAGGCGTTCACGAACAGGGCAAATCCCGGCGAAGCATAACCTCCCTTTTGATTGGACCAGATTACTTGTATGTTATTGGCTGAGGGCGATATATTCACCCAGGCCGACAACGTGAAAGCGTTGTTAGGAGCATTGACCATTCCGGCATCCAAATAAGAAGTCGATCCATTGAATGTCTGGCCATTGCCAATAATACCTTTGGCCAGGGTAGGGGAGCTCCCGACAGTCGCTGGATAGTTGAGTGTGCTATCGAGATAAGGAAAGCCGCTTTGTTCCAGGTGCCAGACCAGGTCATAACCCGGCCAGGTCGCCCCATTCGTTGTATAGTATGGCGCGTTTGTTAACGCGGGATTTCCCCAATAAGCCCAAATCGAAGTATTGGCGCTCAATAACGGCACATTGACCCACACGGTTGAAGTCCCATTGGTGTTCCATTGATTGATCTCATAAGGGATCAACGTATATCCACTGGCATCCGTAAAACGCAGGTCGCCGCCCGTGGGCGAGGCAAATTGTTTATACGAAAATCCTGGAATGCTTGCGTTGAACGTTACGAGGGCGGGGAAGTTAGTCAGCGTTTCTCCGCGAGTATAACCCGGGAAAGAAATCTGCATCCGTGAGCCGTAACTGCCCGGATTAACCGTGACGGTGCTGAATTGTGATGAAGCCGGCGCCCAGGTGTTGGTCCCGATATTTTGGGCATAGAAGCGATAAAAATAATTCGTTTGCGGTATGAGTCCCGAAAGCGTGGTGGTGAACGTAGCCGGATTGAAATTCGTATTGATCCCCAGATATTGGGCGTGTTGCCATGCGCCAAAGGTGTTTCCGCCATCTTGCGTCCCATAATAAACCCAGACCGTGGCCTCGTTGTCGCCATAGATTCCCTGCGCCAGCGTTCCTGAAACCGACACGCTCGTGCTGCTCGCCAATGTTGCTCCGGCGTTGGTGACATTGAGCGGAACTGGCGCGGGCAATGGCTGGTTGAAGAGGGACGACACCATCGAAACAAACTGCGTGTCATTCGGCAATTGCCCATAAGTCTCGTTATATTGCGCCACGAGCATTTTGGCATCATTGATGAAATAATCGTGCAGATACCACGCAGGTACTTTCTGGTCCAAATAATTGATCAAACAATAATTCGTTCCGCTACCCGGATTAAGGTTGCTGTACATCTCCCACATGACAATGAAAGGCAGGCATTCTCCATTATTATTCCAGCTCATTAGGCGCTGCATATAAGCGCGGACCAAGGGCTCTTGCGCCGAAGTCGGGTCATTGCCCCAGCCATACTCCCCAATCCACATGCGTTCACCCGGTACGACCGATGCCTTGTTCGTTGGCAACTTGGACTGCATATAATTGAGCGTCGCGTCCAGGTTCGCCGAACTCAAATTCTGCGCGTCGTAGGAAGAATAAGACAGGTAATCCAGGTTCGTGACATAAGGAATAACGTCATTGATGACCCGCACATTATTGTTTGAATTATTGAGCATGGCATCGCGGACGCGATTGCACTCGGCATAGTTGAAGACATTAACATTCGTATAAACCGTGGCTGCTTTCGCGTCGTCCACGGCTTTCTGACGGTTGTTGAGCCAGCCGATCATTCCCTGCACCGTGACCGGGCTGGGATTGGTCGTCCAACCGTTCACTTCGAGATAACCATCGCCCTCCCAATGGCCGAGGTAGAAGGTTTTCCCCGAATTATTATAATTCGTGAGCAGATAATGGGTAAGGTTATACATTTCCTGATAATCTTTGGCGCCTTGTGTGGCATTGTAGCCATTCGCCCACCAGCTATCCGAATTTTCGAGCGGATAAGCCCAGGCAATGATATGGCGGAAGGGCATATCAAATACCTGGTGATAACTCGATTGATCGCGCACGAGCGTCAATAGGTTGGTGATATTTGAGCCTAGGGAGACTCCTTCCTGCCCGGAAGCATTGGAGCCGAGATACAACTTGATGATATCGCTCCCCATGTTGGTCATGGCCTGCGCCGTTTCCACCAGCGGAGTATTCGCGGTGAAATGATACATGGCCGCAAAGGTCTCAGTGCCGATGCGGACATTGTAAGCGTCCACTTGCGGATTGGAGAGATTCGCCGCGTTTGCAATGGAAAGCGCGGCGGAAAGAACCAGCGCGATGGCTGCAGGACGTTTCATGAAAATCGTTTTAAGTCTGTGGAAAATAGGTCGGTGACGTGAGTCGATTTTTGGTGGAAACATTCAGAGCCAATATCTTTCCAGGGGCTTGAGGGTGATTAATAAGACAGGCCCGCTCCGGTTGAATAAACCGTCGTATGTTTGGCGACCCATAATATGTCAGGGTCTCCTAATTCCAGGTATCCATTTTTCTTCAGGGTCACATACGTAACATTCGGAATATTCCCTGGACTCAGCCACTTATGAATTTCTGCATGGCCATCTGCGAAGACGAAGGGGCAAACGTTGCCATTTTTGGCCGGCACATCGATCCATTTGGTCGCCAGCGCACTTGAAGGCATTTGTACCGCAAAAGACCCATCATTGATACTATCCGGATGCTCCTCCAGAAACATAAAAAGGTCGCTTGGACCGGGGCTGTTGACCACTTGGCTGTCGGTGCTGTAAACCTTAAACGTAGGAGTCGGCAGCCAGGTATTCCATGAAGCCGACGGTTCCGTGTTATTGGTGATACAACCAATGGCCGCATTCATGGAATAACTGCGGTTTCGCGGTTCCCCGGTCATACCATATTGTCTGCTCAGATCCAATGGAGACTTAAACACCGCTGGATTCTGGAGATAGGGGAACAAAATACTTGAGGTCAACAGGGTCATGTTCGTGTCATCCGCTCCGGTTCCGACGCCACCGTTGTAATCAAGCCACTGTATTACCCAGCCATCCCACGAATCGCCGCCTTGTCCGCCCCATCCGTTGATCGCATAGTGGCCATTATTGTCGCCAGTATAAACGAGATCGGCCTGGCCCATCTGGCGTAAATTGGCGGCGCTCAATGTATTCTGGGCGCGAAGCTTGGCGGCGCTCAACACCGGCATCAGGATCGCGGCCAATATGGCGATGATGGCGATCACCACCAATAATTCAATCAACGTAAAACCTGCGCTAAGATTCCTGTGGAATTTTCTGCCTGTTCTAATATTTCTGCTTTTGTTCTGCATTTTCTTTTCCGGCTTCTGGCCGGCGGAGATGGCTAGGCATCTCCGCCGGCTGTTTTATTGATTAATATTGTGCTTGGATGCGGTAGAATTGTTCTCCGCCCGTTGCTGCATTGGTGTAAGGCGACGTTGCGCCTGCAACCGTATTGAATGTTCCATTGAGCTGCGTGGCCGATTGCAGCGTACCCGTGGGCCAGGTCAGGATGACGTCATTCCCTGAATACTTGATGCTCAGCGTGATTGGCAATGTGATGGAATTCGTCACCGTCGAGTAGGCGGAGAAGACTCCATTGGATTGGACGGTCATATAATCCGCCCAGACCCAGTTCGAATCATCGATGCCGCCATGGATACGTGCTTCATCGATCATCCCTTGGAATGCAAACGAACCCGTGTTGAACCGTCCCAGGTTCATGTCAGTGTTCGTGGGGAAGTCAGTGACCGTGCCACCGGATGTCTTGAATGCTCCGTCCACATACAACTGGACCGTGCCGGCTGTCCGGTTTACCGCGGCTGTCACCAAATGCCACTGGCCGAGGCTGACCACGCCGGTTCCTGTTTCCGGTTGCGCACCAGTCGCGCCGTCACCACTTCCGAAGAGCAGCGCACCGTCGCCGGTATTGTAGTCGTTGACGAATAAACCCACCTCGGATGAAGTGTAACCGCCGGGGCCATTGGCCCAGATACCTACGATATTGCCTGCGCTCGGAGAGACGTTCACCCAGGCCGACAGGGTAAACCCATTGCCCAGATTCACGTTGCCTGCATCCAGATATTGGCTATTGGCAAACGTGCCATCCTCTCCGATGAGACCGGTGCTTGGAATCGGCGCATTGCCGATGTCCGCCGGGTATTGCAGCGTGCTATCGAGATAGGGGAAGTTGGTCTGCTCAATATGATACACTGCCAGGTATGGCGGCAGCGATTGGAAGGTCGGCGGCAGCCAGACTGCGCCATTGGTGGTATAAGCCGGCGGTGTTGTGCCGCTTGCATTGCCCCAATACGCCCAGATGAAGGTATTGGTGCCGGTGAGCGCCGGAACCTGCACCCAAACTGCGGAAGTGCCGTTCGGATTCCAATTGTTGATCTCATACGGCAATTCACGCGTGCCCGAAGCATCGGCAAATCGCAAATCACTGCCATTGGCCCCGGCAAACCCTCCGTACGAGAAGCCCGTGAGGCTTGTGCTTAAATTCACCAGCACAGGGAAATCCTGCAAGGTCTCTGCGCGATTATAGCCGCTAAAGGCGATCTTCAACTTGCTGTTGAAGTTCGTTGCATTGACATAAGTCACCGCTTCTCCCGTGACCGATGCCGTGCTGCTCGTGACCGGCCCGCTGCCTTCGCTGTAGCTGAAGGCATTGCTGATGACGCAATAATATGTATTTGCGCCAAGCAACGCCGCAAAGCTATAGCTCGAGTTCGTCGCGCCTGTTACCGCCGCGCCATCCTGGTACCACTGATAATCGATCGGCAAGGTGCCCGAGGCCTGGACCGAGAGAGTCACTGGCGTCGTGGCATACGTCACGACATTGGTCGGCTGGATATCCTGCGTGATTTGTGCCGCCCCCTGGTTCACTGTCAAGTGGGCTTGGACGTTCGTCGAACCGTAGGTGTTCGCGACCGTCACCGAATAGGGACCTGATTGAGACGTCTGCACGTTGACCAAAGTCAGCGTCGCATTGGTTTGCCCGGTAATCTGGCTGTTATTATTGTCGTACCATTGATACGTCACTGGCGTCGTTCCGCCTTGGACCGAGGCAGTGAACGTCACATTGGCGCCCTGGTTGGTGCTCACGTTCGAGGGTTGCACCTGGACATTGACGGGCGCGATGCCGGAAGCGAAATAGTCTGACTGCACTTGGCCTGCGCTCAGAGCCTTGTTGTAGATGGAAACATCATCAATCAATCCATAGAACTGATAATCGTAATTGATCGGATTGTTATTAGCCGATTCGCGGGCGCCGATGCTTAAAGGCATCGACGAGGCCAGGATGCCGCTTCCTGCGGTGATCGTGCCGCTGGCGATTTGGGTGCCGTCCAGATAGAGATACACATGGCCGCCGGCTTCATCACAGACGCCGACGACGTGGTGCCATAAACCATCGTTGGCCACGACCGCAGTGCTGCTCGCTGCGCTGACCGTTCCCGCCGCATTGCGCACGAAAAATCGCAAAGCACCTAACGAAGACGCCCCGGTATCGAGAACAAATTGTTCGCCGCCACCGCCATAACCCACTCCCACGATGCAGTTGCCTACGCCGTCATATTCGACTTCGTTGATCCACGCTTCGACAGTGAATTCCCCATTTCCGCTCGCTTTGCTAAAATTGAGGTACGTCGGAACATTGCCCGCGTAGTTATTG
>DASXFM010000284.1:0-2946 GCA_036489615.1 Verrucomicrobiia bacterium | reverse complement strand
ACCGGCGCAGTACCGTGATGCCGTGATGATTTAGGAATAATTTAACGTGAGGTGATAATGAAAACGCATAAGATGAAAAAATTTTCCAAGGCAATAGCGGGTCTTTTGGCGGTCCCCGCCGTCGGCGTCGCGCTCAGCGCGCACGGGCAAAACAATACGTTCAATCCGGGCGTATCGGCAATCACGCCGGAAGTGCAACAGGTGGAAACGGGTCCGATCCTGGACGTTCTGCCGGACGTTTTGTCGGACGGTTATACGATCAATTTAACGTTGATCCCGTCGCTGATCGAATTTGGCGGCTACCAAAACCCGCCGAGTCTGGGCTCGTTTTCGACGTCCGGTCTAAACGTGGTGTTGCTGCCCACGGCGCTGCCGTTATTCACGGTGCGCGAAATTACGACGACGGTCAACGTTTGGGACGGCCAGACGGTGGTCCTGGGCGGGCTGGTGGATTCGACGCTCAATACGACCAAAGATTCCGTACCGGTGCTGGGGGACGTGCCGATTTTAGGACGGCTTTTCCAGAGCGATCAAAAGACCGAGACGAAGCGGAACCTGATGATTTTTGTGACGGTTACGCTGATTGACCCGGCGGGAAACCGGGTGCATTCGGAGGATGAATTGCCGTTCGCCGAAAATAATGTTCCGGGGCAACCGGCGCCTTCGCAGGGACAAATCCAGATGGGCGAAATAAAACCGCCGGGATCGCAATAAAACCCGAAAGGGTTTCAGTGATCGTGGTGTGGATCATTAATGAATTTGAAGAGGGTAAAGCTTGAATCCGGGTTGTGGAACGGCTGCTGATCATTGACGGACACTCTTACGCATATCGCGCTTTTCATGCGATCCGTGAATTGCATTCGCCTACGGGGCAGCCGACGAACGCGATTTACGGTTTCATCAAGATGCTCGCGAAGTTGCGGACGACTGTCGTTCCGACGCATTGGATTGTGGTTTGGGACGGCGGGTTGAGCGCCGAGCGGATGGCGGTGTTGCCGGAGTATAAGGTGCAGCGGCCGGAAATGCCGGAGGACATGAGGCCGCAGCTCGACGAGATAGCCAGCTATCTGGGAGCGGCAGGCGTGGCGTCGTTTTGCCGGGACGGCATTGAGGCGGATGATGTGATCGCGTGCCTGGCGCGGCGGGCGGACCAGATGAACTGGATGACCGTCATCGCCAGCGCGGACAAAGATTTTATGCAGTTGGTGTCGGCGCGGGTTGGATTGCTGAATCCGCACGATAAAACGGAAACGATTTGGACGGACGAGCAAGTGCGGAATAAAGCAGGCGTCGAGCCCTCCCAAATTGTGGATTGGCTGAGTTTGACGGGGGACAGCGTGGATAACATTCCGGGGGTTCCCGGGGTGGGGCCAAAGACGGCGGCCAGTCTGTTGAACCAATTCGGCTCGGTGGAAAATTTGTTTGGCCGGCTGGAGGAAGTGAAGTCGGACCGGTTGCGGGCGGCGCTGGTGAGCAGCCGGGAAGCGGTGAAGCGCAACCGTGAGTTGGTGCGGCTGCACGAAGTGGCTTGTGATTTTTCGCCGGAGGAAATGGCGGTAAGAGCGCCGGAGGCGGAACGGCTGCGCGAGCTGTATGCGCGCTGGGGATTCCGGTCGCTGCTGGCGGCGCTGGAAGAATCGGTTTTGCGCGAGCGCCAGACGGCGTTGATTTAAGAGGCTAAATGAAATGTTTGGCCGTATCGGAAAATAAGCAAATGAAATTGAGAAGCTGGATTGAAAATTTGTTTAAGCCGCGATTTTATCTGCGGCCTCAACCGGTTTTTGTGGCAGGAAGTTGTGGACAAAATATTCCAGTTCGCCTAAAGTCGTTCGAATCGCATATGCCGTTGTTGTTCCGTCGAGTCGTTGTTTGTTTTTGCTGGGCCATCTTCCTGGCAATTCCCGCCGCTGGGTTTGGGCAAACCAATTATTTTGCAGCTTACGGCACGGAATATCCGGTCATTGGTTCTTTGCCCGGCGACCAGGTTTTGCCGGATTTGTCCCTGAATACCAACGGCGGCTATATCGTTTGGCAGGATAATATCACTGATCCCGTGGGCGAAGGCATCAGTGCCATGCGGATCAACAGCACGCTTTCGGGTTCAGGCGCAACTTTTGCCGTAAATGCGAATAGCACGAACGCAGCCAATGCTCACGTAGTCATGTTGAAAAATGGCGGCGCGGCTTTTACGTGGCAGGCTAGGACAAACGGTCTCAGCCATATTTACGCGCGCTTTTTAAATGCCAGCAATCTGTGGCAGAGCAGCACGGACATATGTGTGAGCACCTTTACGAGCGGTTCCCAGGTCAACCCGGCCATCGCGCCGCTCTCCAATGGAAATGTCATCGTTGTGTGGAGCAGTTACAACCAGGTGAATGCCACGAGCATGATGGATGTCTATGGCCAGTTGCTCTCGTCAAATGGGATTGCCCTGGGCACCAATTTTTTAATCAACCAGTTGTTTACTCCGTATAACCAGCGCAATCCAGCAGTGGCGGCGTTGAACAACGGCGGATTTGTGGTCGCCTGGATTTCTGAGCAGGAGAACAAGGTGGCGGTGACCAATTCGGCTGATGCGCCACAGACTTCATTATCATTTCCTAGTGTGGACGTTTATGACCGGCTTTACACCGTTTCCGGGTCCAATGCGACGCCTTCCTGCAACGAATCTAATGTAGATACTGGAATCTTCCCCTGCTCCTCCCCGGCGGTGGCTACGGCCGCAGATGGGAGTTACATGGTGACATGGTGCGCCAAAGACCTGACGACGCCGAACAACGGCTGGGACATCTATGAACGTTCTTTTACCAATAGCATCGGCGGCTCGGTGAAACTGGTCAATGCCTACACTTATGGCGACCAATACAACCCGCGTATCAGTGTCATCGGCGGTAATTATCTGATCGTCTGGACCAGCCTGGGGCAGGACGGTTCCCGTGAAGGGGT